>JAQXZB010000123.1 GCA_029226975.1 Clostridiales bacterium | reverse complement strand
ACGCCATAGTGACTAACGCTTCATAAAGCGACATGAGTAAACTAAACACTAAAATCTTCATCTCCAAAACACAATCTCCTCTTGCTGTTTTTTTCGTAGTTCTTCGCCCCAAATCCGTATTTGGTTCATATTCCAGCCATCAGGGCAGTTTGTAGCGCCGCGCCGCCGCCTAAACAGCTGCTTGAGCTTCTTTAGCACGGTTATCCCTCCTTTCTTCCATCCCAAGAGCCTTTAGCTTTTTCAAGCGTGACTCCAAATCAGCTATATCAAGCCCCCAGGCATTGTATGCGCATTTCGTATTCACAGTATAACGCCCCAAAGTATTTACCCCTTGCTCTCTTTGCAGCTCCTGCGCTCTCTTTTTCAATCTCGTTACAGTTGCCGAAGATAAATTCCCAAATAAAGCTCTTATATCAGAATTTTCAAGCTCCGGGCAAGCATAATATATGTATACCGCTTGACTTACACTTGTTATTTGTATGCTTCTCATTGATTTTGCCTCCTTTTCAACATATCAAAATCACCATTCATGCACTATTAGTACACTTCATTTCCAAAAAAAATTTCCTCCACTGTCTTCTTGAAGTAACGGGCTATCCGTATCTTGATTTCATCTCTCGGAATCCGCTCTCCTCTCTCATACATTGACCATGAGGACTTTGTTATCCCTATTTCAGCTGAAATTTGCTCTTGTGATTTATTACCACGCAACGCTTTTAACGTTTCATTATATGCCATTTTGCTCACCTCCTGTACACATAGTATACACTATCTGTGCACTATTGTCAATAATTTATTTTTAAAATTGTATACAAAAAGTGCAGACACTTTTTGTGCATAATTCATATTGTTAATTGTACACTTTTTGTGTATAATAAAAACGAAAGGAGTGAGGTAAATGTCGAACTTCTCTATACGATTACGGGAATTACGACAATCCAGAGGGTTATCTATGCAAAAATTATCAGAATACATCGGAATGTCCAAAAGCAGCATAAATATGTATGAAAGAGATGAGCGTGAACCCGGATTAGAAACTCTGGAAGCTATTGCAGATTTTTTTAATGTTGATATTGATTATCTGCTCGGAAAAACCAATATTCCAAATCGTATACTTAATTCATATGAAGACAAAGAAAATTCTATTAAATTTGATAATATTCTTCCGATTAAGACTTACAAAATACCGCTTTTGGGAGAAATAGCTTGCGGTAAACCTATTTTTGCCAACGAAGATAGGGAAAGCTATGTTGAGGTGGGAACAAATATAAGAGCCGATTTTTGCTTAAAGGCAAAGGGCGACAGCATGATTAACGCGCGTATTTATGATGGCGATATAGTATTTATAAGAGAACAACCAATGGTAGATAACGGCGAAATAGCTGCGGTAATCATTGATGATGAAGCTACATTAAAACGTGTGTATTACGAAAAGGACAAAAGCAAGCTTGTTTTAAGCCCTGAAAACACAAAATATTCTCCGCTTGTATATGTAGGGTCTGAATTGGAAGACGTTCGTATCCTTGGAAAAGCTGTAGCGTTTCAAAGTGATGTACGATAGGATTTTAAGTAAATAATCGCAATCGCGAAAAATAAACATAAAGAAAGGAAATCATTATGAACGAAGAAACAACACAAACAAAATTCTGTAAATTCTGCGGCTCAAAGATTCCGTATGATGCTGTTATTTGTACCGCTTGTGGCAGACAGGTTGAAAACCTCAATTATCAGCAGCAAGCCCCTCAAAGTATGCCGAATGTTATTATACATAACGCAAATACAAACGTAAACGGCATGATTGCCGGAAGACCTAAAAATAAATGGGTTGCGCTTATATTATGTGTGTGCCTTGGTTTTTTTGGCGGACATAAATTTTATGAGGGCAAAGTCGGCATGGGAATATTATATTTATTCACCTGCGGTCTTTTTACAATAGGAATCCTTGTAGATTTTATTATGATTTTGCTAAAACCCAATCCTTATTATGTTTAAGGAGTGTCATTCTATATAAAAAAATTCCCCGGCTGTTGGAGCAGCCGGGGAACATGAGTTGAATATATGATATACCCAACCACATACAACATAAGTATATCATATATTCGCTCTGATTTCAATACCAAAAATCAAAAAAAGGAGCGATTTTTTTATGCCAATTTACAAAATGGAAGGGAAGAAGGACGGACTTCAGCGTTATCGGGTCCGCATAAATTACACAGATAACACAGGAAAAGCACATCAGCTTGAGCGAGTTGCCTATGGTAAGGAAGAAGCAAAGGAACTCGAAGCTCAAATGTTGAAGAGTTTAAAAGAGGCTGCCTCCCCCGGAAGAATTACATTAAACGAATTATACGATGAATATATTAACACAAAACAGCATGAAGTAAGGGAAACCACTCTATCCAAAATAAAAAACCGTCTTGAACACCATGTTATTCCAAAGCTTGGTAAATATCGTATAGATAAAATAACTCTGCCAATACTGCAAAATTGGAAAAACTCACTTAATAGGACGAAATTATCCTTAACAACAAAACGCGGAATTTACGGAGAGCTTCGCGCGCTCCTTAATTATGCCGTAAAAATGGAATATATTCCAAAAAATCCTGTTGTCACCGTAGGAAATTTTAAAGATGCATACGAAGGCAAGCATAACATAGATTTTTACACTCCGGAGGAATTTAAAAAATTTATAAGTGCTGCCAAAAATCAAGCAGAAGATATGCAGACCAAAAACGGCAGTATTACGGAATGGAATTATTATATATTTTTTAATATTGCATTTTACACAGGGCTGCGCAAAGGTGAAATACACGCTTTAAAATGGACAGATATAGATAATAATATATTAAACGTTACCCGCTCAATAGCCCAGAAACTGAAGGGCGAGGACAGAGAAACCCCACCAAAGAATAGATCAAGTATAAGAAGCATACAACTGCCGTTACCATTGATAAATATTTTAAATGAACATTATGCGAGGTGTTCAATGATTGACGGATTTTCAGATGAATGGCGTATATGCGGGGGATTAAAATGTTTAAGAGATACAACAATACAAAATAAGAATATCAAATACTCACAATCAGCCGAAATAAAAACCATAAGAATACATGATTTCAGACACTCTCATGCTTCGGTATTGGCAAATAACGGAATAAACATACAGGAAATAGCCCGAAGGCTCGGTCACTCAAAAGTAGAAATAACATGGAACATATATTCACATTTATATCCAAAGGAAGAGGAGCGCGCGGTACAAATTTTAAACAAAATCGTGTAAAATTCGTGGATAATCATATTTATACAATAAAAAACCGCATATCTATGCGGTTTTTTGCTGCTGTGGTGGAGACAAGGGGAATCGAACCCCTGACCTCTTACATGCGAAGCAAGCGCTCTCCCAGCTGAGCTATGCCCCCACAAAATTATTACTCTGTTATTATAGCACAATGCCGCGCGGATTGCAAGTATTTTCTAAAAAATTATCAATCCGCGCGGCATTTTCTCTATTCGGTTTTTTGCGTTAAGCACCCGTTTTGGTCTGTCTCGTACTTTGTATTATTCTCGTCAACGGTTATTTTAAGCGGATACGCTTCACTTTTTGCGCGGATATTTAACGCGCTTACGGTATACGGATTTATGTAGGTTACCGACGCGGGAATTTTTACCTCGGTGTATTGTTCCGCGCTTTTAATTGCGTTTTCTATATAGAACGCGCCCTTGTGTATGGTTTGTGTTCCCTCAGCTACTTCAATTGTGCCTGTCTTTTTGGTGGGAACATACCATAATTCCTTCATATCCTTTGAATACAAAATCCCGTCCGCGCTTGTATAGTTTTCGTTGGTGTCTTTTACCGATATGTTCTCTATCGAATTGTAATGATAAAACGCAACGGCAAGATTGTTTGCCATATTATTCAATATATTTTCGGGAACATCTTCCGACATTATATAGCTGTCGGGCAATGTCAGGGTCTTTATTTTTGAATTTGCCAATGACATCTCGTCAAGCTGAACAATACCCTCCGCCAAAGCAAACTCCGTATCGGTTTTTGCACTCGGATATGCCAATAGCCTTGTCATATCCTTTGAATATAAAACTCCGTCCCCGGCGGTGAAATATTCACCGTCTGCAATAAATTCAGTCGTCTTTTTAAAGGAATCATAGAACACATGACCGCCCCAGCCGGTGTTTTTTTCTACATTCAAATCTCCGCCGATGGTTTTTACACCTTTTGGGATTGTAAGGCTTGTATTTGAAAAGCCTGTGCAGTGATTAAATGCCAAATCTCCTATATATTCAAGTCCGTCGGGCAAAATCAGCTCATTTTTAAAGCCGGTCTGATACTGGAACTGTACCGCGCCTATTTCCTTTAGGGTTGAGGGAAGATATAGGGCGCTAAATTTTCCGTTTGTTTTGGCACTGTATTTTGCAAACGCGCCCTGTCCCAAGGTTTCCACGCCCTCCGGGATATTTAACGGGCATGAAAAGCCCACGCAATCCGCAAAGCAGTCCATGGGAATTTCACTTACCGGCGGCAGTGACAGCTCGCCGTTTAGTCTCTCACAGCGCATAAACGCACCCACGCCCAAAAGCGCAACCTTTGAAATATCCAAATCCCCCACAAAGCCCTTACAGCCGTAAAATGCGTAATTGTAAACAATTTTGCACTCCTTGGGAATATAAAGCTCTCCCGTAATATTTTCCGAGCCGGCAAAGGCAAGGCTGCCCACCGCTTTTATTCCGTCGGGAATTTTTACTGAGGTTATGTCTTGTCTTGCGTTAAATATATTGCATTTGTATAAATCGGCAAGAGCCGATGAGGTCATATTATTTATAGCCGGTTCGTTTTGGAGCATATATATCCGCTTGCCCATGTAGCTGTTGGGGATAATTACATCGCTGTTTTCTCCTATGTAATTATACAGCGTGTGTCCGTCCGCGGAAGTTTCCCATTCGCCTGCCGTTCCCTCTATTATTTCGTAATCGCATTGGGTTGTGATGCTTTTTGCAAGAGGGTCTAAGGTTTCCTTGTTCCATAAAAACGCCTTTTCATAGTCCCCGGACACGTTAAAGCTGTTTTTTTGGCTGATTGTATCGGTAATCTGCGCGCCTACAATTCTTCCGTCCGAGGAATATTCACCCACAATAAGCTGTGCTGTGTCGGGAATATCCCCGGCCACCTCAACGGTGAACACACCGTCAAGCAGTGAAAAATCAAGGCTGTTTTCAATTGACATCAGCGATACTTCACTGTAAGGCTCAGTTTGCAGGGCATATTGGGGAGCGGGAGCGTCCGCAAATACCGCCGCCGGTGCTAAAACAACAAGCGCCGCGGATAAAATCAGCTTTTTCATAACTTCCTCCTTAATAAACCTCTATCGTATCTCTGGGTCTGTTGTGATACGCCACGCTCATTACAAGTCCCACAGCAAGCATATTCGTCAAAAGCGAAGTGCCGCCGTAGCTCATAAAGGGCAGGGGTATTCCGGTAACGGGCATAAGACCGATGCACATTCCCACATTTTCAAAAACATGGAACAAAAACATGGAAGCCACACCGGTGCAGATATATTTTCCATAGGCGTTGTCCGCCTTTTTTGCAATTTTAAAGCAGTGCCATATAAGGGCAAAAAGCATTATTACTATTATCATTGAGCCGATAAAGCCGAACTCCTCGGAAATTACGCTGAATATAAAATCCGTAGATTTTGTGGGCAGATAGCCCATTTGATTTTGTGTTCCCTCAAGATAGCCTTTGCCCCAAAGCTGACCCGATCCTACGGCGATTTTTGACTGAATAACGTTATAGCCGCGGTTTAAGGGGTCAAGGTCGGGGTTTAAAAACACCTGTATACGCTTTTGCTGATATTCGGAAAGCACATATTTATATATAAGCGGAGTGCTTAAAACTCCCGCACCCAGTATGGGTATTATATATTTATATGAAAGCCCGGCCATAAATATCATGCAGGCAAACATAAACATAAACACCATTGCGCTTCCCATATCCGGCTGCATAAGTATAAGCCCTACGGGGACGGATATATGAAGTATAAGTCCCAAAAGTATAAGGGGTCTGTTTATTTTTTCCTTAACCTTCTCAAGATGATACGAAAAGGTCAGAATAAAGCAGATTTTTGCCAGCTCTGCCGGCTGAACGCCTATTGAGCCGAAGCGTATCCAGCTTCTGGCGCCCCAGTCGCCGGAGGTGCCGAACAAAAGCACAAGAATAAGTATTGCCGCGCTGAATATATATATGGGCTTTACAAGATTTTTAAACTGCTCATAATCAAAAAAGTTTATAGCCACAACCGCGCCTATTCCCAAAAATGCGGCTCCCGACTGAACTATTACGTTTGAATTTGTATTTAAAGACCGGGTAGCCGAATAAATAAAAATTATTCCGCAAACGGCAAGAATTATTGTAAGCAGGAACAAAAACCAGTCAAATTCCTTTGACATGACCGATTTATCCTTTAATCCGCTCTGTTTTTTCAAAGCCTTCATTCCTTTCGTAAAAGAACTTCTATATTATTATACTACAAAATCCCCTTATTAGCAAGTAGAATTTATTCTTTTTTCAAGGTTTGACATTGGCGGATATATGTGATATAATCCCGTCTTTGACAGTTAAACACATGAAAAGGTCCAATAAATGTGATAATACAGCCATTTATTGGACTTTTTGAATATTCAGATTTTTGCGTGTCGGATTTTCTTTTTTGTTTCTTTTAAAATTTTTTTCATATTC
>JAQXZB010000122.1 GCA_029226975.1 Clostridiales bacterium | reverse complement strand
GTACATTCGCGGTTTTCGTAAAATTGTTAATCGATACTCCGTTTACCTTTACCTCAAAATCTGAATGCCAATCCTTTTTACCGTCTGCTCCGGGTGCTCCCGTAGTTGACACAAGTCTTAATGAATATACTCCCGCTTCCTCTGCATTAAAGGTTGCAGTCATAGTACGAAGTGTAGCATTGTTATTATATGCAATCATATAACCATCCACTTTGTCCGTTCCACCGACGCCGCTAAAGCTTGAGTATGGCAAGTTGATTTTATTGGTTTTGTCAACAAATGTGAAAGTCACACTTCTGATAGTGAAGTAATAAGTTCCATCCGTTCTCTTTTGATTTACATTAAATACCAATGTATTATTTCCTTCCTTCAGCCAAACACTCTCGGCAACTTCATGCGCACGCATATCATGGTCGGTTGTCGTTCCGTTTGTAGGAACATCGATATTCTTATCATTCAGCGTTATTAAATACTTTGATAACCAAACATTCGAGCCGTCACCTGCCGTTGCTTCATAACTCATTTTATACCAGCCTGCCGCTTTTGCCGACACGGTCGCTTCTATAGTTCCGGGCTCGTTGCCATTGATGTAACGGAATTTGTCTCCTAAATTTACTTCACCGCCGGAGAACGCGCTGTCTGAATATGTTAAATTGATTGTGTTTGAGGGTACAGATGTTGTTTTTGTGAACTTGGCATAATCGAGATACAACAGATAACTACCATCACTTCTTTTATCGGTAATCGTATATGTAAGCTGGTTCAAGCCTGCGTAAAGATAGACCGTACCGTAATCAAATACCTTGTATATAGCGCTTTCCAACGCTCCGGATTCTTTTTTCTCAAATTCGCTGCCGCCGTTTAATTCGACATCATAATCCGAAAGATAACCCAGGCTACCGTCGCTTGCTCTGAATTGGAAATTATAATATCCCTCCACGGCTACATTGAAAATAACCGACATAGGTTTTGGTAGATTATTCATATCAGAATTTCGCCATGCACCTTCTGCCGCCTGAGTGTTCGAAAACTTATCGCCCGTAAGGTTTATTTCGGTCGCAGTTTCCTCTGCCGATGCAGGTAAAACAGTCATTGACAGTGCCATAACCGCCGCCGTTAAAGCTGCTAACAATCTTTTCACTTTCATTTTTTATTCTCCTTTTCTGAATTTATTTTTGTATATGTTTTAATTACAGTTTGTCGGGTAAATTACGATATATTAAATTTACCCGTTCACCCCGACAAACTGCAATACCTAAACAGTAACGATTTCATATTTATACCGACTGATCGGTATAGCTCAATTTTACGCTTATCCCTTTACGCCGCCTACATTCACACCGCCGATAATAAAGCGTTGGAAAACCAGGAATACGACAACCTGCGGGACAATCGAGAACAGAATTGCAAGCATATGATAATCCTGCGTGTAGTTTCCGCCCTTCATTTTATAAAGCTGAACACCTAAAACGGTTTTACTCTGATCTCCTATAAGCAGGTACGGCCAGAAGAATTGACCCATTTGACCGTTAAAGCTGAATATCGCTACCGTCATAATGATAGGAACCGACAACGGAACTATTATTTTAAAGAATATTTTCATATTGCCCGCTCCGTCAATGGTTGCGGCTTCTACCAGCGAATCCGAAATTCCGTCAAAGAAATTCTTAAACATTATTATGCTGAATATATCTGCCGCCGCCATTATCCATATAGGTATGAACGAATCCAAAAGACTGATTTTAAAAATCGAAAAGCTTTTGAATGTCATATAGAGAGGAACCGTTCTCATTGTTCCCGGCATAAGCATAAGCGCAAACAACAGAGTCATTATTATTCTGCTTCCGGCAGGTCTTAATCTTGATAATGTGTATCCCGCCAAACCGTCAACAACGACCGTTGCCGCAACTGCGCCGCCCGCCATTATAAATGTGTTAATGTAAAACCTGTAGAATTTCATTTCATTCCATACACGCCACAGCTTTGCTAGCTCTATTTTTTTAGGGAAAAACTTTGCCGGAATTTCATACAGTTCCTGCACATCTTTAAATCCGGCAAGCAGCAGCCATAGCACAGGCACCACAACTATTATGCTCATCACAACCAAAAGTGCAATAATTATGCCGTAAATGAGTTTTCCGCTTGGCTTTTTCATATCCGAATCGCTTAGGATTCCTTTATTAAAACTCTTTTTCATATTACTGCCTCCTAATTATCACTTATTTTTTTATCAAGAGCATAATAGAAGCACGTCATTACCATAAGAATAACAAACATAACAACGCCCACTGCCATTGCAAGCTGAGGTCTGCCGTTTACAAAGCCGTATCTGTAAGACAAAAGTCCCAAGGTGAGTGACGCTCCGTTAGGTCCGCCGTCGGTCATTTGCATCGGCTGCTCCATAATAGAGAACACGCCTATGATTTGCTTCACAAACATAAGCAGTATGATTCCCGACATATGCGGCAAGGTTATATGCCACATACGTTTGAAAAATCCGGCACCGTCCATGGTTGCCGCCTCATACAGCTCGCGGCTCACGCCCTGCAGCGACGCGAAATAATATAATGCCGTTGCTCCCGCACTTGCCCATGTCATACTAAGTATTATATACAAAATCGTCCAGTTCTCATCTTGCAGCCACGTGTATGACGCAAATCCGAATTTTGAAAGGACTATATTCAACAGACCGCTTGCATCGGGGCTGTATACCATGTACCACAAAAGCGTTATAGCCACTCCGGGCAGCACACTCGGAAAATAAAGCAAGAACTTAAACGTATTCCTCATATGCACCGCCTCGTTAAGCATTACCGCTATCATTATCGGCAGTAAAAATCCTACAACCAACGACCAGATAACATACTGTATCGTATTAAACAGTGTTCGGTAAAACTGGTTATCTGCAAGTATTCTTTTATAATTGTCCAATCCCGCAAACGTTGTTACCTTATAACCCTGCATATTGTAAAACGACCATGTTATTCCCGTTATTTGCGGTCTGATAATAACATAATAAATACATATAAGTGCAGGAATTATCAGCATCCAAGCACTGAAATTTTTCTTAAAAAAGCGCACTCGGGTGTTTTTCTTCTTTGCCTTTACTATTTTCTTTATTATTTTAATCGTCTCCCTTCAATCGGCCGAGGAAAATTTATTTTCCCTCATAATCCAAGAATTTTGTTTGGAAATCCGATGAGGCTTTCTCAAGCAATGCGGCACAATCCGCATTTTCATCATTTATAACCGCTTGGATACATCCGTCAAGCAATGAATACAAATCCTGTGCACACATAGGCTCTTCAATTTGATAGCTTATTCCGGTCTTGTCATTGAATGTTTCTGTATTTTTCAAATCAATGGTTGCATATTTTGCCGCCATTTCTTTTGCAAACTGTCTTTGCTGAGTTTCTTCGCTCCAAATGCTGAGGCCTAAAATTCCTATAACACCGTTGTTTTCTTCTTTTTTCACCTTATAGTCGTTTTCTATTCTTTCCTTTTCTTCATCGGTCAATGTGGGCTTTGTACCATTAAATGCAAGCCATCTGAATGCGGCATCGATTTGCTTTTCGGTAGCTGTGTTCGGAATTGCAAAGTAAGCGCCGCCCTTCATTGTTACATGGTCCTTAGGTCCTGACGGCATCTTTGCAAATCCCAATTTTTTAGGATCCATGCCATAGCTCTTTATGCAGGCATCTGCCTGTCCCGCATGAGCTATACTCATAGCAGCCTGACCGGTTCCGATAAGCTTTGATATTTCCGCAGCATTGATGTTAGAGTTTACCGGGAGAGCATTGTATTTCCATCTTAAGTCTTTTACGAACTGAAGCGCTTCAACACATTCCGGAGAATTAAATGTAGATTTCCAGCCGTCTTCGGTTTCTTCCATAAACTTAGCTCCGAAATTCCACGCAAGCGCCGTAAATATCCATCCGCCCATGTTTTCCGATGTGGGAAGAACAAATCCCGCTTTGCCTGTTTTTTCGCGTATTATCTGTGCGTCTTGTGCAAGCTCTTCAAATGTTTGAGGAATCTTCGGCGAGCCGTCCGCCTCAACAAGTCCCGCTTCTTCAAATAACGCCGTATTCATCATGATACCCAAATCGTACGAACTCATCGGGATAAAATACATTTTTCCGTCTCTTGATATATCCTCCACTATATTGTGATCTATCGCTGAGTAAAGCCCGTATTTCTTTGCACATTCCGTCAAATCAGCGGCATATCCGCCGTCAATAATCTTTTTTGCTTCGGTAAAGTGAGTTTGATATATGGTGGGAAGTGTTCCTCCCTCCGCCTTTGCCGCAAATGTCTGCAAATCGTATGCCCATTCATCCTCTACTACCATAACGTCGGGGTTCTCTTTTTCAAACTGCTCTTTCTTTGTTTCCTGAAGCTCATAGCCTTTCGGGTCTGCTTCCTTGCTCGGCCAGTTTCCGACAGTCAATATAACTCTTCCGTCTTCCGCAATGTCCGAATTTTTACCCTTACAGCCTGCACCCATTGTCCCAAGCATTGCAGCTGCAAGGAACAAAGCTGTCAATCTTAATCTTCTTTTCATCTTTAATCTTCCTTTCATTTACATTCTTGATGTTAATAACCATAGCATTTATATATAAACTCTGTAAGCTTATATAACATTATAACATGAATTTTGCCCGAATATCAATTCCCAATATGGCGTTTTAGTATCAATTTTCGTATAATGGGAGTATTTATTTCGGCTTTAGTCTTATTTTTCTTTATTTTGTTACTATTTCGCTATAATTATTATTGTCACAGCCCAATAGTAACATTTATTTTAAAAGTCTGTCTTATCTGAAAGCGGTGTCATTTCGGTCAATGTGTTCCAGACATACATACTTGTGTTTGTACCATCTTTCGGTTTATCAAACTCCACAACATACGGTACGAAGGAACCCATTGCATCCTTCTTAATCTCATTTATTCTGATAAGCTGCCCGTCTTTCGTTTCCTCTGCCGCAACAAAGCCCTTTTTAAGATTATCGGATGTATCTGCCGCTGTGACTTTTATTGTGTCCTCCCCGGATTCTACTTTGCATACGATTACCTGATTATCCTCCGGCTGAGTAACATTTTTCCGACCGACATATGTAATATCCAAGTAATCGATATATATGAGATATTTTTGTCCGTCAGTTCTTTCATCGGTCAAAACAAAGGTTAATGTGTTAATTCCCTTGTCTAAATTCAATTCACATTCATATTCCGCCATCACAGCATTGGTGTAATCGCTTTGCAGCTTATCCTTTATTTGATACCTTGTTCCGTTATTTGTCATGAAATAGTAAGGCTTAAGCCAACCTAAATCCTCGTTGCGCGTTGCTCCGTATTTTATCTTATATGTTCCGCTTTCGGGAACGTATATTTGTACTGCCGCATTATCAACAACATCCGAGCCAAAACAGCCTATTCCTATTTGTCTGCCGTCATTCTCCGAAACGCTTCCGGCCGAAAAGCCTAAATTCTGACTGCCGAGGTTTTCTCCCTCTATTTTTTCGCCAAAGTTTCCCATTCCTTGTTCTACGGTAAAATTCAAACGCAGTGCCGCAAGCCTTGTGTTTTGCTTTACTTCCCCGCTTTCACTTTGTGCCGTTACGGCAAGCCTATATTTTCCGCCCGGCAGTGAACTCAAGTTTGGCTTTATTATATCTCCCTCTGTTTCACACGCTACAGGCACTTCGTTAATTGTTACAATCGGATTTTTATAGTCCTCCGGCATGGTTATCGAAACATTATCAAGTTCGGCAGACGATGTATATACTCCGCCGTCTTCTATTCCCTCAAGCTCTATAACCGGCGCATCATCGCTAACATTTATATAACCCAAATTTCCTATTTCAAATCCAACGCTGTCACCGCTAAAACTTCCGCCTATTGCTATATATGCAAGCTTCGACAAATCCATCGGTCTTGTGTCATTGCCGCCTAACGGTGACCACATCCTTTGGAAGTCGCTCCATTTATAAGTAACCTGCCGCCAACTGCTGCTTACCGGCATTCCGGCATGAGCCAAGCTTGTAGCATAAACTGTATATGAACCATCTCCGTAATCGAAGTACAATCTTGTACTGTAGCTGTAATCGCTCGATGTTCCTCCGTTCGGAGTTCTGAGGGAAAACGTCAGTCCGTTATAAAGCTTTGCACGTTCTGCATCAGATACTTTTATTCCTATCCATTCGCTTTTTGACGCCGCCCATTCGGTAATTCCCAATTGCATATAGTCAAATATGCTTGAAGAAACATATTGTTTTGTAATGGTTTTTGCGGCTCCGGTCATTTTTGTCCAATTTGCGCTGTCTTCAAAGCCGGCAACTTTTTCTGTCGGGAATAAAAGTGCCGCGTTTTTAACAAATACCGCCGAAACAGACGGTGAGCATTCACTGTTCCCGATTTTACCCGATAAACTCAAGTAAAGCTTCTGTCCACGTTCAGGTTTTTTCGGAATAAGCGTTACGTCCACCGAGGTTTCTTCCATTGCCGGTATTGTAATACTCTCCGGCAAAGACACCTCAAAACCCTTTAATTTTCCCGTAAGTGTTACGGTTTCTTCCTTATTATTAAGATTTGCTATGTAAAGCTTAATTGTTGTATTCGCTGTATCGCTTACCTCATAGCCCATACCCTTTGCGTCCGCAAGCTTAGTCTCCCTGTCTGCATCGTTTTCGTAAAACTCCTGACGGAATACTATTTTATCTTCCTCATTTAATGTTATCGGCTCTTTATCGGAGTTATACTCCTTTCGGTAATAATCGTTTTCATTAACACCGTTGGGGAATATCACATAGACAGGTTCACTTCCGGCATTGATTGTTACAGTTCCTCCGGTCGGTGAAATAGTGCTTTTTCTGCCCATCATATCCGATACGATAACATCGCCGGCGGTTTTTAAGGTAACTTCTCTTTCGCCGTCGTTACACCACAGAGCCACCGCCTGTCCGCCTTTGTCATTCGTTTCAAATACATATCCCCTTACATCATTACTTTTGAGCTGACCTATAAATTTTCCTTTGCCAAGTGATGATGTGACGGTCGCATAAGCGGCATACACCGGGTTGGGATTGTTGTTATAGTCAAATGTTCCCATTTCATATCCCGCCTCGTTATATTCACGCCATAAAAACCAAAAATATTTATCAGCTCCGCTTGCTATTGCCTCCGGCATAGCTGTCGCCAAATATCTCGCCTGATGCCTTAGCTTATCCTCCGAAGCATTTTGTCCGCTTGCCGCACCCATGTACATTCCGACTTCTGTCATCCAATAAGGTTTAGCCACTCCGTCTTTTGCGGCGAAATCTCTTTCATCGGTAATATACTCCGTATCGATAGTCTCTTTCGCCTCTCCTGCTCCGTAGAACAGATGGAAATGTGAATTGTATGCGGCGGAATATTTCATAATATCATTTGCAGTCAAAAGTTTTCTGAAATCGGATTTTTTATCGGAAATAAGTCCCGCAAAAACGCTCTGTCCGCCGCCGTCAATAGCCCCTATTGCCGCCGCTTTGTAAAAAGCCGCGTAAACATCTGCCGGAACTCCCGTATATCCGCCGTCAACTTCATTGAATATTTCTATAGTTGAAGATTTTTCGCCCAAGCCCTCTACTGTTTGTTTTGCAGTATTATAAGCTTTGACCGCATTTGCATTGCTGTGCCATTCCGAACCGATAGGGAACATCACCGGCAATACGTTTACACCCTCATTGTTAATATCATCGGTCACTTCTCGTATTGCAGCGTTGTTTACTTCTATGTTCTCTTCCGCATTTGGCCATGCGCTTCTTTCTCGCATCCATTTTACGCCCGCAAGCCTTGCCGCACGTGCAAGGTCCCGTCTGTCCTGTATATAATGCGTTTTGTGTTCACTTGCAAAATCCGCCGCAAAAGGAGTGTCTCCCGAATATCTTTCACTATACTTGTCAACAACTGAAAACGTTGCGTTATAAGTTTCTCCCGCTCCGTTTATTTCTATTTTGTACCAGCCGTTATCATAATCGGACAAATCTATATGCGCCGAACTGCTTCCCGCAGCACAAATTGCCGTACCGCTTTTTTCGTTTCCGTAATAATCAATGGTTTTATATGTAAATGTAATATCCGAATCACTCTTATCCGTAAAATCTATTGTATAGCCGCCGGTGCCATTTTCAAATACTCCGCAAGCCTCATCGGGAGCAATTTGCGCAAGCGCAAAATCGGTTATCAAATCCAAATCTATATAATCCACAAAAAATACAGCGCCGGCACCATCCGCCAAATCCGTTTCAAGCTTTATTTCAATGGTGTTAATACCTCTTTTTAATTTAACTTTTCCGAAACTGTAGTCGTACACCGGCAACGATGACGAATACCCCGATACTTTAACGCCGTCTTTCGGAGCAAGATATCTGCCGCTGTTTACTCTGATAAGTGCATCTGTGGTATAACTCACGTCCTGCCGAAACATATGTGACGAAATATTATACCAACCCTCTGATTCTGCTTTTACATTATATAAAAGCTCATAGCTTTTTTCACTTGTGAATTTTTCATGAATTGACATAGCTTTTCCGCCGCTGCTTTGCGTTACACTGACTACTCCCGGATAATAGCTTTCGGAACTCGCAATATCCTCTCCCTCAACTCTTATACCGTTTTGGGTAAATGTTACATAATCCAAAAGTATTACATATTCATTAAAATTCACACCGTCCGCGGCTCTTTTTGTTGTAGGTGTAAATGATAATGTATTATCACCTTTATTAAGAAAAACTTCTCCGGCATCAAATAACGCCATATTGGAATTTTTGCTGCTCACTTCAATCGCTGTTTTGGGAACCGGAATATCTTCTCCGTTCAATGTTATTTTATATTTCGAAAGCCAAACCTTGCTGCTGTCATCTCCGTAGCTACCCATATATTTAAAATTGTATTTCCCCGCTTCCGAAACATTTATTTGCGCCGTTATCGGCGTGTCTTCTTGAGTGTTTTTCAGATACGCACACCCTTGATCGTCCGAAATAGTATTGGTAAAGCTTGTACCCTTTACGGTTATTGTTCTGTTTTCATTCGGGGTAAATGTTACATAATCCAAAAGCATTACATATTCATTAAAATTCACGCCGTCCGCAGCCCGTTTTGTTGTAGGTGTGAATGATAATGTATTAACGCCTTCATTGAGCCAAACATCTCCGGCATCAAATAATGCCAAAGCCGCATTCTGACTGTTTACCTCAATCGCTGTTGTGGGAACCGGAATATCTTCTCCGTTCAATGTTATTTTATATTTCGAAATCCAAACCTTGCTGCTGTCATCTCCGTAGCTGCCCATATATTTAAAATTGTATTTTCCTGCTTCCGAAACATTTATTTGTGCCGTTATCGGAATCGGCTCTTCTTTGTTGTCGTTATACGCACAACCTTTATCGTCCGAAATAGTATTGGTAAAACTTGTACCCCTTACGGTTATTGCTTCTGTTTCAGCGAAAATCCGAATATTCAGATTTACAAGTATCATCATCGCCGCCAGCAAGCCGGCAAAAAGCCTTTCTTTCTTCATTCTGTTATCCTCCTTAAAAAATATAAAACATTTCATCGTGTTTCAACTTAAAATCATCGTATCATACCACTCATTCAAAGTCAAGTCCCACCATCGCCCTTTTATCCCAATTTTCCCACACGCACATTTTAAACTGTTTAAGTAACTTATTTTTAAGTACCATTTTTCCGCACAAACAATTTTCCCAAGTGTTACAAAGCCCCCAAAACCCCTTATTTTACGGCATTTTACCAATTACGAATTTTGGTACATGTTTTCTGTTTATCAATATTCGTCCAAAATTATTGACTTTTAGCCGCAATAATGATATAATGAAAGTGTTGCAGAGAGGGGATGTCGCATCGCCCGTATTTTTAAATGTAAAACACTGATTAAAGGAGCGTACACCTTATGAAAACGATGAATAGAAGTACTTCCGGACAGATTCTCTCGTTTTTTTCTATACCGATAACAATTATAATTATATGCTTTGCAATTTTGCAGCTTATAAATTTCGATTCAAACAATAAGAATGCTGAGCTTAACTGCAAATCTTCTCTCATGCTGTATTCAAAAAACTGTCAAAAGGAAATGCTTGACGTTATACACTATTGTTCCAATCTTGAACAAAATCAAGAGTTTATGGACGCTTTGAATAACCAATCGGATATAAACTCGACACCGGTTCAGAAAAATCTAAGCCGAGTATTATCGCTTACTCGTGACACTTATCCGCTTATAAACAATATGTCAATAATAAGCAAAGAACATGACCTTGTCATTTCATGCGACAGCACATATTCTATAGATAACTATTTCCAAAGCGTATATACATATGACAATTATACTCCCGGCTTTTGGCGCAATTATACATTATATAATCGCACACCATACAAAAGTCTTTTGCCTTCTACGGTTATGCACTCAGGCAAGGAATACTTCGTTATTCCTATAGTTCTCCATTCATTTAATGCGGAAAACTTTGATAATTATCTTATTATAAATATATCAATAGATATAATGCTGCAAGACTCACCGGCATATCGCCCGACGTTAAATTCGCATTATTATTTGCTTAACAATTACACCGGTCAAGTCTATGGTGAAACAGATGCACCGGTATTAGGCAACATCTCGGGCAGTGATATGTACAATAAAATCACGTCCGGAAATGACGTAAAAACACGTATAGGCAGAAAAAAGTATTTTCTAAGCGCCCATTCCTCTTCAGTCTCTTTATATGGCTACACTCATTTTTGTCTGGTACCGTCAAATGATATTTACGGTGCTAATATGCGCTCAACCGCAATGTACTGCGTTGTTCTTGTTATGCTTTTAATTATACTGGCTTTCTTGATTCTCTCATACACAAGAAGGTTTATTTCTCCCATAGAAAAAATAGCGCAGCGGTTTAATCCGCATCTCTCGTCAAGACACGAAAATTTATTTAACGAAATTGAGTTGGGAATTACAAAAATTATGGCAGAAAACAATAATGTGCATACGGCCCTGCCGCTTGTTCAGGAAATGTATATGATAAACTATCTCAACTCAAATAAGACAGATCTGCCCGAGGAGACCATCGCGCTTATCGAAACCTCGCTCCCTTTTTCAAAAAGCGCATTTATTGTGTTGATTATTCAAATATACCCCGGGAAAACTTGGTTTGAGGAATTTCATAATTCAGATTCAAAAGTTCTTGTTTCGGATCTTTTAAACATATTAAAAGGGCTTTTATCAGAAAAATTGGATACTTTTATTATATCAACGTCATCCAATTCATTCTGTACTATAATAAACGTCGATTCTGATTTTGATAAAAACTCATTATCGGCATACATGGATGAAATATATCAAATTCTGAAATATGACAGCACTTATTTTGACATGTATGTCGGAATCGGTGAAATGCATGAGGGGTTAATCGGACTTAAACAATCTTATACCGAAGCAAATGCATCAATCAATCCGGTAATTCTCGATGAGAGCCACACAGCCGACACCATCGTTACGCTTTCGGCAAAAGACGAAAATCAGCTCTATAGCCTGATTATCCGTCTTCATATCGACGACAGCGAAGAAAAAATTGCCGATATTTGCCGTAATATAACAAACCCTACCGAACTCAAACTAATGTACAGTCAGATTTTAACTGTTATTACTAAGGCCATGAGAAATAAGAATTTATTTACAATCGATGACTTTGATGCTTACTCCGATGTTATTTCAAAGTCGGCAGATGATATATACAGGTTAATTAAGCAGATGCTCGCTCGCTTAAAGCTGTATAAGGCAGAAGCAAAGAGTGATGATTTTTCAGATGATATAGTGGAATATATCAATATGCATTTCAAAAACCCATTGCTTTCGTTAAACTATCTTTCGGAAGTTTTCGGTATTTCGGCTAAAAATATATCTCATCTGATAAAAAACAAGCTGGGAATAGGTTTTTCCGACTATCTTACAAATTTAAGAATAGAGTACACAAAAGCAAAACTTTCGGAAACTAATGATAACATTGACATAATATATTCCGAAGCCGGTTTTACAAGCAAACAAACCTTTTTCCGCCAATTCAAAAAATACGAAGGTAAAACACCGTCTGAATTTAGAATTGATAATAAACGCAATTAAACCGCAAACGATATGCAGACACAAACACCGGGAGGAGTACGACTGACACGAGAACAAATTAAGAGCACTGTTTTCAGATATATTTTCGTATATTACAACCGAACCGGGATCTACACATCAAATCCGTACGGATTGCCGCCGGTCAAATACAGAGACCGGCCAAACGGCTGCAAAAAAACCGCAGCCTAAGGCTGCGGCGCACGAATCTGTTTTTGATTGTTGGACGATCACATTTTTATCCGTAAAGATATGGATAGGCTCCTTTTCGTAAGCGTGCATGTGAAACATTTTATCTTATCTTAATAAATACAACTGTTTTCTCGGGGAGAGAAATCGTCAAATCTGTCTTGTTAAAACAAGAAAAGCTGAATGCTTCCTGCATGGGACAGTCATCTTTTATATAAAACACCCAAACCGTCTTACTGCCCTCGCAGCCGTCTATATGGATTGCTGTACGGCTTTCGCTGTTTTTGTAGTTTACCGCAAGTATGTCATATTTATCTTCATTTTTTGCCGCTGTCGCATATACTCCGTCAGCTTCACACTTTACCTCTACCGCATTTCCAAGAGTATATAGATTACCAAAGGCAACAAAGGGATACCACGCAAGGCTCATGGAATAATCATTCTGATCCATAAAACCATTGTATTGAGCCTCCAATGAAAAGCAGTAATAATTCGCCATATCCACATAATTGGTGTTCTGAAGCAAGCACAACACAGCCGCATCAAACGATGCCCCTGTCATATTATGCTTATCCGCAAAGCTCTTTCCCTCAGCGCCGAAGTTCCACTCGTTAAGATGAGCTTCAGTCTTAGTAAAGCCGTATTTATCAAGAGTTTCTCTCACATATTTTGCGTGAGACAGCACCTCCTGTTCATCATCTGTGTATATGTGCCACGAATAAAAGTCGAGGGGACAGTTATTCTCTTTTACCATTTCAAGAAAATCCGTAAAGTATGTAACAAAATCCTTATGCGTCTGCGGCATATTTTCTCTCGTAACGGCATAAAATCCACAGCTTCCGTATCCGCCGATTTTTATATCGTCAAATTTTTTTGAAAGATACTTTGATGTAATCTTGTAAAGTTCAAAAAATTCCTCCTTTGTTCCTGTCCACATACATCCGCCAAACCTGTTTCCCGGATTTTCAGGCTCGTTCCAGATTTCCCAATATTTTATTCCATATTCAAAACCGTCAGCCCAGCCGTGATTATAATGAAGGATTATATGTTCGCAAATCCTCGCCCATTTTCCAAAGTCTTTCGGCGGATTTGCGGCATATTTTTTACTTCCCCATTCGATAGTCACCCCAAGACGATAATAGGCCTCTGCGCCCGCGTCTTGGATTGCCCCTATATACTCGTCTGTATAATGGAAGTCATAGCTTTCCGGATCATTTTCGTCTGCATCAAAGTCGGGAAAGATATTCGGCACATCAACAAAATGTGCTTTACCCCAACCTCCGCAGCAATCGTGCAAGCGGCAATATGGTATATTTGCTTCTTTAAATCTGTTTTTTATATGACTTTGGTTATCACCCATATTAACGCCGTAAGGTGCACAACAAACTCCATGCACAGGCTTTACCAAACCTGTTTCCTTCTGAAAATTAACGTACATTTCATTCATAAAAAATCTCCATTCTGCCGCTAAAGCGCCGGCACAAATGTGCTGACTTGCGGCTGTTTTTTTGTAGAATACCGAGTCACACCGACTCCTCCGCCCGATAATGAATTCCGCTTTTATACGATTTAACGGTATGTTTCTGTGCTTTTCATTCATCGTCAGGTGTAATATAATTGTTCATTTTTTCCTCCTCATATTATATAATTTAAATATCCATTTTCATGGACATATGCTATAGGGCGAATTGGTTTTTTATCAAATTTTCTTTAGCATTTTATTTTCTGTCTTCAAAAACAATTATATCATTGCTATCCACAGCTTTTTTCATTTTTAAAATAACATTCTTTATGTAAAAAACTATAAATGCAAATACAATAAATGTTATAAAAGACAAAATCTGCTGCGCGTATATAGTAATACCGAAAACGGTATTGCCTTTCGTTTGTACAACGCTGACTAAGGCTGCTCCGACAAGTGATGCCAAAAACCCGAATATTCCTCCGATTGCCGATTTTACTCCCAGTGCATACGGTCTGTCTTCGTATTTAACATAGTCAAAAACTATATTCATCATTCCGCTGTTTGCACCTGCCATAAAAATTGCGTAAAACACATAGTAAAGGGCAAAGAACAATTTTCCGTTTGCAGGAATTGTAAAGGTATTTATCAAAAAAGATACAGCTCCGAACTCAAAGCTTAAAATCATCATCTTTGCCCATGAATACTTATCGGCAATCCTACCGAAAAATCCCGAAAATGCAACTCTTACCAAGCTGTTCACTACCGATAAAATTGCAACATATTTTAAGCTAAACCCGAGCTCATTGATCTGATATACACCGTAAAACCCGGTCGATATTCCCGTTCCAAAGTTCCATAAGACATCCAAAAGAATAATTTTTCTGAAATTTTTATCAAACAATGATATGTTCAATACCGATTTTACAGTATGCGTCTTTTGAATTATCTCTTTTGACCCGGCAATTTCTTTGTCATCGTCTTTTATACACAGCAATGATACAAGATGCAGTATGCACAACCCAAAAAGCGTCAGTCCCGATATAACAAATCCCATCTCTGAGTTGCCTATTTCATTATAGTGGTCTATTACCGTACCCATTATATAGGAGACAAGCATTCCCAAAAGCAATGATACAATTTCTTTGTTTGCGGTAAACCTGCCTCTTTCATCATCCGGTACATATGACATAAGCCAGCTGAGTTTGTAAGGAACTGCCATATTAGAAATAATGTGACCGCTCAAAAACATTATAACAAAGACTGCAACCTTCACTGCCTGAGGTACATGTATGTAGGGAATAAGATAAAGTATGGAAAACATAAGCTGATTCATAAAATGCAGAATCGTAACCATTCTCTTGCCTTTCCCTTTTGGTCTTAAAAAAAGTACGGCAAAAAATTGTGCTGAAATTCCAAGCGAGGTTAATGTAGAAATAACACCGGTAACCTCGTCGGGAACTCCTATATTCTTTAATATTGTTGCTAAAAATGCACCTGTAACTAACAGAGATATAAAATACTCTAATGCGGCCTCAGCAATATACGCTATCTGATTTCTTTTTAATCTTTTATCATTTTCAACCCTTTTTTCGGATTTTATTTTGATTAAAACTTTACTCATCGAAAACTCTCTCTTTTCATATGACACTGCCAATTTTTCATAAATTTTCGCAACAAATCAAATAGCGTTCTTTGTTAAATATCACTATACATTCTACCGTATTAACACTATCAATTTGTATTATATATTTATAATAACATACACAAACACATATGTCAACAGAAAGGCAAACGAAAAATTTTCTCATTCTACGAAATTTTTTCGTTATTGATTTTTTTCTATTTTTGTGTTATAATAATTTTGATGCTTAACATGGGAGGTATATTTATGACATTATCTAAGCTTGCACAGCTTGCCGGATGTTCGGTTTCCACAGTGTCAAAGGCATTTCATGACAGTCCTGAAATAAGCGAAGAAACCCGCAAAAAAATTTTTGATATTGCAAAAAAAAATAATTGCTTTACCAAATATTATACTCCAACGCTTGGAAAGCATGTTTTTGCTGCCATTTGTACGGAAATAAGCAGTCCCTATTATGCAGCTATAATTGAATCATTAGACAAAAAAATATCCGATAACGGTGACATGCTGCTTATTGCCTCCTCTAAATTTGTTGTTTCAAATTTTGCCGAGCTTATAGATTATTATGTGAATTTTCATCGTATTGACGGACTTATTCTAATACATACGCCTACATATGCAACCGAATATTTCAAAAAAATTCCCACCGTCAAAATCGGAAAGGAAACAAACAAAATTCTTTACTGCGATTGCGTAAATTCTATACATGATAATGGAATATATGAGTCTATTTCATATTTGAAAAATATGGGGCATACCAAAATAGCTTATATCGGAGAATATTTTACAACCTCCACCCTTGATACTTTTAAAGATGCACTGATAAAAAACAACTTAGAGATAAATAACGATTGGTTGATTACAAGCTCAAAGAGAAAAAGTGAAGCAGGTTATGATGGAATGGATAAGCTGATTTCGCTGTCTTCGCGCCCTACAGCCGTATTTGCGGCATATGACACAATTGCTTTTGGGGCAATCAGACGCGTATATGATATGAACCTAAATGTACCAAACGATTTTTCTATAATCTCTAAAGATGATATTCCTCTTGCTGAATATTCTTCTCCTGCATTAACTACAATCGCTATGCCGATAGAAGAAATGACCGAAACTGCACTTAATCTTTTATATAAAAGATTAAAATATAGTGCTGCACCGTACAAAAAGGTATCAATTCAAAGCTCGCTTGTAATACGTGACTCAGTAAAAAAACCGAAAAATATCTAAAATTATAATCACATTCTGCCTGTGCCGAATTTTAATACAAAGTCCTTTTAATTTATATATGCGCTGCCAGTGCTTTTTCAAGTTCTGCTTTAGAATGATGATGGATATGCACTTTTTCGTGTCTGTAGTGATTATGTTCGTGCGAATGTACAACTATATGAGTATGAACGCATCCATCATGAACGTGTGTAAAAGTATGTTGATGCAGATGTATATGAGTCTGCATCAAAGTATCTGCTACCACAAGCACCGTTCCGGCAATCATGAACCCAAAGGCAATGAGATACATACCGGTCAACCTCTCACGAAGAAACACAAACGACAGGAACGCACCTATGAACGGAGCAACGGCATAACAAGCACTGGTCTTTGCTGCACCGAGCGCATTCTGTGCACGGACATATATAAAAATGCTTAGACCGTATGCCACAAAACCGAGTATCATTGCTAAAGCTATGTACGAAAATCCGGGCATACTCTCAATATATAAGCGGTTTTGTTTTTTTCATACTCTCACCCTCATTAAATTCCGTTTTGTCTATAAATACATCCATAGTAACGCTCCTATAACGAAGTAAGGAGCAATTATTACCTTGCCCCATCTGCTACAATCATCTTTTGAGCAGCGAAACGCCCACTTGTAACTTTCTTGTTTCGAATCAAGAGAAGCTCGCTGTATAAGTTTCTCATTTATAGGCTGAGATACACGCATCATTTACACAGGTCTGCTCTTGCACACCCTAATGTACAAGAGCAGGCTACCTAAATATTGCTTTATTCAGTTACCGCAAAGCATACCTTATTGTTAAAAGCAACGCCATATTTTATGATATTTCTGTATCCGCGGCTTCTTGCCTCTGCTTCATAGTCCATGTCGTTAATCTGATTTAAGGCTCTTTTTGCTGCCTCGTCAGCATTCTCATTGTCGCGGCAGACCTTAAATTCAATAATTATCGCATTTTGAGCGCTGTCGCGCTGGTATAAAGATAAATCGCTTCTTCCGTCACCCGTTTCGCGGTTTGATTTGATTTCATAATATATATTCCCTGCCAAAAGCCCCGACACAAGCCCATGATAAAAGGCTTCGGTGTTATCATAGAAGCTTATGCTTGATTTTAAAAGCTTTGTTATGGGCGCGGCAAAGCCCGCCGCGTCATTGCTTAAGAGCGCTTTATATAATTCGTCC
>JAQXZB010000121.1 GCA_029226975.1 Clostridiales bacterium | reverse complement strand
CGCTCCGAGACGTTCTGAAAAGAAGGGCTTTTTTGCGAGGGCATGGTACCGGGCTACGGACTACACTCCCCGTGAAATCCGGGATATATTTTTCGGAAAGGGCGAGCTTCGCACGAGCAGACTTAAAATGAACGATAAGGGCGAGATGGACTATACCTTTTTGGTTATAGTTATTTTGGTTGTCGCGGCGGGGCTTGTGATGCTTTTGTCGGCATCGGCACCTGCTTCAAAGCAAATTCACGGCAATTCCTACACTCTTTTCGGCAAGCAGGCAATGTTTGCGACAGTGGGATTTTTGGGAATGTATGCCGCGTCTAAAATAAATTACAACAGCTACAAAAGCATGATGCCCACTGTGATGCTCATATGCGTAGTGCTTCTTACCCTGGTGCTTTTGCCGGGAACGGGAAAAAGCCTTAACGGCTCAAAGCGGTGGCTTAATATACCGGGCATTTCGCTTCAGCCCTCTGAATTTGTAAAGCCGGTTATCGCAATGTATTTTGCGATGATTATAGAAAAAAATCCCACAAATTTAAAGCGCGTGATGGGAAACGTTCCCTATGTAACGGTGCTTGCAACGGTGCTTGTGCTGATGCTTGCGGAAACGCATCTTAGCGGAGCGATAGTTATAGCGGGTATTGCGGTTATGGTTTTGTATTTCGGGGGAATGCCCCTAAAGCCCATAATAGCCGCTGCGGTTGTGGCAGTACCCGTTACGGTGGCGGTGGTGTACTTCTTTGACCCGGTGCGCTGGGCGAGAATAACAAGCTTTATAGACCCGTTTTCGGATATGCAAAACAAGGGCTATCAGATTTCCCAGGCAATATACGCCATAGGCTCCGGGAAAATATTCGGACTGGGACTGGGGCAGAGCGTGCAGAAGTATTCCTACCTGCCCGAGCCTTATAATGACTTTATCTTCGCCGTAATATGCGAGGAGCTGGGACTGTTCGGCGCATTGATTGTAATGGTGCTGTTTTTGGCGCTTATAATGCGCGGAATAAAAATCGCCCTGAATGCTCCCGATATATACGGAACACTGGTGGCACTGGGAATAGTGTCACAGCTGGCAATACAGACAATATTAAACCTTGCGGTTGCAACCTCAACCATACCGAATACGGGAGTGTCATTGCCGTTTTTTAGCTACGGCGGTACTTCGATTATGACGCTGCTTATCGAAATGGGGATTTTGCTTAATATATCAAGACATTCCGTTAAGGGGAATTAGAAAGGACTGGTACAATGAAGGTTTTATTCGCGGGCGGCGGAACCGGCGGACATATAAACCCCGCCATATCCATAGCCGACTATGCAAAGAACAGAGAAAAGAACTTTGAGGCGGTATTTATAGGCACAAAAACGGGTCTGGAAACAAGGCTTGTGCCAAAGGCGGGATATAAGCTTGAATTTATAGATATAGAGGGCTTTGACAGACGGCACCTTTTAAAAAATGCCGTAGTTTTAAAGAAGCTTGTAAAGGCACGCGCGGACGCAAAAAGAATTATACGTGATTTTAAGCCCGACTGCGTGGTCTGCACCGGCGGCTATGTGAGCGGACCGGTAATGATGGCGGCAAAGGCGATGGGCGTTCCCTCGCTTATCCATGAGCAGAACGTTTATCCGGGTCTGACGGTAAAGGGATCGGAGAAATACGCGGATTATCTGGCGCTGAGCTTTGAGGAAACAATAAGCTCCATGAAGGCAAAGGAAAAATGCGTTGTTACGGGCAATCCCGTAAGAAGCGAAATTCTTAATGCAGACCGCGACAGGGCAAGAAAGAAACTCGGAATAAAAAAGCCCTTCGTGCTTATTTTCGGCGGCAGTTTAGGAGCGGACAGGATAAATGATACCGTTATAAAAATGCTCCCCAAGGCGGCGAGTGAGGGGAAAATAGAGCTTTTGTTCGGAACGGGCGAGAGAAATTACGATAAAATCATGGACAGAGCAGACAAAAATGCCCTGAGTGAGGATATTAAAATTGTTCCCTACATTGATAATATGGCGGACTGCATGGCTGCGGCGGATATAGTTGTTTCAAGGGCGGGAGCAATTACGGTAAGTGAGATTGCGGCTTTGGCAAAGCCCTCGATTTTAATTCCCTCTCCCAACGTTGTGAGAAATCATCAGGAGCAAAATGCCCGGGAATTTGAGAGAAACGGCGCGGCTGAGGTGATTTTGGAAAGCGGGCTTGACGAAAATGTTCTTTATGATAAAATCATATCCATGCTTGAAAATCCAAAAAAGCTCTCGCAAATGTCCCAAAACCTTAAAAAGCTTGCCGTAACCGATGCCCTTGAGAGAATATATGCCCTGATGGTGAAGATGTGTACAAGGTAAAGGAAAGCATAATTGTCGAGGGCACCTATGACAAGATAAAGCTGTCGCGGTTTTTGGACGCTACAATAGTGCCGGTGGGCGGCTTTTCGGTGTTTAAAAACAAGGAAAAGCTTGAAATGATACGGCGTCTGGCGTATGAAACCGGGATAGTGATTTTTACGGACAGCGACAGCGCAGGCTTTAAAATAAGAAGCTATATTAAGCAGGGAATCCCCGAGCAGTATGTAAAGCACGCATATATACCCGATATATACGGCAAGGAAAAAAGAAAAAGAGAGCCGGGGAAAGAGGGGCTTTTGGGAGTTGAGGGAATAGGCGAGGAAATTCTCCTTGACGCGCTTATAAAGGCAGGCTGCAGGATTGAGGGCGCGCCGAGCCTGCCTAAAGAAAGAGAGGGCATCACAAAGGCGGATATGTACCGTCTGGGACTTTCCGGAAAAAATGACAGCGCAAAAAGGCGCCAAATGCTGCTGTCTGAACTCGGTCTCCCCAAAAAGCTTTCGCCCAATATGCTTTTGCAGGTATTAAACCGACTGCTTACCCTTGAGGAATTAAGTGAAATTGTACAAAAAAACGAGGATAAAAAAGTATAAATTTTATCAAAAGGCTATTGACAAACGGGCTGAAATAGTGTAATATATTAGAGGTGTGTAAAGCAATTATACTTTACAGGAGCAAGACAATGGCAAAGGATTTGAGTATTTCCGTACTGATGGACTTTTACGGTCAGCTGCTTACGGATAAGCGCTATGATGCGCTTGATATGTATTATAATCAGGACTTGTCGCTGGGCGAGATTGCAGGTGAACTGGGAATAAGCCGGCAGGGCGTGAGGGACAATATAAAGCATGCCGAAGCGCAGCTTGCACAGCTTGAGGAAAAGCTTGGTCTTGCGAAAAGATTTTCCGATATTTTAGCGGATATTGACGAAATGGAAAAAATCATATCGGGTATGGAGAAAAACTCCGAAACCGAACAGCTTCTTGAAACGGTGCGCCACATTGCTTCAAAGATTTAGAGAGGGGGAATTTCACAATGGCGTTTGAAAGTCTGGGAGATAAGCTTCAGGGCGTTTTTAAAAAGCTTCGCGGCAAAGGCAAGCTTTCAGAGAAGGATATAAAGGACGCTATGCGTGAGATAAAGCTTGCTCTTTTGGAGGCGGACGTAAACTTCAAGGTGGTAAAGGAGTTTGTGGCATCGGTATCCGAGAAGGCTTTGGGTCAGGAGATTATGGAATCTCTGACTCCGGCGCAGCAGCTTGTAAAGATTGTAAACGATGAGCTTACCCAAATGATAGGCGGCGAGGTTTCAAGGCTTGAATTTGCAAAAAAAACGCCGACGGTTATCATGATGTGCGGTCTGCAGGGTGCGGGTAAAACCACAGCGACGGGCAAGCTTGCCCTGGATTTAAGAAAGCAGGGCAGACGGCCGCTTATGACTGCCTGTGACGTATACCGTCCCGCGGCTATAAAGCAGCTTCAGGTTTTGGGTGATCAGATACAAATTCCGGTATTTTCCATGGGTGCGGACATAAGCCCGGTAACGATTGCCAAGGAAGCGGTTGAATATGCCATAAAGCATGGCAACGACCCGGTTATACTGGATACTGCCGGCAGACTGCATATTGACGAGGAACTTATGGACGAGCTGGCCAATATAAAGACAGCGACAGAGCCGACGGAAATTCTGCTTGTGGTTGACGCAATGACCGGTCAGGATGCGGTAAACGTTGCAAAGACCTTTAACGAACAGCTTGACATAACCGGCGTAATCCTCTCAAAGCTTGACGGCGACACCAGAGGCGGTGCGGCACTGTCGGTTAAGCAGGTTACGGGAAAGCCCATAAAATTCGCGTCAACCGGTGAGAAGCTGAGCGATTTGGAGCCGTTTTATCCGGACAGAATGGCGTCAAGAATTTTGGGTATGGGCGATGTATTAAGCCTTGTGGAAAAGGCGCAGGCGACCATTGACGAAAAGAAAGCCCAGGAGCTTGAAACAAAGCTCAGAAAGCAGCAGTTCGATTTGGACGATTTTTTGGAGCAGCTTCGTCAGATAAAGAAAATGGGCTCGTTTTCGCAGATATTGGGAATGCTTCCCGGCATTGACAAGAAAATGCTTGAAAGCGTTGATACGGAGGAAAACGAAAAGCGCATTGTGCATATCGAGGCGATAATCCAGTCCATGACAATGGAGGAACGTCAAAATCCGAAAATTATAGGCGCTTCGAGAAAGATAAGAATTTCAAAGGGCAGCGGCACAAGAGTGCAGGACGTAAATCAGCTGTTAAAGCAGTTTGAGCAGATGCAGAAGATGATGAAGCAGTTCTCGGGCGGCAAGCAGCAGAGAATGTTAAAACGTCTCAGAAAAGGCAGATAACGGTATCAAATCCGAATGGATTTTATATACACATAAATTTTATGGAGGTGAAAGAAATGGCAGTAAAAATCAGATTAAGAAGAATGGGTGCAAAGAAGGCTCCTTTCTACAGAGTTGTTGTTGCAGATTCAAGATATCCGCGCGGCGGAAGATTTATAGAGGAAGTAGGCACATATAATCCTTTGACGGATCCTGCAACCTTCAGCGTTGACGCTGAGGCGGTAAAGAAGTGGATCGGCAACGGTGCGCAGCCTACCGATACTGTAAAGGCTCTTCTGAAGAAGAATAACGTTATCTGATAGGGGGATATTCAGATGAAAGAGGTTTTGGAAATTATAGCCAAGTCGCTTGTTGACTATCCGGATCAGGTTGATGTTAAGCAAATCGACAACGAGGACCAGACGGTAACCTTGGAACTGAGAGTCGCAGAGAGCGACATGGGAAAGGTGATCGGAAAGCAGGGCAAAATAGCCAAGGCAATACGCGTTGTTGTCAAGGCGGCCGCTTCCAGAGAAGGCAAAAAGGTGTCTGTCGAGATCATATAACCTAATAATGCAGGGGCGGCCTTAATCGGTCAGCCCTTTTTATCTGTATATGCCGGATTAAGAAAGTGAGGAACGGTATGGAATTTTTAGAAGCAGGAAAAATTATAAACACGCATGGTTTAAGAGGCGAGGTCAAGCTTGTAACCTGGACGGATTTCCCGGAGGACTTTGAAGCTCTGGAGCATTTGTATGTAAACAGAAAAACCGGACAGGAAACGCTTACAATCGAGAATATAAAATACCAAAAGAATAACATAATCGTAAAATTTAAGGAAATATCCGATATAAACGAGGCGCAGAAGTATAAAAATCTCATAGTCCTTGCAGACCGCAGTGAATTGGGCGAGCTGCCGGAGGGCGTTCACTATATTGTCGACCTGATAGGTCTTGATATTGTGGACGAAAATGGCGAAAAAATAGGCGTTTTGCAGGATGTTTTAAACACCGGCGCAAACGATATATACGAGATAAAGCGCGAGGGTGCAAAGAATATGCTGCTGCCCGTAATTGACGATGTGGTACTGGACATCGACATTGAAAACGGAAAAATAACGGTTAAAATTCCGGAGGGACTGGATGAGATTTGATGTTCTTACGCTGTTCCCGGCAATGCTTGAAGCGGTTTTGGGCGACAGCATAATCGGCAGAGCCCGCGCCAAGGGCTTGGTGGAGCTGAATTTTATCGATATACGGGATTATACGGAGAATAAGCACCGCCGCGTGGACGACTATCCCTACAGCGGCGGGGGCGGTATGCTCATGGAGCCTCAGCCGGTCTATAATGCGTATATGTCCGTTGCCGAAGGGCTTTCATATAAGCCGCTTACAATATATATGTCGCCCCAGGGCCGGGTGTTTGACCAGCACACCGCGTCGGAGCTTGCAGGGGAGGAGCATATAATTCTTTTGTGCGGACATTATGAGGGAATAGATCAGCGGGTTATAGACGAAATTGTCGATATGGAGCTGTCCATAGGTGATTTTGTGCTTACCGGCGGCGAAATACCCGCCATGGCGGTGATAGACGCGGTTTCAAGGCTTGTGCCGGGTGTGCTTGCGGCAAGTACGTCATATGAAAACGAGTCCCATTATAACGGACTTCTCGAATATCCCCAGTACACGCATCCGCGCCAATGGCACGGCAGGGAGGTGCCGCCAATCCTTATATCGGGGAATCATGCCAAAATCGAGGAATGGAAGCGGGAGCAGTCGGTGATAAACACATTAAAAAAGCGTCCCGATATGTTAAAGAAGGCAGAGCTTACCGACAAGGACAGAGCCTTGATAGACAAGCTTAATTCTTAAATGCCTTTTTTCGGCAATCTTTTGTTACATTTGGGTTAACAGAATGTTATATTTAAAAAATTCCCTTTAAAAAAACGGGGCGGATATGTTATAATATAAAGTAATTCTAAAGCACCTTTGGGACGGATATATCATATTATATGATATATTGCAGACGAGAGGTGTTAAAGTTGGGCAAATTTGTTGTTGAAGGAAAAAATCCGCTTCTTGGCGAAATAAAGGTCCAGGGAGCAAAAAATGCGGTGCTTCCGATACTTGCGGCGACAATCCTTGCGGACGGGGAATGTGTGCTCCATAACGTGCCGGATCTTAGGGATGTGAGCAAAACCGAGCTTGTTTTAAGGCGGCTCGGCTGCCCGGTAAAACGGGAGGGGCATGACCTTACGGTAAAGCCCGCTGAGCTTTGCAGCTGCCGTATCTGTGAGGATCTCATGCGTGAAATGCGCTCATCAATAATATTTTTGGGTGCGGTTATCTCAAAATGCCGCGAGGCATCGGTCAGTATGCCAGGCGGCTGTCCCATCGGATTAAGGCCTATTGACCTTCATTTAAAGGGCTTAAGGGATTTGGGTGTGGAGATAAGCGAGGAGCATGGCTATATCAACTGCAGAGCCAAAAAGCTTGTCGGTTGTGAAATTCATCTTGATTTTCCCAGTGTCGGGGCTACGGAGAACATAATTTTGGCGGCGGTGTATGCCGAGGGCAGAACAACTGTTCAAAACGCAGCCAGAGAGCCGGAAATAATAGACCTTGCAAGCTTTTTGAACAAAATGGGCGCAAGAATAACCGGAGCGGGCACGGGTACCATATACATAGAGGGTGTAAAGGAGCCGCTTCACGGCACAGAATACACCATAATGCCCGACAGGATTGCGGCGGCCACATATCTTGCGGCTGCGGCGGCAACGGATGGTGAGCTTCTGCTTACCGGGACGGAGCCAAAGCATATGGGCGCGATGCTCCATGTCCTTAATGAGATGGGCATGAAACTCAAAGTTTTTGGAGATACCATTCATATAAAGCACGGAAAGCGGCTTAGCGGTGTGCATATGCTAAGAACCATGCCCTATCCGGGCTTTCCTACGGATATACAGTCGCCGTTTATGGCGGTTGCCGCTTTGGCGGAGGGAACAAGCGTTTTTACGGAAAATATTTTTGAAAACAGGTTTCAGCATGTAGATGAGCTTATAAGAATGGGCGCGGATATCAAGGTCGCGGGAAGAAGCGCGGTAATACGCGGCGTAAAAAACCTTTACGGCGCGAACGTGGTGGCAAGAGAGTTAAGAGGCGGCGCGGCATTGGTAATTGCCGCACTGGCTGCGGAGGGAAGAAGCGAGATAGGTGGTATAGAATATATCGACCGGGGCTATGAAGCCTTTGAAAAGCAGCTTTCCTCCTGCGGAGGAATAATACGCAGAGAATAAAGCCCAAATACCCGCCGCGGCTGCGGCGGGGCGAAGCTTTATCAAGAAGGAGATTGTCATGGACAAAAGGGACGGCGCCAAAGGGCGCGGCGGGGCGCAGAAAAGTAAATATCAGGCTCCGGCGAGCCGACGCTATAATCCCAATATACAGCGTGTTACCCATGAGGATTTTGACGATGAGGAGTACGCAAAGGCAAAGCGCCGGCTTAAAAAGAAACGGCAGATGCGTATGCGCAAAATAAAGGCGGTGCTGGCATTTTTGCTGATACTTGCGATTTTAGCGGTTATTTTGCTTTTAACGCCTGTATTTAACGTAAAAAACATATCCGTTTTAGGAAACGAAATGGTAACGCTCGAACAGATAGAAGCGCAGGCGGGGTCCGTTGTGGGCGAGAACCTGTTTGCTGTGAGCAAAAGCAGTGTGAGAAATATGCTTTTGGACATACCGCTCATAAGCGATGTCAGGGTATCAAAAAAGCTTATTCCGCCTACGGTAATTTTAGAAATATCGGAGTTTGTTCCGGCAGGGTATATAGAGCTTAACGGAAGATTTACAGTTGTAAACGAGGAGCTTGAAACCCTGGAAAATTCGCAGGGTGTGGATATAAACGCTCTGCCGATTGTATCGGGTGCGGAAATTAAGAGTACGGGCAGAGTGCTTCAGCTTACCGACCCGGAAAAGGAGGAGGCTCTTAAGGTGTTTTTAAAGACCCTGTTAAAAACCGGACTGACCTCACAAATCGATTATATCGATATGAGCGCTATGACGGATATTAAATTTTCCTATGACGGGCGCATAGAGGCAAGCTGCGGATCTTCCTTGGAGCTGTCAAGAAAGCTTAGGATGTTTAAAGAAACCGTAAGCAGCAGCGCACTGGACGAAAAAGCCAGGGGAACAATCGATTTGAGCACTCCCGGAAAGGCGATTTATGCCCCGTATGAGTGAAAAAAAGCGTAATTTTGTGTAAAATAAATAAAAAAAAATTCAAAATTTCTAATAATTTATTGAAAAACTTTTTGAAAAACTATTGAATTAGTTGCTAAAACATAGTAAAATAAATATATATGCATAGTGCCCTCATGTACATAACGGGGGGATAAACCACGAAGGAGGATATATAAATGAGTGTTATGCCTATAGATTTAGAGGAAAACAATACAATTGAAGGTGCAAGAATCAAGGTCATCGGCGTAGGCGGCGGCGGAAATAATGCGGTAGACAGAATGATTGAAGCCGGTGTGACAAAGGCTGAATTTATATGCGTTAATACGGACGCGCAGCAGCTTTCCAATGTAAAGGCACCAACCGTACTGCAGATAGGAACGAAGCTTACAAACGGTCTGGGCGCGGGCGCAAAGCCTGAAATCGGCAGACAGGCGGCTGAGGAAACCAAGGACGAAATAAAGAATATTGTAAAGGATGCCGAAATGGTATTCGTGACAGCAGGCATGGGCGGCGGAACAGGCACAGGTGCGGCTCCGATTATTGCCGAGGCGGCAAAGTCGCTTGGAATTTTGACGGTAGCTGTAGTTACAAAGCCTTTCTTCTTCGAGGGACCCCAGAGAATGAGAAACGCCGAGGAGGGTATAAAGCTTCTTGCCGAAAGAGTTGACGCAATCGTTACCATTCCCAATGATCTGCTCTTAAAGATAGCGGACAAGAAGGTTACAATAAACGATTCCTTTAAGCTTGCCGATGATGTGCTGCGTCAGGGCGTGCAGGGAATTATTGAGGTAATTACTCAGCGCGGTATCATGAACTGTGATTTTGCGGACGTAAGAACAATAATGAAGGACAGCGGAGTTGCCCACATGGGTATCGGTATCGGCAAGGGTGAGAGTGCTGCCGAGGACGCGGTCAGAGCAGCAATCGAAAGTCCGCTGCTTGAAACGAATATCACAGGTGCGGAAAATGTGCTCTTAAATATCACCGGCGGAACGGAATTTTCGCTTGTTGATATGGGTGAGGTCAGCGGAATTGTACGCGATATGGTTTCCGAGGAGGCTAATATTATCGTGGGAACAGCGGTTGACGAGAACATGAAGGAGGAGATTAAGGTAACTCTTATCGCAACCGGTCTTGACAGCGGTGCGGCGAAGAGAAACGCTTCGACCTTGGGCGATTTCCAAAAGAGAAATCCCGTTAAGTTCTCAACCGAGTCAAAGTCCCAGCCCGCTCAGGAGAGAAGAGCTCCGTCGAGCTTCTCCTCATCGGTTTCGGAGGACGACTCAATCTTTAGCAGACGCTTAAGATCAAATATGAGCAATATTGACGTTCCGTCATTCTTTAAACCCAATAAATAAGTATTGAAAAATGGGCTGCATATGCGGCCCATTTTGTCTTAATCCTTGTCTTCCTCGTCGTGGCGTATGTAGGAGGTTATTTTTTCTATTGTCCTTATGGGGGCGTCATATGCCGTTCCCCATTCCATGTCCTTAAAGCGGTAGTCAAACTTTACGGTGAATTTATGTATATCCGCCTGCATACGTTCAAGCTCCGACTTTTCCTTTAAAATCAGCGCGGAAAGAAATTGGGAGGCATCCTTGGCGGAAAGAGACTTGCAGGCATTGTCCGCAAGTACTTTAAAATGCTTCAGACACACGCCCTTGGAGCGGTCGAATTTTTCCCTAAACGCCGGGTCATTTGCCCACATATACAAAAGCACGTCAACATATCGGTTCATGGTGTGATCGATTTTTTCGCATACCATACAGCCGTCAAGGATTGATGAAAGTGCGCCGGATACCTCCGCTGCCGCATCTGAGGCACCGCTTTTTTTAAAAAGCCCCGGCTTGTCCTTGGCAAGCTTTTTTGCCGCGGCGTCGAATTTTTCAAGCTCCTTTCGTATCTTTTCGAGATGTGTGTCCAGAACAAGAGCAAGACTCAGCTTGTTGGGCTTTTCAAACATCATCTCAAAATGTCTGCGGCAAAAGCCCGTCTTGTCCGACTGCTCCCTGTGATCCGCCTCCATCATTGCCGCGCCCAGCTCATAGTCCACAGCCTCCCGCTCAAGCTGATCTTCAAGATGGCACAGCGGACACTCGCAGTCCGTATCATAAGCATCGTTTACCGGGATGGTATATATTTTTTCTTTCATATGAACACTTCCTTTACACAATATATACAAAAATCAAGCCCTATATTTTGCTATGATTAACAAAACTTCGAAAGTTTTGTGCAATATTATTATATTACAAAACAAAAAGTATGTCAATTATGGATTATGTACTAAAAATTAAAATATTCGCAAAAAAATGTTTGAAAATGCGAGAAAATATGCTATAATAAACGGTAAGAAATAATTCTTATCGGGTCTGTTTTGGCAGACTCAAAATAAACCAATGGGAGGATTATTATTATGACAAACAATAAGACTGTTTTAACATGGCTTGATGAAATGAAGGCCATGTGCAGACCTGATGAGGTCGTATGGATTGACGGCAGCGAGGAGCAGCTTGAGGCATTAAGAGCCGAGGCTGTTGCAACGGGCGAGATGATTAAGCTTAATGAGGAAAAGCTTCCGGGCTGTTATTATCACAGAACTGCTGAAAATGACGTTGCCCGCGTTGAGGACAGAACCTTTATCTGTACACCGACAAAGGAGGAAGCAGGTCCTATCAATAACTGGATGGCTCCTGATGAAATGTATGCGAAGCTTAAGGCTTTATATAACGGCTCAATGGAAGGAAGAACAATGTATGTAATTCCTTATTCAATGGGTCCGGTAGGCTCACCCTTCTCAAAGATCGGTATTGAGCTTACAGACAGCATTTATGTTGTACTTAACATGGCTATTATGACAAGAATAGGTCAGCCGGTAATGGATCAACTGGGTGATGACGCTGAATTTGTAAAGTGTCTGCACGCAAAGAAGGATGTAAATCCCGATGAGAGATACATCGTTCAGTTCCCCCAGGATTCCACAATCTGGTCAATTAACTCCGCATACGGCGGAAACGTTCTTTTAGGCAAGAAGTGCTTTGCTTTAAGAATTGCGTCATACTTAGGTATGAAGCAGGGCTGGATGGCTGAGCATATGCTTATATTGGGTCTTGAAAATCCCCAGGGTGAGGTTAAGTATATCTGTGCGGCATTCCCGTCAGCCTGCGGTAAGACAAACCTGGCAATGCTTATTCCTCCCGAGTATTTAAAGGAGCAGGGCTACAAGGTATGGACAGTGGGCGATGATATTTCATGGCTCAACATCGGTCCCGACGGCAGACTGTATGCTATAAACCCCGAGGCAGGCTTCTTCGGAGTTGCACCGGGTACATCGGTAAAGACAAACTTCAATGCGCTTGAATCGACAAAGAAGAACACAATATTCACAAACGTTGCAATCAACAATGACGATATGACTGTTTGGTGGGAAGGTCTTGACAAGAATCCTCCCGTTAATGCAACAGAGTGGAAGGGTGCAAAGGTAAACGGCCCCGAGTATGTTGCAGAGGGCGGCAAGCTTGCTCACCCCAACTCAAGATTTACGGCTCCGGCAATAAACTGCCCCTGTATCTCATCTGAGTTCGAGAACCCCCAGGGCGTTCCTGTTGAAGCTATCGTATTCGGCGGCAGACGTGCTAAGTGCGCTCCGTTGGTATATCAGTCAAGAGACTGGACTCACGGTACATTCGTAGGCGCTACAATGGCATCTGAGACAACAGCAGCCGCAGCAGGTGCTGTAGGTGTTGTAAGACGTGACCCGATGGCTATGAAGCCCTTCGTTGGCTACAACATGGCTTCCTACTGGGGACACTGGCTGGAAATGGGCAAGAAGCTTGGCGACAAGGCTCCTAAGATTTTCCATGTTAACTGGTTCAGAAAGGACGAGGACGGCAACTTCATGTGGCCGGGCTTCGGTGACAATATGCGTGTGCTTCTGTGGATTCTTGACAGATGTGCGGGCAAGGTTGACGCTGACGAGTGCGCAATCGGATATGTACCTAAGGCAGAGGATATAGACATCACAGACCTTGATATGACTGTAGAGGATATTAAGAAGCTTCTTACAATCGATAACGAGGAATGGTTAAAGGATGTTGAGGATCCCGAAACAGGTATCAAGCAGTATTTTGCACAGTTCGGAGACCTGCTTCCCCAGGAAATGGCAGACGAGCTTGCTAAGCTTGAAGCAAATCTCAGAAAGTAAATTAAAAATTACGTTGCGCCGGGAAAAATCCCGGCGCATTTTACTTGCTTTTTTTGCCCTATTGTGATAATATATATAAAAAGGATATAGCGGAGGAAAAGCAAATGAACGGAGTATTGAGAAAAACAGCACTGGCGGCGGCTTTGGCGTGTATGCTTAACGGAATAAGCGCCTGTGCTATGCAGCATGATATAAGCGTTGTTGTAAACGGTACAGAGGTGGAATTTGACGTTTCGCCAAAGATTGAGGACGGAAGAACAATGGTGCCGATGCGGGCTGTTTTTGAAGCTCTCGGCGCACAGGTAAGCTGGGACGATGCGGCAAAAACCGCTGTGGGCGAGAAGGACGGAAGCGTTGTAAGCATTACGGTAAACGACAGATTTATTTATAAAAACGATACGGCTTTGGAGCTTGACGTTCCGGCGATGCTTTCGGAGGGCAGGACGCTTGTGCCTGTGCGCGCCGTATCCGAGGCATTTGGCTGTGCGGTTGACTGGAATGACGATACCAAAACGGTAATTGTGGCTGAAAACAATCACCGCGAACCACCAAATATTCCCGAATATTCGGGTGAGCCGTATGTGTTTATAGACGGCGGAAGAGCGGATTTCGGTGCGGCGGAGAATATGCGCCTTTCCTTTGAAAGCTACAGCGAGCTTGATAATTTAGGTCGATGCGGCACTGCATATGCAAATTTGAGCAAGGATACAATGCCAACGGAGGAACGGGGGAAAATCGGTCAGGTAAAGCCCTCGGGCTGGCAGACGGTTAAATATGATTTTGTTGACGGAAAGTATTTATACAACCGCTGTCACCTTATAGGCTATCAGCTTTCAGCCGAAAATGCCAATGAAAAAAATCTGATAACCGGCACAAGGTATATGAACGTTGACGGAATGCTGCCCTTTGAAAACGAAGTGGCGCAGTATATTAAGGAAACGGGCAATCATGTGCTTTACAGAGTAACACCCATGTTTTCGGGGGATAATCTCGTGGCGGACGGAGTTCATATGGAAGCAAAATCCGTTGAGGACAGCGGTATAAACTTCAATGTGTTTTGCTACAACGCTCAGCCCGGAGTTTATATAGACTATGCTACGGGGCTTAGCAGTGCCCCGGAAATGAGTGCGGAAACTGCCGCGCCAAAGGAGAGCAGTGCGGCATATGTTCTTAACACAAAGAGCAAAAAGTTCCATTATGCCGATTGTAGCGGCGCAAAGAATATGAATGATGCCAACCGTGAGGATTTTAACGGTACAAGGGACGAGGTAATAGGCATGGGCTACAGCCCCTGCGGTATATGCAAGCCATAAGTCGAGATAAACAAAGGAGGATAAAATGAAAAAATGCAGTTTGCTTATGATGTGCCTTGCGGTATGCCTTGTATTTTCAGCCTGCGGCCGGGTGAAAATCGAGGAGCCGGAGCCGACTGCCGCTGTGCATGAGCTTTCGGAGGAAGAAAAAATCGATAAAATGATTGCGGACATGACCTTGGAGGAAAAAATATGGCAGATGATAGTGGCCGCACCGGAGGATATTACCGGTACCGATACGGTAACTGCGGCAGAAAGTGAGGTAAGAGCGGCAATAGAGAAATATCCCGTAGGCGGATTTATACTTTTTGGAAAAAATATTAAAACTCGTGAGCAGATTATAAACATGATTGCGGATATGCAGAGCATGAGCAAAATACCGATGTTTATGGCGGTAGATGAGGAGGGCGGACGCGTTGCCCGACTGGGAAATGCGGATGTGGGAGTAACTAAATTCCCGCCGATGGCTGAAATAGGCGCAAGTGGCGATGAAAACCGCGCATGGGAGGTAGGCGCAACTCTCGGCAGAGAGCTTAGAGAGATTGGCTTTAATGTTGATTTTGCGCCCGTAGCAGATATTATCACAGTTGAAGGCAATGAGGATATAGGCGACCGTTCTTTCAGCTCCGACCCGCAGACGGCGGCAAAAATGACGGCAGCCGTAATAGGCGGTATGCACACAGAAAACCTTTGCGGCGTTTTAAAGCATTTTCCCGGCAACGGAAGCACCGTAACCAATACCCATAACGGCAGAGGTATATGCACAAGGACGCTTGACGAAATGAGAAACGGGGAATTTATTGCGTTTAAGGCGGGAATTGACGCGGGTGCGGATATGGTTATGGTGGGACATATGTCCGTCCCCGATATTACGGGTGATGACACACCCTCATCGCTGTCCTCGGCTGTGATAGAAGGTCTGCTGAGGAACGAGCTGGGGTTTTCGGGGCTTGTTATTACAGACGCGCTTAACATGGGCGCAATAACGGAGGAATATTCGGCGGCAGAGTCGGCACTAATGGCTGTAGAAGCGGGAGCGGATTTGATTTTAATGCCTGCCGATACGGCGGCGGCAGCAAACGCGCTTGTCGATGCCGTAAAAAACAACGAGATTTCGCAGGAGAGGATAAACTCTTCTTTAAAAAGAATATTTAACCTAAAGCGTGAAAGAGGAATTATTTTAGAGTAGTAAAAAAACATCTACGAAATAGAAACAGATTCTCTTAATATTTTAGATTTAAATGACGATAAATATATTGTATGAACAACGGCAAAAAACATAAATAAAGCACAGGCACAATACCTTGTAATGCTTTCAAAGGCACTATCATGTAAGATTGAAGATTTGTTGGAATATGTGTGACACCGAAACATACAACATCTTCAAAATATGTATATTGAAAATATTAACAAAAAGCGCATTTGGATGCAAAAATCTTTTTTAGAATATTGACATTTTAATATTTTTATGGTAACATAAATTGAGAATAGTCTTGAGAGATAGGAGAACAACTATGATAGAATTTATATGTTATCCCAAATGTACAACATGTCAAAAAGCAAAGAAATGGCTTGATGACAATAAGATTGAATACAATCTGCGTGATATAAAAGAAGACAAGCCGAATCTTGAAGAACTTTCTGCTTGGTATAAACTGAGCGGACTTCCTTTGAAGAAATTCTTTAACACATCAGGGCTTTTGTACAAGTCAATGGAGCTGAAAACAAAACTCCCCACTATGTCTGAAGAAGAACAGTTAAAACTTCTTGCAACAGACGGGATGCTTGTAAAACGTCCGCTTGTAATTGGTGAAGATTTTGTTTTGGTTGGATTTAAGGAAAGCGAATGGAGTGAAAAATCTAACGAAACCGGCGAGACAATAGAAGGATACATAGCAAGAAAAAATATCGAATATTAATCTCACAACACATCACTGTCCGTTTTTACACCCACTAAACTTGGTATAATGAGTATAACAGATAAATTATATTAGTAGTTGGAGGTAAAAACATTATGAAAAAATATCCTATCGACTTTAATACCGGAATAAATAAAGAACCTAACACAGAAGCACTGATAACTGCTTATCAGGGAACGGTTCAACCTAAGAAATCCGTTGTCCGGGTCTATTTCCCGCACAGAGGTATGGGTTGGGCTTACTACAATGACAGTTTTGATTTGAAGGTTGGCGACTTTGTTTATGTAGAAGGCAAGCTTGAAGGCTATCGCGGACAGGTTACGGAAGTAAATTACGCCTTTAAGATTAAGCTTTCCGATTACAAGAAAGTTATTGCTGTAATTGATACCAATGTCAAGGGTGATTATCAGCAAGGGTGTGTTTATGAATACGATTATGGACAAAAAGGTGTCTGGTAAAATAAGTCTGGGGGTGTAATCATGGCATTTTATGATTGGAATAAAGATGGTAAAAAAGATTTTCAGGATGACTTTATAGAATACAACATCTACAAAGAGTCAACTCAGAATAATAGCAACAACAACTACAACAGTGGTGGTGGAATGTCAAACTTTGGTGCAGGATGTGCTACGGTGGCTTCTATATTTATTGCAGCCGGAATTTTAAGCGTTTTTAATCTTGAAGGAGCTGCATTAGTAATTGCCTTTATAATCGTTGTATCCATTGTAGCAGCAATTATTGCTACTTTCTTTGGATAAAATCAAATTTTAGAAATTGAGGCGAAAAGCATGAAAAAGCATTATACATAATAGTTGTTTTGATATTCGTGACTACAATAATTCTTAGTTGTATCTATTTGAATAAAAAATCGATAGATAATGCATACAATTATGCAATAACTTTAATTCAAAATGGTTCTTATGAAGGAATGAGCGAATCAAATATCAATAAAACAATTGATGTGTCTTTCTGTTGGTATTATATGGAGAATGAACAAGGTCATTTCACACCGATGAAAAACAAAAACGATATAAATAATATTAATTTCACGTGTCACTGATTGGGTAAATTTTGTTTTAAAAGGAAAACTTATTTTAGATTAATATTGAATAAAAGGGATGAGTTGCTATGAATTTTAGAGACGATTTAATAAAAAGCACTAAGTCTGATAGTGAAATTAAAAATAATCAGACGAACCAAGAAATAACCTACGCTGAACTTTGGGCAGCAAAACATTATAACGAACTAAAAGAGGAATTAAAACGAGAAGCTGATTTTAATGGTTACCGAACTGTTGGTGGAAAAAAAGTGATTTCTGCTGATATAAAAGTTTCGTTTTTGCCTATTATCGAACAAACTTATTTAAAGCTTGGAACAGACCCATATCTGGTTAAGGAAAGAGGAATTAATTACATAGTTAAAAATAAAAAGGCATACGAAGCATATATTGCAACATTAAAGAAACTTGGGGAAACCGATGGAGTTAATGTTGCGCTTTGTGCCAAGTATTGCGAAAATGGAGAGTTTAGATATTTTCCTGTTCCGGGCGGAAAAGAGAAAATAGGAAAGCACGCATCAACTTGTATGATTAAACACTATGTTGATTTAGTCTTAAAGGGCGAAGTAAACTTTTAAAAACCACGAATTGAGGCAGAATAACAAAATGAAACTATCACATCAGAAACTTAAAATGATGTACCTTGCAAAGATACTTATGGAACAGACTGACGAGGAGCACACAATTACTGTGCCTGAAATGATTGCTGAGCTTTCAAAGCTTGGCATTTCTGCCGAGCGTAAAAGCATCTATGATGACCTTGAGTATCTGCAGTTGTTCGGTCTTGATATTTGCTCAAATAAGACGAAGACAACTAACTATTATATAGCAAGCCGTGAGTTTGAGTTGCCGGAACTTAAACTGTTAGTGGACAGTGTGCAGTCGTCAAAGTTTATAACCCGCAAAAAGAGTATGGAGCTTATCTCAAAAATTGAAAAGCTCACAAGCCGCGAGAATGCGAAAAAGCTTCAAAGACAGGTGTTTATATCCAACCGAGTAAAGACGGTCAATGAACAGATTTATTATAATGTGGATAAAATCCACGAGGCGATTGCAGAAAATAAACAGATTACCTTCAAGTATTTCAATCTTGATGTGAATAAGAAAAAGGTGTATCGCAAGGGTGGCGGTTTATATACAGAATCCCCTGTGGCACTTACCTGGGATGATGAAAACTATTATCTCATTACATACAAAGAAAAATACGCCAACTACACCCACTATCGTGTTGACAAAATGGAAATGATAGAACTTACGGAAGATGACAGAGTTTTATCAGGCAAGCCCTTTGATTTATCCAGTTACTCAAAAACAATGTTTCAGATGTTCGGCGGTGAAGAAACCGATGTTTCAATTGAGTTTGATAATGAACTTGTTGGCGTTGTGTTTGACAGATTTGGCACAGATATCCCCATTGTCAAAAAGGATGAGGATCATTTCATCTGCCATGTCATAGTTGCAGTCAGCCCGCACTTCTTGTCCTGGATTATGAGCTTTGGAAAGAAAGCAAAAATCGTTTCTCCTGATTATGTGGCAGAAGAAATGTACCGGCTCGCCGGAGATATAACAGGAATTTATGAAAATCAAAATCACCGGTAAACCGGTGGTTTCAGACTACTTGAACGGGTCTGCGGAAAAGTTGTGTAAGCAATATCTGACAACACTCGACAAGGTGAAAATTACAGGTATAAGCTTAATATAATCTGTCAATAATAACTATTGGCTTTTGCCGCTTGACAGGGTACGGCAATGCTGAGGAGCAACCGGAGCGGTCTTGCGGATTTTTCACTGGAACGGGCGGATTTTTACCGCTCGTTTCGCCCGATCCACTCTTTCCGTATATCCCCGCAAACGGCGCTCATGTCGCTCCTCAGCGTTGGCACTATCCTCCGCTGCGGATAAGAATATTATATATTAATTTTTGATATGTGTCAATGTACAGCTATCGCGGAATGGGTGTACAACTTCAGCGGAACTGCTGTTCAACTTGAGCGGAATGGGTGTACAACTTCGACGGTAGAGGTGTTCAGTTGAAACGGCATATTCATCTAAAGCCGGAAAGCCCGTCAACACAGAATAGATCTACGTTTTTCACACCTCTGCTCTTAAGTTCATTCAATACACCAAGCCAGAATTTACTGCTTTCATTAGCTCCTACCCATATGCCTAAAATATCCTTATAAGCTCTTCATCAGTGACGTCAATAGGACTGGCATATTCATTTGTGATAGCCATAATTCCAACCTCTCTTTCCGATTGGCTTTTGCCTTTCTAACTTCCTAAGGGGATTCGAAGGTGGTAATTCCGGTTTTTAATAAATTTTTTTACCGTTTTTTCGTGACCTTCTAAATTTCTAAGGGTAAGTAGGATGTATAATTCCGGATTATATGAAAATAAAAAACCTGACCATTTATCTTTAATAAGGAAGAAATTTGGTTAGGCATAAAAAAGGGCCAGCAGAAAACTCTGCTGGCTTAAGTGTATTACATGATTTTTTAAAAGTTTGATTGTACTGGTAGGTTGCAAATTAGAGTGTGCTTTTATAAGTGTAAACTGCGCGACGTTTAATTGTGCGATCTGGTACAAAACGTATACCTAATTCCGGATGTTCTGTTATATGAATATAAAAGTTTTTTCCTAAAACTCCCGCATTTCCTCTGTCAATCTGAGACCACTCCTCATCTGTATATGCATCGGGAACAGTAAATTCTTTGTTTTCAAAGTCTCCGGATTGAATTCTTTTTATTACTTCATCTACAGAAAAAATGGAAACTTCTCCAAAAAGCTTATATCTAATATACTCCTGGATGCTCATGCGTTTTGCAGCGGCGTCAGCTTCCAATCGCTCGCTGTATTCCTGGTTTAAATCAAATCTAAATGTTGACATAAAAAATTCCTCCTAATAAATAAATTAAAATCTTGCAACGACTGCTGCCGATGTAATTATTATAACATCGTCTGCTGACGTTGTCAATGCTTTTTTTGAAATTCTTTTATTTTTTTTAAAATATCCGGAATACATGCTTTTTAACCCCCTTAGAAAGATGAAGAAGAAAATCTTCTATCTTTTAACGAAAGGAGAATGGCTTGATGGATGTTGTGATAACGCTTGTAATGAAAAAGACTACACGTTTGGAATTTCAGCCAGAGAGCATTTAGGAGACCACTAAATGAAATTTGTTATTTACACAGCTAACTGTACCGGAAATGCTGCAAACTGCGAATACCCACATAAGATTGATATTGACAACCCAAAGGCATTACAGGAGGCGGTCAAAAAAGATCATGTCTGCGCCTGCTACAAAGATAACCGCAGAAGCAAAGAAAACTTTATTGCGTCCAATGTTATCGTTATGGACATTGATAATGATCACACAAATAACGAACAGGAATATATAACCACGGAAAAGATGGATGAACTCTTCCCGGATATAAATTACTGTTTAGTACCAAGTCGTAACCATATGCTACAGAAAGGAAATCTTCCGGCAGCTCCGAGATTTCATGTAATGTTTCCAGTTGAAATAATTACAGATGCAAACGTATATGCAAATGTAAAGGAGCGCCTTGCAAAGATTTATCCGTTCTTTGATAGCAATGCGCTAGATGCTGCTCGTTTCCTGTTCGGATGTAATGTGAATGAGGTTGTTCGGCATGAGGGCTGGATGAACATTATGGACGAGCTTGAAAACGATATTTTTATGTTTGATGAAGTTGATGATGACTTTGACGTACAATCGCGATCCGGTCCCATTTCAGAAGGTAGCCGAAATAAAACACTTAGTCATTACGCCGGTCGTATTCTTAAAAAATATGGCTTAAATGATGAGAGATCTTTTGAAGTTTTTATGGAGTATGTTAAAAAGTGTGATCCACCTCTTCCTAAAGAAGAAGTATCGACAATTTGGAATAGTGCTACAAACTTTTATAAAAACAAAGTTATGACTTCGGACGGATATATTTCACCTGAGGAATATAACGACGAGTTCGGCTCAACATCTTTAAAACCGGAAGATTATTCCGATATTGGTCAAGCTAAGGTGTTAACTCGCGAATACGGAGACGGGCTAAAATTTACTAATGCCACTGACTACTTAAGATATGACGGTGATTGCTGGCGAGAAGATAAATAACAGGCAGTTGGAGCCGCCGAAAAATTTTTAGATTTACAACTTGCAGATGCAGAAGACGCCATTGAAATTGCTGTCAAGGCTTTGGTTACTGAAGGCGTTGATGAAGTAACTGATAGAGCTGGCGGAAAAGAATTAGAGAAAATCTGTGACACGCCAAAACTTATGAAGCTATATTTTATGTTGCTCGGCGGAAAAACCCCGTATTTGGTGTTCCATGTGGCAGTTCCTCATGCTCTGCCGCGGATTTTTACAGGAATCAATACCGCCAATGCCTTTGCGTTTACAACGCTTGTAATGGCGGAGATGATGGGTCAGCCGGGCGGATTGGGATATTATATAAATGCGTCTAAGGTATGGAGCGCGTATTATAAGGTCTTTGCCGCCATTATCGTCATGGCAATCCTGTTTAGTCTTATTACCAAGGCGGTAAAAGCCGCAGCAACGGTTGAGAAATATTCATGATATAAATGCCTTTGCCGATTGGCTCGGGAATAAAGAGTTTGATAACGATGGTACCCTTAACTGCGTTCTTGAGGCTGAAAGTCATATTGCCGTTCTTGACGCTGTCCACGGCGATGGTATAGGTGGTCACTGCGCCGTCACCGCCGCCGGTGTATGTCCACTGTGCGTAAATGATGGTATTGACATTAAAGAAAGAGAGATATTAAAAAAAACCACTTCTCTTTTTAAATAATTATTCTTTACTCCTATCGTAATAAAACAATCCCGAATAAGGCGTTGCCTTATTCGGGATTGATATTAATATCATTATTTATTTATTGTAACAGCATCACACAATGGACGTAATGTATCAAGATTTTCCCACCAAAAAACTTTTGTATAAGTATAAGAATCAGGATCATCAGGAAGTTCTGCATTTATGGTAGCTTTCGGTTGATAAGGTTTCAT
>JAQXZB010000120.1 GCA_029226975.1 Clostridiales bacterium | reverse complement strand
TCAAACAAGGGATTTGATGAATGGATCGATTTCATGGGAGACGCTACAATAACCACAGCCATCCTTGACAGGCTGATACATCACTGTGAGATCATAAACATGACAGGCGAATCTTACCGCCTGTCACACAGGAAATCCATCACCCAGTGACTTGTACACTTTCTGGCGAAGGATTACTTGTACATTTTCTGGCGAAAAGTTGTACATTTTACTTGACTTTTCACAACAATCTGTTATATAATAAGTTATAAATATAGAATAATTATGTAGGGGTTACAAATGAAAGGAAATAAAGATTTAGTTTACCATTATTGCGGTATAGAAGCATTAGTCTCTATTATAAGAACATCTTCTATATGGTTGTCGGATTATAGAAAAATGAATGACTATGCCGAAGAAAAATGGATCAAAGAGAAGGTAAATAAAAAAATACGAGAACAATTAATAAGCATTGACAAAAAGGTTTGTGATATTTGGGATAGGTATTATGACCAGAATACATATGGAACAAACACATTCTTTGTTGGTTGTTTTTCTGAAGAATGTGACGATTTAACACAATGGACTAGATACGCTGATGACGGAAGAGGTGTTGCAATAGGTTTCTCCAAGGACGTATTGTGTAAATTGAACGATGGTTTTGGGTTAGCATTTGACAAAATAATTTATGACGAGAAAGTACAAGAACAGTTTGTAAACAAAATTACAAAACAAATTATGGACAGATTTGATAGACAATCTGTAATGCATGTTGCAATTGAATTTTTCCAAGATTACACGTTGCAGTTTCTAAAATATAAAAATCCAGGATTTTATAGCGAAAACGAATGGCGAGTTATTCATTACTCTTCTCCGGCATACCAAGATACTGCCTATTACGGTGAATTTGAATTTTTAAAACCCGAATTTAGAGTAAATAAAAATAGAATTATTTCGTATATTCCATTAAGTTTTTCTGAAATCAAACAAGACGTAATAAAAGAAATACATTTGGGACCGAGTTCAAAAGTTTCCATTAATGATATTCTTAATTTACTTAATGCATATGGGTATTATGAAAATGTTTCGTTTAGCCACAAAGAACCAATTGCAATAATAAAATCAGAAAGTACATATCAAAGCTATTAATTTAAGGAGGAAATACATATGGCACTAATTGAGTGTCCTGAATGTGGCGGAAAAGTATCGGACAAAGCACCGACATGTATTCATTGCGGATATCCGTTACAAGAACAAACAGAACAACAAATTCGGTACTGTCCGTATTGCGGAAAAACCAATAACATAGAAAGTACATTTTGCGGATATTGTGGCAAATCATTTGTAAAATCCGAAGCAAGCCATGGCTTAGTACCTTCAGGCAATAATGAAGTTACAAACATTATGGATTATAAAAATGATTTAGATATGCCTAATGATATGATAAGGCTACAGCAGGCTCAAATAATCCAGCAACAACGCCAATTGGAAGAACAGCGAAGACAATTTGAAGCGCAGGCTAAATGTCCTCGTTGCGGATCAACATCTTTGTCCGGTGGCAAGCAAGGATTTGGCGTAGGAAAAGCGGTTGCAGGTGTAGTGCTATTTGGTGGTGTTGGAGCGTTAGCCGGCGGTATCGGTGCTAATAAAACAGTTGTAACTTGTATGAATTGCGGATATAAATTTAAATTTTAAGGGGAATTTAAAATGAAATACTGTGCAAAATGCGGAAACTCAATGGAAGACGATATGATGTTTTGTCAAAAATGTGGAACAAAGTTCGAAGCCGTTCTCTCAACTTCTGAAAATAGTATCAACGAAAAGATTGATAAAATGAAGAAATATAACCTTGTACTTGATTCTCAATCTATTACTTGGGAATATTTGCGAGAAGACGGAGAACGTGCCGGCAAGATAACTGTAAAACAAGATAAACTATGTATAGAATTAGCGGACTTAGTTAAGGATATTCTGTCATCGGTCACAACAGACGAAAAGGATTTTGTCGAAAGAGAAGTATATACTTATATCTTACAAATGGGATGTAAAATGTGCAAAGAGGGACAAAAATTGTTTTCAAATTATGCAGGATATAAAGAATTATTTGATATGGGACATAACTTGGTTGCGTCAGGTCAATTGAGTGCGGAAACTTTTTTAAATCAAATGTTAGAACAAGATTATGTTTATAAAGCAATTGCAGGTTTGCAAGCATTACATAGTTCTAGAATTAAAGAAGCATTAAATGAAGATGTAATTCGCAACAATTTAGAATTTATAAATTTAACTAAAAAACTTGCAGAAGCATTTAACGAAATGTGGTATTCATGTGTAAAGCGATATACTGACTTTTATTTAAGTCCTGGAGAGCCATATATCGAAAACAACTGGGAATTATATAATACAATATTAAAGGGATTGCCAATGAGCGAGATAGATTCTTTGAACGAAAGCGGTTGGGACTTGGTTCTAAATGATTGGGAGAAAAATCATAGTGGCGGACAATACAAAAGAAATTTTCTTTCAAAGCGTGATTCAGAAAGAAAAGTGTTGAGAGCACAAGAAAAGGAACTCGAAGACAAAAAGTATTGGGAATCACATCCGGAAGAATATAAGCTTTCTCAAGAGTGCCAAGAAAAAATTAAAGGTATTCAGAGTGATATTTCTACCATTGATAAAGAACTACAAGCATTAAAAAATGAAAAATCTCCGTTAGATAACAAGAAGTCGAACATAACTAATTCTATTTCTGAGAAAAATCAAAGAATTGAAAAATTGCAAAAGAAGATATTCGGAAAGAAAAAAGCAACAGAGGAAATTCAAGTGCTAACTTCTGAAATCACAGAATTGAAAATTGAATTAGAAAAAATCGAGATTGAAATTCAAACTACAGAAAAGCCTATTTCAGAAAAGCAATCCAAAAAAAACAAGTTGCAAAAAGAAATTCAAAACTTACAAGCAAAAATAAGTGAATTAAGATCAAAATAATTACACTAAATACAAAAGAACACCTTCAAAGGAAATTTTATACTCCTTGAGGGTGTTTGTTTTTAGCGTGCTCTCTTTATTTGGTCGTAAATTTGATTATGCTATACTAACAATTTTGTCTATTTAAAATATCCCATATTAACTTATAAATGATACTTCACTAATTATCGTTTGATAAAATGCAAGTCCTGGCTTGCAAAATTTAGCTTCATAACATTTTCCGGGTTCAGCCATAAAACTACCCGTATCCCCCGAAGTTAAAAGAGCATATTTTTGCTGTACTGTAATTCTTGTTGGTTTATTTATGTTAATTGTTACCGTTGAACCGATTACACCACGAGCCAATTCCATTCCGTTTGATTTGAATATTAAATATTTTACCGTTCTATCAGTAGATAAGCACCTTATTTTTATACTTGTAGGACGATTGGCTATCGGGCAACCACACTGAGGACAGGCGTTTGCTTTATCTGATATTTGTTTTCCGCATTCAGGACACTTAATCAATGCCATAATGAGACCTCCTTTGTATTACTATTGTTTTTAATATCCTCTAAATTTCATTTGAAGTATTTTCCCATTTTCAACAATCCAATATATCTTTTAAATCATTTACTTCTATTAGCACATAACCCATAAAATGACAACGTCCTAATATCGTACTATTTAAAGACTTGTAATTTGGTCGTAAATTGGTCGTAAGTTTTGGTTTTCAATTCCTTAAAACCGCATACCTACGCCATTTATTTCTCCAACGGCTTCATTGTAGGGAACAGCAGCACGTCCCTTATGGAATAGCTGTCCGTAAGCAACATTACAAGCCTGTCCACGCCTATTCCCAAGCCGCCCGTCGGGGGCATTCCGTATTCGAGCGCCGTTATAAAGTCCTCGTCTATCATGTTTGCTTCATCGTCGCCGGCGGCTCTTAATTCCATCTGGTGCATGAAGCGTCCGCGCTGGTCGATGGGGTCGTTAAGCTCCGAGAAAGCGTTGCCCATTTCCCTGGCGTATATAAATAGCTCAAAACGCTCCGTCAGCTCCGGCTGATTAGGCTTTCTCTTTGCCAGCGGCGAAATCTCTACCGGATAATCGGTTATAAAGGTCGGCTGTATCAGCGTTTCCTCTACAAATTCGTCAAAGAACTGCGCGATAATATCGCCCCTTGAGCTCTTTGCCTTGTCAATCTCCAAGCCCTTTGCCTTTGCCGCCGCCTGAGCCTCCTCGTCCGTCTTTATCTCGTTAAAATCAACGCCGGTAACACGCTTTACCGAGTCAATCATCGTAATTCTTTCAAAATGCGTAAGGTCTATGGGCGTTCCCTGGTACTCAATCTGCTCCGTACCGCATACCTCTCTTGCGCACTCTCTTACGAGATTTTCAAACAAGTCCATCATATCGTTGTAATCCGCGTATGCCTCGTAAATCTCTATCGAGGTAAACTCCGGGTTGTGGCGCACGTCCATACCCTCGTTTCTGAACTGCCTGCCCATTTCATAAACCTTCTCCATGCCGCCGACAATAAGCCGCTTTAAGTGAAGCTCTGTGGCAATTCTTAAATACATATCCATATCGAGAGTGTTGTGGTGGGTTATAAAGGGTCTTGCCGCCGCACCGCCTGCTATGGTGTTTAAGATCGGCGTTTCAACCTCCAAAAATCCCGAATTGTCAAGGTAGCGGCGTATTGCCGTTACGATTTTTGAACGCTTTATAAAGGTATCTTTTACATCGCCGTTCATTATAAGGTCAACATACCTCTGGCGGTATCTCAAATCCGGGTCGGAAAGACCGTGGAATTTTTCGGGAAGCGGCAGAAGCGACTTTGACAGCAGTGTTATTTTGTCAACTCTTATGGAAATTTCACCGGTCTGGGTGGTGAATACCTCGCCTGTCGCGCCGATTATGTCGCCTATGTCAAGCTTCTTAAAGCGGTTGTATTCCTCCTCGCCCAATATGTCGCGCTTTACGAAAAGCTGAATTTGTCCGTCAATGTCCGATATGTGCACAAAGCCCACCTTGCCCATGCCTCTTTTTGACATGATACGTCCGGCAACGCATACATTCTGTCCGTCAAGGGGCGAAATTTTCGCCGTAACCTGCTTTAATTCGCCTCTTACGGTAATTTCCCGCTCCTCGGTTGTGTAATCGTCAATTATATCCGCGCTGGTGTGGGTGCGGTTGAATTTGGTTATCAAGAACGGATCTCTGCCCTCGTCCTGAAGCTCTGTGAGCTTGTCGCGTCTTATCTGCAAAAGCTGTGATAATTCCTTTTCTTCCATATTATATGCTTCATCCTTTCAATGCTATAGATAAAATAATTATATAACAAAACTGCCGATTTTACAAGACCTGCGGGGAAATTTTTTTTGCCTTAACAAAATATGTGAGCCTTATCATAAAAAAGTTCACCCAAAAATGGATTTTTTATTTACAATTAACATTATTTATGCTATAATTTAAGTATAGCTTTTAGAGAAGAAGGAGAGTGTTGACAATGGGAAAAACAACAGGAGGCTTTACGCTTCCGGGCGAGAGCGGCTATGAGGAGCTTACTCTCGAAATGGCAAAAAAATGGGGTGCGGACGTTATCCGCGACAGCGACGGAACCGAGCTTTCGCCCGAAATTATAAACGCGGGCTACGGTATCTATTCGACTATCTGCATAATCCGCGACCACAACGAATGGGCAAAAAAGAATACCGATAAGCTTCAGCAGACGTTTCTTATGACAAAGCCTGTAGTGGCTTTGGAGGACACACTTACTGTTGATTTGATGCGTGACTTTTTTTCAGAACAGTTTAAGGTGAACGATTCGCCCGAATCGCTGGCGTATTGGCAGGTGTTCGACAGGACCTCCAACGCGGAAATCAAGGACTGGAGCTACAGTGACGGCAAGGTTACGATAAAAGGTATCACGCCCTTTCACAAGTATACGGTTAATTTCCTCGCCTACAGGATTTGGGAGGAAATCTCCATGTACAACCACATCACAAACAACTGGGACAAGGAGCATTTAATGCAGATTGACCCGCGCTATCCCGAAACACGGGAGTATATGCGCTCATGGATGAAGAGCTGGTGTGAAGCTCATCCGGCAACAACGGTTGTGCGCTTTACCTCAATGTTCTATAATTTTGTGTGGATATTCGGCTCGGACAAGAGAAACGAAACCCTTTATTCAGACTGGGCGTCCTATGACTTTACCGTATCGCCGCTTGCGCTTCGGGAGTTTGAGGAAAAATACGGCTATGCGCTTACCTCGGAGGACTTTATAAACAAGGGCGACCTGCACTCAAACCATATGGTACCCGGCAAAAAGAAGCTTGACTGGATGGAGTTTATAAACGATTTTGTAATAGGCTTCGGCAAGGAGCTTGTTAGCCTTGTTCATGAGTACGGCAAAAAGGCGTATGTGTTCTATGATGATTCGTGGGTGGGCGTTGAGCCTTGGGGCAAAAGATTTGGAGAGTTCGGCTTTGACGGACTTATCAAATGCGTATTCAACGGCTTTGAAGCAAGACTGTGTGCCGGCTGCAGCGCGGTTAAAACCCATGAGATAAGACTGCATCCGTATCTGTTCCCTGTGGGACTGGGCGGTGCGCCGACCTTTACCGAGGGCGGACACCCCACTCATGACGCGCAGCTTTATTGGAAGAACGTGCGCCGCGCACTGCTTCGGGACAAGATTGACAGAATAGGTCTGGGCGGATATTTGTCACTGACGCTGCCGTTCCCGGATTTCAATGACTACATAGAAAAGATTGCAGACGAGTTCAGAGAGATAAGAAGCTTCCATGAGCATGGCAAGCCCTATGTTTTCGAGCCGAAAATATATGTGCTTACCGCTTGGGGTGCGCTTCGCTCCTGGTCCTGCTCCGGGCATTACCACGAGCATCCGGAGGTAGATTTGATAAACGTAATAGAAGCACTTTCGGGTATGCCCTTTGACGTGGGCTTTATCAGCTTTGACGATATAAAGGAAAACGGCGTTCCCAAGGACGCAAGCCTTATCATAAACGCCGGCTTTGCCGGATCGGCATGGTCGGGCGGCGAATGTTGGGCTGACGATGAGGTTGTCGCCGCGCTTACCGAATGGGCGTATAACGGCGGAGTGTTCATGGGCGTAAACGAGCCGTCTGCGCTTTCGGGCTATGACACCTATTTCAGAATGGCTCCGGTACTGGGCGTTGACGAGGACACCGGCGCAAAGATAAGCCATGGCAAATACAGCTTTGAGCCGACAGGCTGCGGCTGTATCGAAAAAGGCACAAGCATAAAGCCGAGAAACGGGATTTATCTGACAGACGGCGAAACGGTGGTTATTGCCGCACAGGACGATAAGCCGACCGTTACCAGACATCCCTTCGGCAAGGGCGCGGGCGTTTATCTCTCGTCATTTGAATACAATGAGATAAATACGCGCACACTGATGAATATGATACTTAACCTGACCGGCGCAGGTACGGAGCAAAAATACCTTACCGACAACGCCATGACGGAATGCTGCTTCTACCCCGAGGGCAGAAAGCTGGTTGTTATCAACAACAGCGAGGAGGAGCAGACAACAACGGTTAAAACGGACGCGGGAGATAAAACCATTACCCTCGCGGCGTTTGACACCGCTATAATCAATCTGTAAAAAGGGAGACAGCTATGGATTTAACCTCGCCTAAAACAATAAAAAGCATTGCCGCCAAGTTCGGCTTCACCTTTAAGAAAGGACTGGGACAGAATTTTCTGACAAATCCCGCAGTGATTGAGGAGATTGCCGAGGCTGCCGGAGACGGCGGAGTAATAGAGATAGGTCCGGGCTTCGGCGTGCTGACCCACGCCCTTGCCGAAAGGGCAAAAAAGGTGGTCGCTTTGGAGATAGACGAGCGGCTTCCTCAAATTCTCGAATACACTCTCGCGGACTGCGATAACGTAAAGGTTTTAAACTGCGACGTAATGAAAACGGAGTTTCGCGCTCTTATAGACGAGGAATTTAAGGGAATGAGCGTGAGTGTGGCGGCAAATCTGCCCTATTACATCACAACGCCCATTATAGCCAAGCTTTTGGAGGAGCGGCTGCCGCTAAAGGACATTATTATAATGATTCAAAAGGAGGTTGCCGAGCGGATTGAAGCAAAGCCCGGCACAAAAAGCTACGGTGCAATAACGCTGCTTTGCCAATATTTTGCACAGCCCGAAATCATAACGACGGTAAGCGCGGGACAGTTTGTGCCGCCGCCGAAGGTGGACAGCGCTGTGCTGCGCCTTCGCCTGCTTGACAAGCCGCGGGTTACGGTAGCGGACGAGGATAAGTTTTTCAAGGTAATAAAGGCGGCATTTTCCCAGCGGCGAAAGACGCTTTTAAACTGCCTGTCCTCGTATTTCAACAGACCCAAGGAGGAGCTTGCAAAAATCATGGAAGAAGCGGGCATAGAGCCGACAAGGCGGGGCGAGACCCTGTCGATAGACGAATTTGCAAAGCTTTGCGATATGCTTTAAATAAGGAACATATAAGGGACGGCGAACGCCGTCCCTTAATCGTCCTTTTTGTTATTTGCACTCTGCAAAGGGCGTTTGTGTTCCCAAATCCCATACAAATGCGCGCACTGCACCGGAGGTATCCATTGATACATCAACATTGGAAGTTTCACCCGCGGACAAGAATATGTCCGAAACCACAGCTCGAACGAGTGCGCCGCTGTCATCATAAGCGGCAATAATGAGCCTGCCTTCGGCGGCTGAATTTTGCGTCAGGTTTACGGTGACACCTGTGCTGCTTTTGGTTACGGTGTTTATGGTATATGCCCATGGTTTGTAGTGAATTGTTGCGTTTTTAAGGCAATCATTATATGAAGCGATAGATATGTTTTTCCATTGTTCCTCTGTACCGCTGTAATATACATCGGTTAGACCGGTGCAATTGAAAAATGCACCCCAGTCAATGTCTGTAACGCTGTTCGACATGG
>JAQXZB010000119.1 GCA_029226975.1 Clostridiales bacterium | reverse complement strand
TTTACTGGTGAGCCATCGGAGATTCGAACCCCGGACAACTTGATTAAAAGTCAAGTGCTCTGCCGACTGAGCTAATGGCCCTGGCAGGGATAGCAGGACTCGAACCTACGAAATGCCAGAATCAAAATCTGGTGCCTTACCGACTTGGCTATATCCCTATGCTTCACACATATTATCCTTGCCGGATAAGTATGGTTCTTCTGCTATTTATTGATACACATAAAATGTGTAAGTGGGGTGGGTAGTGGGATTCGAACCCACGACATTCAGGACCACAATCTGACGCTCTAACCAGCTGAACTATACCCACCATGTATGTGCCACATAAAAAAATGGCGTGTCTGGAGGGATTCGAACCCCCGGCCCATTGCTTAGAAGGCAATTGCTCTATCCAACTGAGCTACAGACACATATGGAGCGGGTGATGGGAATCGAACCCACGCGGCCAGCTTGGAAGGCTGGAATTCTACCATTGAACTACACCCGCATATCAAATCAGCTTCATCAGCTGACCTAAGATATTATATCAGCATTATTTCGTTTTGTCAACCCTTTTTATGAAATTTTTTTATTTTTTTCTTAATTCATATATTATTTACTTTTAATTCATTGACAAAAGGGTAATTATAGGATAAAATAGATATATTATACAAAAAAGGAGGATGCCCTATGAAAAAGAATTACTCTGAGATAACACCGCAGGTGTATGACTTGGCAAAGCTGTGCGTTGCAGACGGAAAAATCGAACCGTCACTCTATACCCAATATAAGGTAAACCGAGGACTTAGAGATGTAAACGGTAACGGCGTTCTGACCGGACTTACCGAAATCTCCGATATTCACGCTAAAGAGGAAATAAACGGTGAAAAGGTGCCATGTCCCGGCAGCTTGTATTACCGCGGCTACGACATAAAGGAGATTATACGCAATGTCGTCGAGGAAAACCGTACCGGCTTTGAGGAAACCGTATATTTGATTTTGTTCGGCAAGCTTCCTGACCGAGAAGAGCTTGACAGCTTTTTTGAACTGCTTTCGGGATACCGCAGCCTGCCAAATTCGTTTGTGCGTGATATTATTATGAAAGCGCCCAGCGACGATATAATGAATTCTCTTGCAAGATCGGTGCTTACGCTCTATTCCTATGACAATAACGCCAACGATACCTCAATCCCCAATGTACTGCGCCAGTGTTTGCAGCTTATCGCACTGTTTCCGCAGCTGGCAATATACGGTTATCAGGCGTATGACTACTATATAAAGGACGGCTCAAGCTTCTTCTTCCATAATCCCGACCCGTCACTGTCTACGGCGGAAAATATATTGTATATGCTCCGCCCGAACAGGAAGTATTCGCCTCTTGAAGCAAGACTTTTGGACCTTGCGCTTATACTTCATGCGGAGCATGGCGGAGGAAACAACTCCTCCTTTACAACCCATGTGGTTACCTCGTCGGGTACGGATACTTATTCGGCAATAGCTGCGGCTTTAGGCTCCCTTAAGGGTCCCAAGCACGGCGGTGCAAACCTTAAGGTCTGCGATATGTTCAGGGATATTAAAGCCCATGTAAAGGATTGGACGGATAAAGAGGAGATTGAAAAGTACCTTGTTAAAATCCTTAATAAGGAAGCCTATGATAAATCCGGTCTTATATACGGTATCGGACACGCTATCTATTCGGTTTCCGACCCCAGAGCGGAGGTATTTAAGAGCTTTGTGGATCAGCTTTCGGTTGAGAAGGGTATGCATGAGGAATACGCGCTGTATGCGGCGGTTGAGGAAATAGCGCCGAAGATAATCGGCAATTCCAGAACAATGTATAAGGGTGTAAGCGCGAATGTGGACTTTTACAGTGGCTTTGTGTATCAGATGCTCGGTATTCCCGAAGAACTGTTCACACCCATATTTGCCATGGCGAGAATTGCGGGCTGGAGCGCGCACAGGCTTGAGGAGCTGATAAACGGAAACAGAATTATCCGCCCGGCGTACAAGTCGGTGGGCGAAAGACGCGAATATGTAAAGCTTGCGGATAGATAAATTGTGGGCCACAGCAAAATGCACATAAGGGCTGATTGATTTTAGATGCAGAACGGACAGAACACACCCGACGGCGTACTTTGTGTACTCCGAGTGGTGTGTTCTGTTCGTAGACGTATGGTTTTATGCCATACGTCGATCTGCGCTAAAAGCAACAGCCCCTTTTCTATCTGTTTGCGCCAAAAAGCTTTTTTTTGGGCTCTTTTTCCTTTATGCGCTCGTATACCGCAATCGATGTCTGCGCCGCCGCGCACAGCACAAGCCCCCAGAATACGTCCTCGGCGGAATGCTGCTTTAAAAATACCGTTGACATACATATAAGCGCGGTTATAATCGTGAAAATTATTCTGTATTTGGTCTTTGAGAAATACTTTGAATTCCATGCCGCGACAGATACCGATACCGCGCCCGCAACATGAATGGAGGGACAGACGTTGGTGTTGGTGTCAAAGGCATAGAGCCTCTCCACTATCTGCGTGAAAATATTGTCCCTTAAAAATTCCTCGGGTCTTAGCTGCTGTGCTGTGGGGTATAGAAAATAGGTTATACACGCCGCCGAGCAGGTCACAATTATCATTCTCATATACAAAACAAAGCTTTCCGTATCAAATAAAAGCCCGTATATTAACATTCCCACTATGTATACAAACCAAAAATAATAGGGTATGACAAATATCTCCAAGAAGGGAATTACATCGTCAAGGGCGCAGTGCATATAATGATAGCCGTTTCGGGTTATATGCTCCAAAAGGAAGAACGCCGCGCCATATAAGGGCCAGAAAAGCAAAAGCTTTAAATGGCAAAAGCGGGGGTCGTTGAGCCTTGAAAGCCTGAAATCTCTGTAATCGTTCATACTGCAAGCTCCTTTGCTTCGCGGTGTAGCTGTTTTTCCAGTGTGCGCATAAGCCGCGGACGGTTATAGCGCTGAATTATAATATAGGGAATGTTTCCGAAAGCATATAAAAGCGTGCATACCGCACCGCCGGAGGATTCCCAGATGAGTACCATGCCCAGTGCCAGGAAACATAAAAGAACGTGCGCCGATTCGGCAACGCAGGTTTCCGCCACAAGCGCGTTCATCTTGTCGGCGCTCATGCCGTTGTCCAAACGCTTGCGCATGAGCCGTTTAACATAAATACTCATATCCGGTACGCGCATTTTCCATTTCGGTACCCTAAGGAATACATAGAGTTTGCTCTCCCAGGCGCGTTCTCTGAAAAACCAGCTTCGGCAGTTAAAAATATCCCGGGGAATAAAAACTCCTACCGCCAGTACCGTAAGCGAGCATATACCTGCATAGGCACAACTCCACAAAAACTTTTCAAACGCTGTCACATAGGCACCTCCCAACTTTTTATGTATATTATAACAGAATAATCGACAACAGTCAACATTTTTCGAGCATTTTCACAGCCTCCAAAAAACCGCCCCCAACGATTTTTGCGCTTGCGGCTATCATCAGGTTTACGGGCAGTCCGAAATCCTCCACTGCATAAAAGCTGTCGGTAATTTTTTCCTTCATGGGTCTTGTATCGTCCATGTAGCAGATGATTTTTTTGCCCAGTGCAGCCGCAAAGCCTATCTCAAAGGCTGTACCCGAATCCGGCTCTGAGCCTCTGAAGGGGTTTATGTCGGCAATTACCGCGTCCGCTTCTCTGATAAGACCGATATTTCCCTTGTAAATATCCTCGGCGCTGTCGCATTGATTGTCCAGGGGATAGAGCCCCTCATGCCCGAATTGGGCGCATATCTGTTTTAAATTTTCGCCGTAGGATATGGCGTCGGGTCTGAAAACCCCAAAGCCCGCTATGTATATTTTCATAAAAATCGCTCCTTTTTTATCTTTATAATTCTATATTACCACAAAACCGAAATATATGCAAACATATTGAATTAAATTATAAAATGTGATATAATTATCGGGACTTTTAAAAAGGTGGTTATATATATGAAAAAATTGATTTCATGGAACGTAAACGGCTTAAGAGCCTGCATGACCAAGGGCTTCGGCGATTATTTTAAGAGCGCGGACGCGGATATTTTCTGCGTTCAGGAAACAAAGCTTCAGGAGGGACAGATTGATTTTGCGCCCGAGGGCTATCACTGCTTTTGGAATTATGCCGAGAAAAAGGGCTATTCCGGTACGGCGGTATTTTCCAAGGAAGAGCCGCTGTCCGTTTCTTTGGGCATCGGAGAAGAGGAGCATGACCGGGAGGGCAGAGTGATAACTCTTGAATTTGAGGATTTTTATCTTGTAAACTGCTATACGCCCAATTCACAGCGGGAGCTTACCCGTCTTGACTACCGCATGAATTGGGAGAACAGCTTTAGGGAATACCTAAAAGGACTGGACGAAAAAAAGCCGGTGGTGTTCTGCGGTGATTTTAACGTGGCGCATAAAGAGATTGACCTTAAAAACCCAAAAACCAACCGGAAAAACGCCGGCTTTACCGATGAGGAGCGCGAAAAGTTTACACAGCTTTTAAATTCGGGCTTTACCGACACCTACAGATATTTTTACCCCGATAAAACGGACGCGTATTCCTGGTGGTCGTATCAGTTTAAGGCAAGGGAGAGGAACGTGGGCTGGCGTATTGACTATTTCTGCGTTTCAAACAGATTTGAGGACAGGCTTGAGAGTGCGGATATTCATCCCGATGTTATGGGCTCGGATCACTGTCCCGTTGAAATTATTATAAGATAAGGTGATAAAATGCTTTCAAATATACTTACGGTTGCACAGCAGGTTTTGATTTTGTTTATTTTAATAGGCGTGGGCTTTGCTGCCAACAAAACGAAAATAATATCCGAGGAGGCGATAAAGGGCGTAACCAATCTTATGCTCTATATCGTAACCCCGGCGGTAATCATAAATTCCTTTAACCGCCCTCTTGACACACAGATGATGAAAGGGCTTGTTATCGTGTTTGCGGCGGCGGTGTTTGCCCATATTATAAATATTGTTGCCGCAACGGCGCTTATTCATGACAAAGAAAAGGGCAGGGAGAGGATTTTTAAGCTGTCCATGGTCTTTTCAAACTGCGGTTATATGTCGTTTCCGCTTCAGGAAGCGATTTTGGGCAGTGACGGCGTGTTTTACGGCGCGGCGTATGTGGCGGTGTTTAATATTATCGTATGGACTTGGGGCGAGAGCCTTATGCGGGGCAGTTTTAAGTTTTCCTTAAAGAAGATTATTTTAAACCCCGGCATAATCGGTACACTTGTGGGACTTGTGATATTCTTCGGGTCTGTGCCGGTGCCGTCGGTTATCGGAAATCCCATAGGGTATTTAGCGGATTTAAACACTCCGGTGGCAATGATAATAATCGGTTATCATCTTGCCAATGCGTCCCTTAAAATCCGGGGCAAAAACGAATATATTACCATGCTCTACAGGCTCATTATATCCCCGGTAATTCTGGCGGCGGCACTGCTGCTTTGCTCGGTCAAGGGCGATATTTTGATTGTATGCACCATTGCGGCAAGCGCACCCGTAGCGGCACTGGTTACCATGTTTGCCACGAAATTTGAAGCGGATACACGCCTTGCGGCGGGGCTTGCTTCCCTTACAACGGTTATTTCCATAATAACCATGCCGGTTATTGTGGGCATGGTACAGTTTTTCGGCTAAAGCCTTGACAAGTCTGTCTGCTCTGTTGTATAATAATGGAAAAACATAAAAGGAGAAAGAAAATGTCTGATTTTATAATAGGAGATGGAATAAAAAACCCTCCCTCAAAATATCGTCCCGTACCCTTTTGGTCATGGAACGAAAAGCTTGAAACTGAGGAAACCGTGCGCCAGATACGTCTTATGCACGAGGCGGGCATGGGCGGCTTTTTCATGCACGCCAGAGGCGGCTTGCAGACCGAATACATGGGCGAGGAATGGTTTGACAACGTAAAGGCTTGTGCCGACGAGTCAAAGGTGCTTGATATGCATCCCTGGGCATACGATGAAAACGGCTGGCCCAGCGGCTTTGGCAGCGGCAAGGTAAACGGCTTGGGTATTGACTATATCCAAAAATATTTAAGATACGCGCCCATTTCCCCCGAAAAGGAAAAGGAAGTTGGGGACAGGATTATACATATAAGCGATAAGCATATATTCTATTACGATACAAACCCCTTTTATGTGGACGTGTTGGACAAAAAGGTAATAAAGGCGTTTATTGACGAGATTTATGAGCCTTATTACAAGCGCTTTAAAAACGATATAGACGGATTTTTCACCGATGAACCCCAGGTTTCCCGCGACGGTATCCCATGGAGCTTCGTTTTAAGGGACGCATATAAGGAGGAATACGGCGAGGAGCTTTATGATCGGCTTGAGGATTTGTTCTTTGAAAGCGAGAGCAGTGCCGACACGCGTGTAAAGTTCTGGCGGCTTGTTGCAATACTGTTTTCACAGGCTTATTCAAAGCAGATATATGACTGGTGCGACGAGAGGGGCTTGAAATTTACCGGACACATGGTTTTGGAGGAAAGCCTTGAAAGTCAGATAACCGCAAACGGTGCGATTATGCCCCAGTATGAGTATTATCATGTCCCCGGCATGGACTGGCTGGGCAGAAATATCTATGACTGCCTTACCCCCATACAGCTTGGCTCGGCGGCGGCACAGCTTGGGAAAAATCAGGTGCTTTCCGAAACCTTTGCCATGTGCGGACACAACGTCAGCTTTGACGAGCTGCTGGGCATTTACCAATGGCAGATGGTTAGAGGAATAAATCTTTTGTGTCAGCATTTGGAGGGCTATTCCCTAAGAGGTATAAGAAAGCGCGATTATCCCCCGGCAATGGGTTATCAGCAGCCCTGGTGGGGAGATTACAAGATATTTAACGATTTTGTTTCAAGAGTGGGCATGCTGCTTTGCGAGGGCAAAATCGAGTGCGACACCCTTGTGATACACCCCCAGGCAAAGGCATGGTCATGCTTTGACTGCGGCGAAAACAAGGGCGTGGAGGAATGTAATGAGCTGCTGTTAAAGACAATAGGTCAGCTTGATAAAAAGCATATCCTGTTCCATTTGGGCGATGAGATTTTAATGGAGCGTCACAGCTGTGTCAGGGACGGACAGCTTGTTATAGGCAAACAGAAATATTCTAAGGTCATAGTTATAACAGATGTTATGCTTGACAATACAAAACGGCTCATTGAGGAATTTAAGGCACAGGGCGGTATTGTAACCACCGCCGAGGAGCTTCCCCAAAACGATATAACCGACAATGAGAGCATAACGTATACAAAACGTATTTTTGACGATTTTGTGATGTACTACTTTGTAAACAGTACGGACAAGAAGCAAAAAGCAAGGGTAAAATACGGAAACCAAATCATGGACATATACGGAAAATTGTCGGATTTTGACGGTGAATTGGAGCTTGAGCCTTGGGGCAGTGCCGTTATAATCGATAACGGCAATGAGAGAGTGAAAAAGGAAAAAACAAGACCTCAAAAAATCACTCCCCAGGGAGCGTGGAAAATAGAAAAATGCACCGACAATGTTCTTACAATAGACAGCTGCTCCTGCCGCTTTAACGGCGAGAGTATCGGGGATAATTTGTACATGATAGACATTCAAAACAGAGCCTGCTCGATTTCGGGAGGAGTAAGGGTTGAGTGCGAATTTTCGGTAAAGGCGGATTACATACCCGATAAGCTGTATTTCGTGTGCGAAACACCGGAAAAATTCACCATAAAAATAAACGGCGAGGAAATAGAGAAAAACGTATGCGGATATTTCGCGGACAGCTCCTTTAAGAAAATCGAGATTTCAAGGTATATGAAAATCGGCGAGAATAAATTCCTTATGGAAACGGATTTCAAACAGCCCGCCGAGCTTTACGAGAATCTCAAAAAAGCACAGGTGTTCGAGAGCGAGAAAAATAAGCTAAGCTTCGATACGGAAATAGAGCCGGTGTACATAACCGGGCAGTTTGCTCTAGAAACGGAGGGCGAGTTTAAGAAGCTTGACAAAAACGCCGTAAGATATACGGGAGATTTTGTGATAGATAAGCTTCCCGAAAGCGTGAGCATATCAAATCTTGAACAGCAGGGATTCCCGTTCTTTGCCGGAAGCATCACGCTAAGCTGTGATATTGACCAAGAAGGCTTGGTAAGCTTTGAGAAAAAGGGCGTAAACGTTGTGAAATTCGGCGGCGGCAGTGAGGAAAAAACCTGCATTACCGCTCCCATTGAGTACATGACCAAAAATAACAGGCTTACCGTAACCCTGACAAACAACTTAAGAAATATGTTGGGACCCCACCATCTTGCAGAGGGCGAAAGCTATTCGGTGTTCCCCGGCAGCTTCTATAAGGAGCCTTGTATCTGGGCTCCTGAGCCGCTTGAATGGGACGATAACTGGTGCTTCGTTGAATTTGGGCTGTTTTAAGGGGAAAACTTCGGTTTTTTTAAGAAAAAATATTGACAAATTGCAAGGTTTATAATATAATTGATATGAAAATTTCAAAGGCGATGATGAGGACAGTAGTTTTCGGTGAAAGTCAAAGCGAACGGCGGACGGTGTGAGCGCCGCGGCGAGTACCCGATAATGAAAATCACCCCGGAGCCGCGGTGCCCAAAAATGCAGTAAGCGCCGACGGATGTCCCCCGTAATCGGGAACGCATATGCTTGTATGACGAGTGGTATAACGAATCCCATGGGGCTTTGTCTTGTTTTACAATGACGAAGCCCTTTATTGTTTTATGAAAGGAAGTATTGTTATGTACGATAAGGTTTCACCGGATTTAAACTTTGTTGACAGAGAAAAGCAGATTGAAAAATTCTGGGCAGACAACGGAATTTTTGAAAAATCCATTAAAAACCGCGAGGGCGGCGATGTCTATACCTTCTATGACGGACCTCCCACCGCCAACGGCAAGCCCCATATCGGTCATGTGCTGACGAGAGTTATAAAGGATATGATTCCCCGTTATCAGACCATGAAGGGCAAAAAGGTTTTAAGAAAGGCGGGCTGGGATACCCACGGACTGCCGGTTGAGCTGGAGGTTGAGAAGCTTTTGGGCTTGGACGGCAAAGAGCAGATTGAGGAATACGGTCTTGAGCCTTTTATCAAAAAATGTAAAGAAAGCGTTTGGAAATACAAGGGAATGTGGGAGGACTTTTCCGCAACCGTCGGCTTCTGGGCGGATATGGAGGACCCCTATGTAACCTATGACAATAACTTTATCGAGTCCGAATGGTGGGCGCTTAAAAAGATTTGGGAAAAGGGACTTTTGTATAAGGGTCATAAGATAGTTCCCTACTGCCCCCGCTGCGGTACGCCCCTGTCCTCTCACGAGGTTGCACAGGGCTACAAGGACGTTAAGGAACGCTCCGCAACGGCAAAATTCCCGGTAAAGGGCGAGGACAACACCTATTTCCTTGCCTGGACAACAACCCCCTGGACGCTTCCCTCAAACGTTGCCCTTTGCGTAAACCCCGATGAGGAATATGTTAAACTAAGCTGCGGCGGCGAGAATTACATTCTTGCAAAGGCGCTTGTTGAAGCGAATTTTGCCGAGAAGGAATATGAGATTACAGAGGAATATACGGGAAAGGATTTGGAGTTCAGGGAGTATGTTCCGCTCTTTGACTTTGCAAAGCCCGATAAAAAATGCTATTACGTTACCTGCGACGGTTATGTAACCTTAAGCGACGGTACGGGTATCGTTCACATTGCGCCGGCATTCGGTGAGGACGACGCAAACGTGGGCAGAAATTACGATTTGCCCTTCGTTCAGCTTGTTGACGGCAAGGGCGAAATGACAAAGGAAACACCTTGGGCGGGAACGTTCTGCAAGGACGCCGACAAGGAGGTATTTAAGTCCTTGGACGAAAGAGGTCTGCTCTTTAACGCGCCGAAGTTCGAGCATAGCTATCCCTTCTGCTGGAGATGCGATACTCCGCTTATTTACTATGCCCGCGACACCTGGTTTATAAAAATGACCGAGGTTAAGGATAAGCTTATCAAAAACAACAACACAATAAACTGGATTCCCGAAAGCATCGGCAAGGGACGCTTTGGCGAATGGCTCAATAATGTTCAGGACTGGGGAATAAGCCGTAACCGTTATTGGGGAACGCCCCTAAATATCTGGGAGTGCGAATGCGGACACAGACACGCTGTAGGCTCCATTGCCGAGCTTAAGGAAATGTCCGACAACTGCCCGGAGGATATTGAGCTGCACCGTCCCTATATCGATGCGGTAACGATTAAATGCCCCCACTGCGGCAAGGAAATGCACCGGGTCAGCGAGGTTATAGACTGCTGGTTCGATTCCGGCTCAATGCCCTTTGCACAGTGGCATTACCCCTTTGAAAACGAGGATATTTTCAAGGAGAATTTCCCGGCGGACTTCATTTCCGAAGCGGTTGACCAGACAAGAGGATGGTTCTATTCGCTGCTTGCAATATCAACGCTGATATTTGACGAAGCACCCTATAAAAACGTTATCGTCTTGGGACTTGTTCAGGACGAAAACGGTCAGAAGATGTCAAAATCAAAGGGCAACGCGGTAGACCCCTTTGACGCATTAAAGACCCATGGCGCGGACGCAATAAGATGGTATTTCTATATAAACAGCGCACCCTGGCTGCCCAATAAATTCCATGACAAGGCAGTAACCGAGGGTAAGAGCAAGTTTATGAATACCCTTTGGAACACATATGCCTTTTATGTGCTGTATGCCGAGATAAACGGCTTTGACCCCTCAAAGCATACTCTTGAATATGACAAGCTTTCGGTTATGGACAAGTGGCTTTTGTCAAAGCTGAACAGCACCGTTAAGGCGGTTGACGAGAACTTGGCGGCGTATAAGATTACCGAAACCGCAAGAGTGCTTCTAAACTTTGTCGATGAGCTGTCAAACTGGTATGTGCGCTGTTCAAGAGACCGTTTCTGGGCAACGGGTATGCCACAAGATACGGTAAACGCGTTTATGACTCTCTACACCGCCCTTGTTACCATAATCAAGGCGGCTGCACCCATGGTGCCGTTCATTACGGAGAGCATTTATCAGAATTTGATAAGGAACATATACCCCAACGCACCCGAAAGTGTGCATTTGTGCGACTTCCCGGCATATGACGAATCGCTCATAAGCTGTGATGTGGAGGACAGAATGGAGGAGGCAATAAAGATTGTCGAGTCGGGAAGAGCCGGCAGAAACAACGCTTCCATAAATAACCGTCAGCCCATAGGCACAATGTACGTTAAGGCGGACTTTGCCTTGGACGGTGCATTTGCGGATATTATAAAGAAGGAACTGAATGTAAAGAGCATTGAGTTTGTGGACGATCTTTCGGCGTTCATGTCCTATACCTTCAAGCCCCAGTTAAGAACACTGGGCAGACGCTTCGGCAAGAACATAAATGCCGTAAAGGAAATTCTTGCTGATTTAGACGGCGCGGCGGCTATGAAGGAACTTAAGGAAAACGGAAAAATCACCATTGAGGTTGACGGACAAAGCGAGGAGCTTTGCGAGGAGGATTTATTGATTGAGCCGGCAAAGGCAGAGGGCTTTGAAACCACCTCGGCATCGGAGGTTACAACGGTGCTTGATACAAAGCTTACCCCGGAGCTTATCGAGGAGGGCTTTGTGAGAGAAATAATCTCAAAGGTACAGAACATGAGAAAGGACGCGGGCTTTGAGGTTATGGATCATATAAGGATATACTGTCAGGGCAGCGAAAGGATTGCGGGCGTTCTTGAAAGAAACGGCAAAGCAATCTGCACCGAAACTCTGTGCAATGAGATTGTTACGGATAAAATGTCCGGTTCCGTTAAGGAATGGAACATAAACTCGGAAAAGGTAACTCTCGGAGTGGAAAAAATTCAATAATCATAAAGACGGAGCCGATGCATTGCATCGGCTCCGGGATTTTGTAAGGTTAAAATTTTGGGGAGAACTCCGGCTTGGGACGCCGGAGATTAATTTTTAGTTTGCCGCGGTAAGGTCAATAACCTTTACCGGGGTTGTTATTGCCGGAATACTTCTTGTGGTAACAGTGTAGAATACCAAAAGCTCTTTTCCGTCAAGGCTCTTTGCGTCATCCTCGCTGACGTTTAACGAAAGCATTCCCGTTGAGTCCGCAAGCTTGCCGTCCTCGGCAAGTACAAACTTGTCCGCTGTGGTGAAATTGCCCTCGTCACTGTTTTTAACGATTACAGCCGCATTCTTCTCGGTCTTTGAATAAACCGTAACGCTGTCGCCGACCTTAAGGTCTGCTGCCTTGATTTCTTCTGCGGCATTATCGTATACCGCGCTGTCGGATAAATCGAATACCGACTCGATTTCCTCTGCCTTAATTGTAAGAGATTTATCGTCAAGCTTTGTGATTTCGCCCGAAACCGACTCAAATACCGGCTTTAACGAAACTTGACCCTCGCCTGCAACAACAATCTTTACCGGAGTGGTAATGGGAGGCAGGCTCATGGTCATGATATTGTAAAATACCAAAAGCTGCTTGCCCTCAAGCTCCTCGATAGAATACTTTTCTGTGTCTATGTAAAGTGCAAGCTCACCCTTTGAATCGATCATGTCGCCCAAGGAATCGCTCTTTACAAATGTATCGAACGCAACCGCGTTTTTGTCCTCATTGCTTCTTATTACGGCAATCTTGCCGCCGTTTTCCAAAACAAGCGCCTTGTCGCCCGCTTTAAGGTCTGACACCTTAAGCTCTGTGCCGTCATTGTCATATGCCAAAGCGTCTGCGGCGGGAACGGACATTTCCTGTCCATCGCTGTCCTTTAAAACAATCTTCTCATCGTTTATTTCGGTTATTTCCTTTAAAGCTGTGTTTTCCTTTTCGGGAGCGTTCTTCACTTGGTCAAAGAGTACGTTTGTTGCGTGTGCCAGCTCGCCTCTTTTCGCATCGTCGCGGGGACGGAGGTTGTTTGAAGCGTCCGGGAGCATATACTCGTTTATAACGTTCCACATAACCGGTGAGGAAGCGTACTCCGCAACCTGGTCAAGGTCCGCATAGGGAATATTAACCGCCCATGACTCAACCGGACCTATGCCCTTGTACTCGCAGAAGCTGTAGATAATCTTTAAAGCGTCCTGTCTTGAAACTGCCTGTGAGGGCTTGAAGGTTCCGTCCTCAAAGCCGTCAACAATGCCGTTTTCCTTTGCCCAGGCAACGTAGTCATAGTACCACTCGCCCTCCTCAACGTCACTGAAGTCGCACTTTGTACCCTCTTTAACATTGTCCGTTCTTCCCAATACCGTAACAAGCATTCCTCTTGTAACGGCTCCGTCGGGATCGAAATGCTCCTCGTCAATACCGTTGAATATTCCGTTTTGTGCGGATTTTATAATATCCTCGTAAAATTCATTGTTTTCGTCAACATCCGAAAAGCTTATATTTGAGGAAATAAGCTCCGGAGTTTCCGGCGCCGATATAAGTACCGGCTCATCGGCAAAAACGCCTGCCGAAGAAGCGATAAGCGCCAACGCTATCACAGATGCAGAAATCTTATGCATCATATACACCTTCTTTCTTGAATATTTAAAATTTCAAAGCTGTGCGCCCCGGCCGGATGCGCTTGCCTTAAACACAATGTTAGACGGTAAAAAAAAATAAAAGTTCCATTTTTTTAAAAAAAATTTAAAAATTTCTGTTTTCGTATCATGACGATACGTCATGCATAAATCAGAAGCAACAGGATATAATATTATTAAAAATCTGCAAACAAGAGCAGATTTATGCTATGTGCCGAGCGGCACGGAAAGGAATGATAAAAATGAAAAAGCTTAGTATTTTTGCGGTGTGCATATGTTCGGCACTGGCAATGACCTCATGCGGAATGAACAATAATGCAAACCCGACCAATTCTCCCGAGGCAACTTCGGCGGCATCTGCCGCACCGACCCATGAAAACGGGATAAATGATGCGGTAAACGATGTAACCGACGGTGCGGGAAACGTAGTCGATGACGCGGGCAACATTGTAGAGGACGCCGGCCAAGCCGTAGGCGATGCGGCCGAGGGCGTGGGAAACGCCGCAAGGGATATGGTACAATAGTATTAAGGAGCTGTCGTATTTTTATGACAGCTCCTTAACCTTTATTGTTTTTTTGAAGAAAATACATCCGCAATCTCGCTTATGGCGATGAATGCGCCGGGGTCTATTTCGTGGACTATATTTTTAACCTTTATAATCTGAAATCTGTTTACCACAAAGTAAATCATCTGCTTTTGCGAGTCGGAATAATAGCCCTTTGCGTCCATAATCGTAAGTCCGCTGCCGAATGCTTCCGAAAGTGCGGAGCATACTTCTTCGCAGTGCTCTGTGATTATTGACGCCGCCTTTTTGCGGTCAATGCCCTCTATGATGTAATCAATGGTTTTTGAACCCATGGCATAGGTAACAATGGAGTAAAGCGGCAAAATCCAGCTTTGTATAACGATACCGCACACAATGTATAAAGCCACATTATAGAGCATTACAAAGGTCCCCACGCTTATGCCCAAGGGCTTTGTAAAAATAACCGCGATTATGTCCACACCGTCTATAGCGCCGCCGAAGCGTATGGCAAGACCACTGCCCACGCCGGAGATAAGCCCGCCGAACAGCGCGCACAAAAGCAAATCCGTTCCGGCAAGGGGTGACGCAATGCTCACATCAACCGGCAGTACATCGGTTATGAGCCATGCCCCCAGCGAATACATAACAACGCTGTATATCGAATATATCGTAAATGCCGCACCCTGCTTTTTTAAGCCGTAAAGAAATGCGGGAATGTTTAAGATCAAAAGGAATACCGAAAGCGACAGCCATTGGGGCGTAACCTGTGAAATAAGCATTGCCGTTCCGGAAAAGCCGCTGTCGTAAAGCTTTACCGGGGCGAGGAATATCGTAATCCCGAACGCATTTATAAAGCCCGCCGCCGTAAGGGCAAGAAAATTCAAACATTTTAATTTTGGCATAAAAGCACCTCCCTGTCAGAGTTATTATAACAAAAAAGCACCCTCCGTTCAAGAATTTGTAAATAAAAAAAGCAGTTTTACCAAAGTTTTACACAAACCATGTTTATTATTTTACATAAGACGTGTAAACTGATAAATGTAAATGCGAAGGACGCATAAAGGAAAGGAAGGAATAAAAATGAAAAAAACAATTTCAGCAGTTATTACGGGAGCATTGATAGCGGGAGCGCTTGCCTCATGCTCAGGCTCGGCACAGCCCAAGACAGTTACAATGAACGGCTCAACCTCCATGCAGAAGCTTGTTGAGGCGGCGTGCGAGGTATTCAATCAGGAAAATCCCGGTATTACCGCATCGGCACAGTTTACCGGCTCCGGCGCGGGTATCGAGGCTGTAAGCGCAGGTACGGCGGACATCGGAAACGCTTCAAGAGCCTTAAAGCAGGAGGAAAAGGACAAGGGTCTTGTTGAAAACATCGTTGCTATAGACGGTATAGCGGTTATTGCAAATTCAAATTGCACCATAGATAACCTAACAAAGGAACAGCTTACACAGATTTATGACGGAACGATTGCGGACTGGAGCGGTGTGGGCGCACAGGCAGGACAGATTGTGGTAATCGGCAGAGAGTCCGGCTCGGGTACAAGGGACGCCTTTGAGGAAATGCTCGATATTGCCGACAAGTGCAAGTACGCTCAGGAGCTTGACTCAACCGGTGCGGTATTGACCACTGTAGCTTCAACCCCCAATGCAATAGGCTATGTTTCATTAGACGTTTTAAACGACAGCGTAGTGACATTAAAGGTTGACGGTTATGAGCCTACAGCACAAAATATTACGGCGGGCAAATACGCGCTTCAGCGTCCGTTTGTTATGGCAACAAAGGGCGAGATTAGCGAGCAGAGTGAAGCGGTACAAACTTGGTTTGAATTTTTAAAGTCCGACAAGGGCAAGGAAATTGCCGAAAGTGTAGGTCTTATACCGGTTGAATAAGGCGGAGGAGCAGTATGAATAACAAATCGGAGCGCATAATGGCGGCGGTGTTTTTCGTCTGCGGAATAACCGCTATTGCGGCGGTATTTGCCATATGCGTGTATATGATAAGCTCCGGAGTTCCCGCCCTTGCCAAAATAGGCGTTATTGATATGCTTTTTGGCACAAAATGGGCGCCGACCGCAAGCGAGCCGGGCTTTGGAATTTTATACATAATACTTACCTCGATAGTCGGCACCCTGCTTGCAATAATCATAGGAGTTCCCATTGCGCTTTTGACGGCGGTGTTTTTAGCGGAGATTGCGCCTAAGGGACTTAGCCGCGTGGTAAAGCCGGCGGTGGAGCTTTTGGCGGGAATACCCTCGGTTGTGTACGGACTTTTGGGCATACTCATAATAAAGCCGATAATGTATAGGATAGAAACAATGATATACGCCGGCGACCCCTCTCATCAAATGACCGGCGGAGCAAATCTTATTTCGGCGGTGTTCGTGCTTGCGGTTATGATACTTCCGACGGTTGTAAACGTGTCGGAAACGGCTATAAGAGCCGTTCCGCAGCATTTAAGGAACAGCTCCTACGCCTTGGGCGCAACAAAGATAACAACGGTATTTAAGGTTACAATTCCCGCCGCAAAGTCGGGTATCATAACCTCGATAGTGCTTGGTGTGGGAAGAGCCATAGGCGAGGCGATGGCAATTACCATGGTTGCGGGAAATGTCGTAAATCTGCCCATGCCCTTTAACTCCGTAAGATTTCTTACAACGGGTATCGTTTCGGAGATGTCCTATTCATCGGGACTGCACCGTCAGGCACTCTTTACCATAGGACTTGTGCTGTTTGTGTTCATCATGGTGATAAACATTATCTTAAACACAACTCTTAAAAAGGCGGGTGAGGACGAATGACGCTGTATAAAAAGAAAAAGCGGCCCCTTGACGCGCTGATGTACGGACTGATTTACTTTTCGGGAATTTTCGTGGCGGCGCTTTTGGCGGGAATTATCATTTATATTGTGGTAAACGGAGTGCCGAGTATCAACCGGACATTTCTCTCCACAATAAAGAGCGTTGCCACAGGCACCTTCGGAATACTGGGATATATGGTAAATACGCTGTATATAATCATAATAACCCTGTTAATTGCCACACCGATAGGTATCGGCGCGGCGGTGTATCTTACCGAGTACGCAAAGCCCGGACGATTGGTTTCCTTTATCGAGTTTGCCACAGAAACGCTCTCCGGTATTCCCTCGATAATATTCGGACTGTTCGGAATGGCGTTTTTCGGTCAGAGCTGTCATTTGGGCTTTTCGATTATCTGCGGTTCGCTTACGCTTACGCTGATGATTTTGCCCATAGTTATAAGAACCACCCAGGAAGCGTTAAAGACCGTTCCGGAAAGCTACCGGCAGGGTGCGCTGGGACTGGGCGCAAAGAAATGGCGCATTATAAGAACGATTGTGCTGCCCTCGGCACTGCCGGGGATTGTCACCGCAATAATCCTTGCGGTGGGAAGAATTGTCGGCGAATCGGCGGCGCTTCTGTTTACCGCGGGAAGCAGTTATCTGCTGCCAAAGGCTTTATCGGGAATTTTTTCCCATATCATGGAGTCGGGCGGAACAATGACAATAGGCTTGTATCTTGAAATGGCAGAAGGAAACACCGACCACGCTTTCGGCATTGCGCTGATACTTATAGTTCTTGTACTGGGGATAAACTTCCTCACAAAGTTTATTACGAGCAAAATAACCAAGGGTTAAGCAAGGAGGATAATATGCCTGAAGAAACCAAAATGTCGGCACAGCGGCTGAATTTGCATTACGGCGAGCATCATGCCTTAAAGAACGTGTCGCTACCGATATATAAAAATAAAATAACCGCAATGATAGGCCCGTCGGGCTGCGGTAAATCCACATTTTTAAAAACCTTAAACAGAATGAACGACCTGGTGGAGAATATCAAAATCGAGGGCGGGGTAAAGCTTGACGATGAGGATATATATGATAAGCGGGTGGACGTTACGGTTTTGAGAAAGAGAGTGGGCATGGTGTTTCAGCAGCCCAATCCTTTCCCCATGAGCGTCTACGACAACATCGCCTACGGACCGAGAATACACGGTATAAAAAATCATGCAAAGCTTGACGAGATTGTCGAAACCAGCCTTAAGCAGGCGGCTATCTGGGACGAATTAAAGGACAGATTAAAAAAGAGCGCCCTGGGTCTTTCGGGCGGTCAGCAGCAGCGGCTTTGCATCGCAAGAGCTTTAGCGGTTGAGCCGGAGGTGCTGTTGATGGATGAGCCGACCTCGGCGCTTGACCCTATCTCAACCCTTAAAATAGAGGATTTGATGGAGGAGCTTAAAAAGAACTACACCGTTGCAATAGTTACCCATAATATGCAGCAGGCGGCAAGAATTGCCGACTACACCGCATTTTTCCTTGTGGGCGAGATGGTGGAGTTTGACAAAACTCAAAAGCTGTTTTCCACACCGTCCGACAAGAGGACTGAGGATTACATAACCGGAAGATTTGGATAAGGAGAGGAATAAGCTATGAGAAACAGATTTGACCGTCAGCTGTCGCATTTAAATGCCGATTTGACAGATATGGGCATGATGATTGAGGAGGCAATTGCCGGAGCGGTGAACGTTGTTTTGCACGAGGACAGAGAAAGCGCCCAAAACATCATCGAGGCGGACGAGGACATTGACCACAAGGAACGCGCAATTGAAGCGCTGTGCATGAAAATGCTTTTGCAGCAGCAGCCTGTGGCAAGGGATTTGAGGAAAATCTCCTCAGCCCTTAAAATGATAACCGACATGGAGAGAATAGGCGACCAGGCGGCGGATATATGCGAGATTGCCATGCGCACAAATCTAAACAAGGACGCTGTACCCTCCCAGATACGCGATATGACCGAGGCGACAATATTCATGGTAAACACAAGCGTTGAGGCGTATGTTAAAAACGATGCCGCTCTTGCCCGGAAGGTAATAGAGCATGACAATGTGGTAGACGGTCTTTTTAATGAGGTAAGAGAGCTTCTTGTGGAGTCGATAAAGAAAAACTCCGAGGGCAGCGATCAGGCAATAGATGTGCTTATGATTGCCAAATATATAGAAAAAATCGCCGACCACGCGGTAAATATTGCCGGCTGGGTAGTGTTCTCGATAATAGGCGAGCATATATAAATATTGCACCCCAAAAACAGATGTCTTTGGCTTATTTAAAAGCCCAAGGCATTTGTTTTTTGCCTAAAATTACGTTACCTTACTTAATTTTATACAAAAAAGTCGGATTTTTTTATAAAACGTTTATAAAAAACTCTTGCTATTTTGCGCAAATTATACTATAATAGATATATGAGGTTCATGTATTTGTGCATTTTGCAAGGGGAGAGAAGCTGCAAAATGTCCGGATACATAGATAACAATTAGGAGGTATTGACTTATGGCTAAGGCTGAAAAACCGGCTCTTACCGCGCAGCAGAAATCTGAGCGCAGAGCCAAAACCTGGCAGAGCATTAAGAAGAATAAGTGGATGTATCTTCTGCTGCTTCCGGGATTTTTGTATTTTGTTATTTTTAAGATTTTTCCATTGTGGGGACTGCTCATAGGCTTCAAGGCGTACTATGCGGGTCTTGATTTCTTCAATTCGGACTGGGTAGGCTTCCAGAACTTTGCGGACTTCTTTGTAGGCTCCGACTTTCTGAGGCTTTTGAGCAATACGCTTATCATTTCATTTATGAATTTGATATTCTTCTTCCCGCTGCCCATAATACTCGCGCTTTTGTTAAACGAGGTCAAGGTGCAGTGGTACAAGAAGGTATTGCAGACCTTTGTATACGTTCCTCACTTCGTATCCTGGGTTGTCATTGCATCAATATCGTTCATGATGCTCAAAACTCCCGCCGTTGCCGGCAACGATGCATACTCCGGCGGTGCGTTTTATGAGATTATAAAGGCTTTGACGGGCAAGGAAACCGATCTTCTCGAAAGTCCGTCGAGCATATACTGGGTATTGCTTGTTCAGGCTATCTGGAAAGAAACCGGCTGGGGTACGGTTATATTCTTAGCGGCTTTGGCGGGCGTTGATGTTGAGCAGTACGAGGCTGCAATAGTTGACGGTGCAAACCGTATGCAGCAGCTTATATACATAACCATTCCGGCAATTGCGGGAACAATAGTAACAATGTTCGTTTTAAGAATGGGTTCGGTGCTTGATACGGGCTATGAGCAGATCATCCTTATGCAAAATACCCTTAACCAGTCAAAATCCGAGACCTTTGACACATACGTTTATAACTACGGTAGAGTCGGCGGCGACTACGGACACACAACCGCTGTGGGTCTGTTTAAATCGCTTGTCAGCTTAACCTGTATACAGCTTGCCAACCGCGCCGCAAAGGCTATCGGTCAGGCAGGATTGTTCTAAGTTGGGAGGGTGAGAAAAAATGATTAGTATAAAAAGAAAGTCAGTCGGCGATTTCATCGGCGAAATAGTTATATATTTGGTGCTCACAATTCTGGCTATAGTGATGGTTGTTCCGTTTATCTATGTTATTGCCTCGTCCTTTGCGACGGATACGGAAATTCAGACAAGCCCGATTTTCCTTATCCCCAAGGAGCCGACGGTTGCGGCATACAAAACAGTATTCGGTCCTACCATGAAGCACACGGTTGTAAGATCGCTTGTAGTATCCGTTCTTGTAACCGTATTCGGTACAATAACAAACCTGTTCTTTACGGCTACAATGGCATACGCTCTTTCAAAAAGCGATTTGCCCGGAAAGAAGTTCTTCTTAAACCTGGTGCTCTTTACGATGGTGTTCGGCGGCGGTATGAGCCCCACCTTCCTGCTTGTTAAGAGCTTAGGTCTTTACGATACATATGCGGCGCTGGTGCTTCCGGGCGCAATAAGCGCTTACAATATGCTTATTGTAAGAAACTTCTTTATGGATTTGCCCAGAGAGCTTAACGAGGCCGCGTCCATAGACGGCTGCAGCGAAATCGGAATATTTGTAAAAATTGCACTGCCGCTTTCGCTTCCCTGTCTTGCAACCTTCGGTCTTATGTACGGCGTAGGTCACTGGAACAACTACTTCGGAGCATTGCTCTATCTTGAGGATCAGGCAAAGTATCCGTTCCAGCTTGTTTTAAGAAATATCGTAATGCAGACTGCGGAAACGACCACTTCGGCGAATCAGGAGCTTCCCGAGGACTCCTTAAAGATGGCGGTTATCGTTATCGGTACGGTTCCCATTCTGTGCGTATACCCGTTCCTGCAGAAGTATTTCGCAGCAGGCGTAATGGTCGGCGCGGTAAAGGGTTAAATAAAGGAGGAAGAAATATGTGGAAGAAGATTACATTGACCGTCTGTGCCGCCGCATTGCTTGCCGGCTCACTTGCCGGCTGCGGCAACAGCGCGGACTCCCTTACATATGACGAACAGGGCAGACCCATCGTCACGATTATGACCCAGTCATTCAGTGCCGAATCGGCAAGCGACGACGCGTCAAAGAACCCCGTCATAAAGGAAGTGGAGGATAAAATAGGCGCGGATTTGCGCATTAAATGGATTTCATCATCCAACTACGGCGAAAAGGTTACGGCAACAATGGCTGCCGGAACATATCCGCTTATTATGAGAATAAGTGACAGAAGCTCGGCAATTATAGCCAACTGCCGTCACGATACCTTCTGGGAAGTGGGAGATTTAATGCTTGACGAGAGCAAATTCCCCAATCTTTCCAAGGCAAACAAGGACGTAATGCATAATATGTCGGTTGACGGTAAGGTTTACGGCGTGTATTCGGCTCGTGATTTGGGACGAAACGGCGTGTCAATCAGAAAGGACTGGCTGGATAATCTGGGTCTTGATTACCCCGAAACCGTTGAAGAGTTCAAAGAGGTCTGCCGCGCGTTTACCGAGGACGACCCCGACGGCAACGGACAAAAGGATACCTACGGTCTTATAATGACTTCGTATACAACCCCCATAAAAGATATATGCGTATGGGCGGGTGCGCCCAACGGCTACGGCTTTAACGAGGAAACGGGCGAGCTTGAGCCGGCGTTCTATTTCGATGAATACTTGGAGGGCTTAAAGGTTGTTAAATGGCTCTATGATAATCAGTACATGAATACCAACTGGGCTACCATGGACTCCAATGACTGGAACAATCCGTTCTTAAACGGTCAGGGCGGTATAATCATAGACGTGTGCGACAGAGCAAGACGTCTTGCCACAAACATCGCGCCCAAGGATCCCAATGCGGTAGTGGGCGTGTTCGGCGCAGTTGCGCCCAAGGAGGGCGAGGAAAAGAGATCGCGCCCCACAACGGGATATAACGGTTTCTTCGCATTCCCGAAGGATGCGGTAAAGACCGAGGAGGAGCTTGAAGTTTGTTTAGGCATTCTCGACAAGATTGAGGCCCCGGAGGTTGCAGACCTTCTGGCTTACGGTATCGAGGGCAGACAGTATCAGATTGTAAACGGGGAATATCAGAAGTTTAAAAATGACAAGGGCGAGGATGACAAGACCCATGACGGCGAATTTGCGGACTTAAATCAAATTCAGCCCTTTATAAACCCTGTCAGCTCAAACCTGAAAATTCCTTATGCAACGGAAACGGCAAAATGGGTTGACGAGGTTATGGCGGATAACGCAAAGTATTCCGTATCAGACCCCTCAGCACCGTATATTTCCAATACATATGCGCTTAAGGGTACTTCCCTTGACTCAATCATGTCCGAAGCGGATACCAAGTTCATCAAGGGCGATTTCACTGAGGAACAGTGGAAGGCTGCAAGAGAGGAATGGAAAGCAAAGGGCGGAGATGATATAGTTAAGGAATACAACGAAGCATATCAGCAGGAGCTTGAAGCTATAGGCTCAGAGGAATAAAGTCTTGATAAAAAACTCTTGAACTTGACCGGTAAAAGGTTTGAGTTCAAGAGTTTTTGTTTATCTATTAAGGAATTTTTATGTCCGCGTCCAAATCCGAAAGGGCTTCGGGCGTGTTTACAAGCCCTATGCTCTTTAAATGCTCAATCTGTTCGGTCATATCCGCACTGTCGCCGGGGTCGGCATATACCTGCTCAATCTTAATTTTGTCCGCTTTTATATGCGCCCTAACCGGCTCGATTTGCTTATCGAGAATTTCCTGCAAAACAAGCTTTGCCGCAAGGTCACCGCCAATATCGTTGGTGTGGGTGTAATCCCTGCCCTGCTCATCGCCGAAAAAGAAATCCCATGCCTTGACGCAGCCTGCCTTTTCAAAATAATCGGTGCTTTTTGTCCATAAATCGATAAACGGCACGTTAAGCTCATCGCATACGCCCTTTACCGCGTTGCGGTAATCACCGAGCAGATTTTTCAAAGAGCCGTTCGGCTCAAAAATTATGCGGTTTATGGGGGATATAAGTATCGGGTACGCGCCCCGCTCCCTTGCGTAATTTACAAAATAACGCAGATTTTCGCTGTAGCCGCCGAAAGGGTCAAGGTCCTTGACCTTTTGGTCATTGTGTCCGAACTGCACCATCAGCACATCGCCCTTTTTGATTTTATCCTTAAAGGCTTCCCAGTTGTTCTCTATAAACACACTTGTGCATGAGCCGCTCTGTGCCTGGTTTTCCGCAGCTATCCCCGCGTCAAGGTACTGCGGCAGCATTTGTCCCCAGCCGCAGTAGGTGGATTGGGGAATATAGGGAACAGCCGCCGGCTGGTCGGTGACGGTCGAATCACCGCAGATGTATATTACAGGAATGTCCGCCGGTGAAATCGCCGCTGTAGCGCGGACTGCACCGTCGCAGTCGATGTATATTTCTATGCCGTCATAAGATTTCGGCGCTTCGTCAAAAAAGCTTCTGTCGCAAACGCTGACCGCTCCGATTATGTCCATAGATGAGCCGGCACTGATTTTTATGTTTCTTGCCATAAACCGCCTTGACTGGGAGTATACGGAAAACTCTGTATCCTCGTCTGCATGGACGGTAACATTCACCTCATAGGTTCCGTTGGGAACATGAAATTCGAGCTTTAACGGCTCATTCTCGTATTTTATCATTTTACCTTACCTCTTATTGTTCCGTTTCTGTAGGCTCTTACCAGGGCATGAAGCGCGTCTATGCGCTGCTGAAGCTCTTTGCCCATATCCGTATCGGCAACAAGCAGCCTTCTGGGCGCGGTGTCTATGTTTTCAAGGGTCGAGTGTATGTCCTTTTCCTGGCTGATTGCACTTGAAACCGATTCAAAAGCGTCATGGGCGCTTAAAAGCAGTCCGTGGGAATTAAACAGCAGCGTATATCCCGCAATCCCGGTCTGCTCATGGTACGCCTTTGCCATGCCACCGTCTATTACCAGAAGCTTGCCGCCCGCCTTAACCGGACTTTCGCCGATTTTTATTTTAACCGGTACATGACCGTTTATAATATGCGTAAAATCGTTGGGGTCAAGTCCGAATTCCTCAAGAATTTTATCGCAGGTTTCGGGCTTTTCCACAAGTCGGTAATAGGGGTCTTTTATCTCCTCCCAGGTGTCCTTGTCGGAAATGAAAAACCGCTCAAAGGTGGTCATTTTGTTCTTGCCGTAAACGGGCGAGCGGTTTCCGCACCATAAAAACCACAGAAAATCCTCACCGTATTCCTTTTGCGGCGAGCCGATTTTGCCGAAATATCCCTCGCGGGCAAGCTGCTCCGCCTTGTCAAGCAGGGATTTTCCGCTGTAGATTTTGCCGCCTATTTCCACTTTTGTGAAGCTGCCGTCCTCGTTCATGGGTATGCAGCCATGATAAAGAAGATTGTTGTTGTAGCACAGATACATACTTCCCTTTGAGTACATAAACCGAATATGCTGCTGGAGCTTTTGCGAATGTAAAAACGATGAACGCAGCGACTCCATAAGCGTCTGCTCCTCCTGTGTGAGCCTGAACGGGTCGGCGGGGTCTACGGTGGGGAAGTTTTTGTCCCTTAATTCGTAAACCTTGCCGTCAAGGTTTATTGTACCCTTTTCATAATCTATTTTGTCAAGCATAAGGTGATTGTCCATTTTAAATTCGGGATGCCTTTTTATAAGCTGTCCTTCCAGTTTAAATTGTATAATCGATATTGCCTTGTGCATTTTCGCCCACAGCGCGCTGTCATGCTGTGACAGGGTGACATGGTTGGGATTTCTCAGGGCAAAACACTCGCAGTCGTCACCGCCGTAGGTTTCCATGGCAAATACCGTAAGCGGCCGCATATTGATGCCGTATCCGTCCTCTATGCAGTCGAAATTGGAATACCTGGTAGATATTGACAAAACCGTAGCAATACACGCAAGTGAGCCGGCAGCCGCACCCATCCACTGCACGTCATGATTTCCCCATTGAATATCCACGCTGTGATAATTAAGCAGACGGTCAAGAATTATATCCGCTCTCGGACCGCGGTCAAATATATCGCCTATTATATGTAAGCGTCCTATGGCAAGGGTCTGAATAAGCTTTGAAATATCAACGATAAATGCGTCCGCCTGGGACAGCTCAATTATCGAGTTTATGCACTCGTTGTAATAGCCCTCCTTGTCGCTGCCGAAATCCCGGTCGGAATGTATCAGCTCGTCAATGGTATCGCCGAAGGATTCGGGAAGAAAGCTTCTCACCGTTGCGCGCCTGTATTTGGACGCCACAAGACGGCATATTTCAATAAGACGGTAAAGGGTGATTTTGTACCAGTCGTCTATATTTTCAACCTGTCTTTTTATAAGGTCTAACTTCTGCTGTGGATAATAAATAAGCGTGCAAAGAAGCTGTCGGTCGCTTTCCGAGAGCGTTCTGCCGTAAATGCTTGTGATTTTGTCCTTGATAACCCCGGATGCGTTTTTTAAAATGTGTAAAAAAGCCTCGTATTCGCCGTGTATGTCGCTCATAAAATGCTCCGTCAGCTTGGGAAGCTTCTGGCGCGCCTGAAGTCGGATTATTTCCGAGCAGGCGGACTTTATGGACGGATACTGTTCGCTTAAAAGATTAAGATATTCCGTACTGTATTCCATATAAAACTCCGTTTCCTCAATGCGTAAAAAATCTTTATACCTATATTATATAGGTATTTTTTGAAAAAATCAATACAATCCGTAAATATTCGGACAAAAAGTTATTTTAAGGAAGAAATGTTCAAAAAACAGACCCGTAACCACTGATTTTTTTATTGTTTTTTTCAAAAAACTACGTTATAATAATAACAGAAAAGAATGTATTATCCGTCCCATGGGGCGGAGGTGAAAATAAAGAAAGAGGGAGATAGAAATGAAAAATTTCAAAAAAATTGTTTCATCCGTAACGGCGCTGGCGCTTTCGGCAACCATGCTTGCAGGCTTCGGCACCGTAGCAAGCGCGGCAAATACCGCAAGTATCGCGGCGGACGCAACCTACATAAACGAATGTAATGCCGATACCAACTACCATGATGCGGGCGTGCTTTATGCCAATCAGTCTCAAATAAGCGCGGGACTGTTTAAGGGGATGCTGTCCACCTTCGGCGGAACCGATGTTACACTTGTTAAATTTGACGTTTCCGACTATCTCGGAAAAATCACATCGGCAAAGCTGAAGTTTGACGCGGTTTGTACCGTTGCAGGCAAAAATTCCGATATAAAGGTAGCCTCCATAGGTACGGACTGGGAGCCGTCGACAATAACCTGGTCTTCTCAGGCGGAGGTCCAAACGGCGGTTGAACTGGGAACTGTGGGAAACTCAAAATCCACTCAGTCAACATTGGAATATGACCTTACAAGCAATGTAAGAAGCGATGAGGACGGCGTGATTGCCTACGGCTTGTATACATATACGGGCAGACAGCAGCAGCTTTTTGATATAAGCCTTGAAATAGAATATTCGGACGAGGTAATAACAACAACGGATATAACCGTAAACAATGTTGTCGGTGATAAAGTGATAGCTTCATATACCGTATCGGCGGATATAGGGCTTCCGTATAATGCAACCGCGGCTCAAAAGGGCTGCAAGCTTATTGACGGAGTTCTCTATGTAATGTCGGCAAATGCCATAACAACCATAGACAGCGTTGCCGAGGGCGATGTGCTTGATATAGAATTTGAAGCGGTAGACCATTTTATCTATGAGGGCTTTGAAGATATTACGGATACTTGGGGCTTTACAACCACAAGCGGAGTGGCACTCAAGGAAGCGGAATCAAATAAGTATCTTACACTTTGTAACACAAACGGTTCAAAGAACACTGATACAAAAGCATTTGAGGGCAAGGTGCTGTCGCAGCCGGCGGTTAATATAAGCTTTAAATGGGGAGCGGATACCGATTTTACAAATACAAACGGAGGACGTTTTTCATACTTTGCACTGACCGATAAGTCGGGGACTGTGATTTTTGCCATAGGCGCGGCTACAAATAAAGCCGGTCAAGCATGGAAACAACTGATTTCCTATGGTTTTGATGATAATTACGGCGGATATACACAGCTTACGCAAGTCGATAATAACTTCTATACAATAGATTTGCAGGCTGATTTTGCCAACGGCAAATTAAGCGGAACAATAACAAACAGCGAGGGAACAGTAGCGGCAAGCTTTAGTGATGTTGATTTGACCGCGTCAAATCTTGCGGGCTTAAAAGCTGTCAACGTTGAGTCCCTGTCGCCGATGAAGATTGATGATTTCATGGTTTTGCGCGGAGACCTCTATGATGTAACCTTCGAGGTAAAAGACACAGCCGGTGCGGCTGTTGCGGGCGCAACGGTAGAAGCCGGCGGCGTAAGCGCCGTTACGGACGCTGACGGTAAGGCTACAATAAGCCTGCCCAACGGCTCATATTCGGCAGATATAACCTGCTCGCTTTACGCTCCGGCAACAACGGGTGTTGTTGTGGACAGCGCGGCGCAGAACGTTCCCATTACACTTACATATCTCGGTGTGCAGACCCCGTCAAGCGTTGAAATTTCGGGCGGCGCGGAAAGTATCTATAAGCCCGCCGAGGGAACAAATACAATTCCGGCATTCAGCGCGGTTGTAAAGGACGCGGCCGGCTATGCAATAGATAATGACAGCGTAACCTGGTCAATAACCAATGCATTGGATGGTATTTCCATATCCGAGGACGGAGTTGTTTCCGTAACCTCGCAGGCAGCCCTTACGGACGATAACGGAATTGACCTTGTAGTAAGAGCCGCAAGCACAACAGATCCGACGGTTTATGCCGATACAAAGGTTCATGTGTATAATACGGCAAGAGTTGCAGACTTTTCAATCGGCGGTCCTTTGGCTGTAAAGGACGGCGCAAGTGTGCAGTATACAATTAAGGACGTTAAGGACCAATACGGAAACGATACCGATTATACCGAAGCGGTATTTAGCGTAAGCGATGCAAAAGCGGCGTTTGACGGTGCGGTATTAACCCCCAATTTGGGAATTTCCACCGAATCGGCACTTACCGTTACGGCGGTTGTTGACGGTGTGACAAAAACAAAGGATATAACCGTTTACGGTTATGACTATTATGAGCCGGGCAGGGGCGAAGCCTCCTACGGCGAGCCGAGAATGGCAGAGGTAAACGGTGAGAATGTTGTTGTATTCCCCGGTCTGTATGACGCGTCTGCCGAAACAACAATTACACTTCCCGACCCCGTAGAGCTTACGCCGGGAAGCGCAAAGAAAATCTCCTTTAAAAATACATGGCAGGAAAATACGGTGTATACCGCTTACAGAAACCTTGTGTTTAAAAATTCCAACGGCGCAGAGGTGCTAAAAATCACCTTTACCGGTGTAAACATTGTTGTTGACGCCTATAAAGACGATAAAGGCAAAGTAGTGGGAACACAGATAGGCACTATGGGTGCGGCAGGTGAGGAAACCGAAGCGGTGTTCATCCTAAAAACCGATGCAGACGGCAATACGATTGCGGCTTTGCAGTATAACGGTACCTCAATCGAAAAAGACTTGGGAGCAAACCTTGGCGATATAGCTTCCTATACAATGCATGACGATAAGGGCTGTCCGGCAACAAGACTTATAACTCTTACAGACCTTAAGATTTCCGATTCGGACGTGGCAGAGGTTGAAGTAAGAGGTGCGGATAACGCCGCAAGAATTTCCGGAACAACCGCAAAAATTCAGTATACTGCATCGATATTCTCCGTATCCGAGGGCGAAACCTTTGCTTGGAGCGTGTCAGATGCCCAGGGTGTAACCATTTCAGAGGACGGTGTGCTGTCGGTTGAGGAAAGCGCAGTGCCCGAAACTGTTGTAACAGTTACATATACAAGCAATCTTGACCCGGAAAAGACCAATTCAAAGCAGGTTACAATAAAGGATTATGCGGCGGTTAAGTCCTTTGATTTCGATGGACCTATAGCTGTTGACGCGGCTCAAACCGCAAAATATACCGTAAGCAATATTGTTGATGAGTATGATGTAAACGCGGCTTTGCCGGTAAGCTATGAAATAGCATCGGGAGCCGATGTGGCAAGCATTTCTTCGGACGGAACACTTACTCCGCTTACCCAAAAGGCGGCAGTTGCCCAAGAGGACGCGGTAAGAATAAGCGCGGTATATGAAAACGGCGTGTTAAAGTCCATGACCCAAACCGAGGTTAAGGCGGGCGAAACCGTTGACTTGACATCGGGAGAAAATGAAAAAGTATTCGTATGGAAGTCCCTGTATGGCATGAAGCCCGCCGACCTTGACATAACCACAGTATCCGCATCCGGTGAAGTGGTTGTAAAGGCAGTTGTGGGTAATCCTCAAAAGACCTCTGAAAAGACCATTACCGTAACTGTAGGCAAATTCTATGAAGCAGGAACTGTCAGCGGGGATACAACAACCGTAGACGTAACAAAGATTGCTAACTACAGCGCAGATACACAGTATCGCGTAACCGTTTTAAACAATGACGGAACATATACACAAACCGAAACCGCATCCGAAAACGGCACTGTAACCGTTAATACGGCAAATGCGTCAAAGTATGAGGTATCACCCATATATACCGTATCAGATGTGGGCGATGCGTCAAAGGGCGTGGAGCTTGCTCTTGTCGAGGGTCTGTATGACGTGACCGTTAAAAAGTCGCAGAAAGAAAGAGGTGACTTGACCGTAAACGGCTATATCGTAGGTAATAATGTTGACCAAAGCAGCGCAGGCAGAACACGTGCCGGCTCACTGTATACGGCAAATGATGTAAAAATAACCGGCGGAAAGGCTGTTCTGGCAATGGAGGGCTATGCAGCGGGCGGTCAGTATGTGGATTACTTTACCGTAAAGAAAGCTCCCTCTATATTGGAGAGAAAACAGCATGTGTATGTTCTGGGTGACTCTCTTGTGGCGAACTACTACGGAGATTTCACTGTTGAAACCGAAGCACAGACCGGCTGGGGCGAGGTAATCGATAAGTTTATCGTTGACAGCGTAAACGTTACAAACTTGGCAGAAAGCGGAAACTATGCACAGGGTCTTTATGATACCGTATTTAAGACCGTTATTCAGTGTGCACAGCCCGGTGACCTGCTGGTGTTCGAGTGCGGCTATAACGATAGAAACTATCCGGCAAGCCTTGGCTCGGAAGCGGTAAGGTATGAGAATATGCAAAACTATATGGAACGGGTGTATAACGAAGCAACAGCCGCGGGCATAGACGTGGTATTCGTAACTCCGAACGCATCGGTGCATGGTACGGGCTGGAAAGCCTCCGTTCAGGGTACCGACTCCGTAATCGCAAAGGCACAGGAGCTTGGAGCAAGCTGCTTCAACCTCTCCGGCACAAGCTTTGCTTACATGGAGCCTTTGGGTACAACGTACTGTGCGGCTAATATAAATGTAGGCGATAAGCTTCACTCCACCTACTACGGCGCGATGATATTCGCAGGTATGGTAGCGGACGGACTTGCGGAGCTTGGCTACAGTGATATAATCGATGCAAACGCTTCATATACAATAACAGACGCAGACGGTGCAACAACAACAGTTCCCGTTCGTTAAATAATCGAAAAAGTGCGGCAGCCCCCTTGCCGCGCTTTTTTTGTGGGCTGTAACATTACTGAAATATTACTTTCTCCGAAAAAATATATTTTTGTAAAATGTATATAATTCCCCGTATCGGAAATTATATACAATGCGCAGTAATACCAAAAAATAGGGTGTTTTTATTACAAAAAAGACGTTTTTATTACAGAATGATTACAAAAATCGACATCTTTTCCGAAAAAAAGTGTTGACAAACAAAGAAATATGTGGTATCATACCTCTGTAATCAAAATGTAACATAAACGAAATTAAAGCGTAACCGAGAAGAAATAGAGTTGTAAACGGTACGCAGTATTGGGAGGAAGTTATTATATGAGGAACTTTAAACATTCAATAGTTGCTGTTATAGCGATTGCAATGATAAGTTCGTTGGCTACGGTACAGGGCTCAGACATTATAAAGCAGAAAAACGAAAGACAGCAGGCATTAAATGCCGCTGCACAGCATTCGGGCATAACAATTACACAAAAAGACGTTACAGAGGGCGTAAAGGGCGTGGCTCTTGAAAATAACGAAGCGGAACAGGCACAGGCACAGGCGGCCATAGAAAACAACGATAAGAGCAGCTATCAGCTTGGCTATGTTGAGATTTCGGCAGGTACACTGCCCATACAGGCACAGCCCTCGGACGAGTCGGAAAGACTTGGCGAGCTTAACGCCTGTGACCAGGTTGAAATATTAGAAAGCACAGAGGGCTATTATAAGGTTGCGTCAGAAGCGGGAACGGGTTATGTTCTTTCAGAAGCAATCACCGATAATAAATCGGACGCGGAATATGCGGCAATGCAGTATGACCATTATAAGGAAGCAAAGGTTACCTCCTTCGGCAGCGGCGTAAACGTAAGGTCATCGGCATCCACCGACGCGGATATAGTAAACACTCTTGCCGATACAAGCGATATAGTAGTTCTCGGCGGCGAGGGCGATTTTGTAAAGATAGCATACGGAAACGATATGGACGAGGGCTATATTATAAATACATCGGTTGATTTTACCGGCGAATGGATTGAAAAGGACGAGGTGCAAAAAACTCAGCAAAAGGCTCAGGAAAGACGCGAAGCCGCAAGACGTGCGGAAGCGGCTGCAAAAGCAAATTCCAGCGCGGGCGGATATTCAACCCTGTCAAAGACCGAAAGCGGTTCATCATCGGTATCCTCATCGGGCGGACAGGCAATTGTGGATACGGCAATGCAGTATTTGGGCGTACCCTATGTATGGGGCGGAACATCTCCGTCGGGCTTTGACTGTTCGGGACTTGTGCAGTATGTGTGCGCAAAGAACGGAATAAAGGTAAACCGCGTTGCGGCAGACCAGAGAAATAACGGAACATATGTAAGCCGCGAAAACTTAGCACCCGGAGACTTGGTATTCTTCGGCGGAAGCGGCGGTATACATCATGTAGGTATTTATGTGGGCAACGGACAGATGATACACGCGCCGCAGACGGGTGATGTGGTAAAGATTTCTTCCATAGAAACCGACTACAGAATTTCCACCTACGCCGGAGCGGTAAGAGTAACGAATTAAGGGCTACCTGCTTTCTACGGGAGGGCTGCATCAAAAAATTGATGCGGCTCTCTTTTTTTCTTCCTATTTATATATACAATATATTGACAAAAAAATCGGATAACCACAATATGTAATGTGTTCCGGAATTTGCCGAAAAATTTTTCAAAAAAATTAAAAAAATTTTATGAAAAAGTGGAACAAAAACAGAAAACAAGCGTCTAATTAACTGAAATCTCACATAATGCCTGCAAGTGATTGTCAGGTTGCACAAAAAGTTGGCTGTGCAAATAGTAATAACGATGAAATCTTTATAAAATTGTTAAAAAATCGTGAAATTACAGAAAAAAACAGTTGACATTATGGCTGTGAGATAGTAAAATGGGTAGTAGCAGATTTGGATAATTGGGTAGAAGCGTTAGAAAAATCTGTTACCGTAATAAAACTGCATCTCTCACAGCAAAGCAGGTATAGCTCGGAGAGTAATGCAGCGGTTGCAGTTTCAAACTGTTTAACCTCATTGACTTATATCGGCTTGCATGATATAATTCAATGCATTGTTCGGAATAATCCGAACGCTTTCGGCTTTTTGCGGGTAGAGAAGAGCGTCCGCAAAAGGCAATCAAAACGGCTCTTCAAAGAAAAAATAAGGGAGGATTTGAGAGTATGAACAAGAATCTCAAAAAGGCAATTTCAGCTGTTGCTGCTCTTGCTTTGACAGCGACTTCAATAGCAGCTGTTTCAGCTCAGAATACTTTTTCGGACGTAACGTCAGAAACTCCTTACGGCGCTGCTATTAAGCAGTTGAGCGCTATGGGTATCGTTGACGGTTTCGATGACGGTGGTTTCCATCCGGACGAGAACGTAACAAGAGCACAGTTCGCTAAGTTGGTTACAGCTACACAGAACAAGCTGGCACAGGCTGAAGCAAACACAACAGTAATATTCAACGACGTACCGGCAGAGCACTGGGCAGTAGGCTATGTAGCACAGGCTTATCAGACAGGTCTGGTAAACGGTACAAACGACGAGGGTACAACATTTGACCCCGACATGAACGTTACATATGCACAGGCTATGAAGATGCTGGTTTGTGCAGCAGGTTACGAGAACTGGTCAGAGAACCAGGGCGGTTGGCCGACAGGTTACCTGTACTATGCTAACCAGGTAGGCATCGGCAGCGGCGTTACAGGCGTATCAAACGATACCGCTCTTACAAGAGGTCAGGTTTCACAGATGATCGCAAACACTTTGACAGCTGCAATTTGTAAGATCACAGGCTACTCAACCGATAACGGTCAGCAGGTAGCAGACAGAAAGCAGATGGACGGAACAAACGGTAATCTGTTTGAGTCACTGCTTACAAACGAGTGGGATATGTATGAAGTAAACGGTACAGTTTACGGCACACATGAGTCGGGCGCAACAGACGCAGGCGAAGTTCAGTACAAGATCATGAAGTCAAAGAACTATGACGGTAATGAGTATAAGCTGACAAACGCACCTGCAACCGATAAGTTCGATGATTTGACAGGCGAAGCTTCAAACACACTTAACCAGTATACAAGAGCTATCTTAAAGCTTGATGATACAAACGATACAAAGAGCATCGTTTACATCGAAACAGCAGGTAAGAACGTAGAGGTTGAGTTCGAGGCTAACAACTATGCAAGTCTTCCGAATGTTGGAACAGATACTGCAAAGATAGCTATCTACAAGAGCGCATCATCATCAACAACAACAGAGTATAAGCTCTCAAAGACAGCTAAGATGATCGTTAACGGTGTTGAGATTGATCTTAATACTACAAACGCTGAAAAGTTCCTTGACGGCAACGCTAAGAACGTAAAGGCTACTCTTGTTGACTCACCGGCTTGCTCAAACGGTTCAACAGACGGTTACTATGACTATGTTGTAGTTGAGTATGCTGCAACAGCAGTTGTTGACGAAGTTATCACAAAGTCAAGCACAAAGAGAGTAAACTTCGACACTTATGACACATACATCGGTAAGGCATATCTTGACATTGACGAGAATGACGATACTAAGGTATACACATTCATAAAGAACGGTCAGGAAATCAAGCCCGAAGAGCTTGCTCAGAACGATGTACTTTCACTTGTATTCAAGCCGAACGCTGAGATTAACAGCTCAGACTTCGTTAAGGCTACTGTTACAAACAACGTTGTAAGCGGTCAGTGTACAGCTACAGGTAAGGATACAGACGGTAAGGAATACTTCACAGTAGGCGGAACAAACTACTATATGTCAGGCGCTGTTAAGGGCGATTCACTTGACATCAGCTATGACTACGAGCTGTACTTAGACGCTAACGGCGACATCGCTAAGTATGACCAGACAGCTGCATCGGTTAACTACGCTATTCTTGATAAGTTCTACACAAGCGCAGGCGATACAATGGTAAGACTTATCGACAAGACAGGTGAAAAGAAGGGTTATACTCTTAAAGAAGACCAGTCAAAGAGCGCTACCTACACTGTAAAGGGTGAAACAAAGACAGGTAAGCTGTCAGATGTAATGGCAATTAACATGTCATACACAGACGCTGATTTTGCTCTTGAGAACAGAATCGTTGATTACAGCATCAACTCATCAGGTGAGTGTACAATTAAGGGTACTGTAGACGACGGTCACATCAAGAATGCAGTAGTCAACAGAAGTGCTGCAACAGATACTTATACATCATCAAGCCAGAGAGTTGGCTCATACAAGATTGCAGAGGGCAGCATCATTCTGAATGCTGACGCATATGCAACAAACACAACTGATTCAGTATCGGTAGTAGGTCTTGATTACTTCATCAACGAGATGGAATATGAAGTTATCGTTGCAGGTAAGAAGAACGCATCAGACAGTTCATATCCGTTCGTAGTAATCGTAAAGGGTAACGAGGGTTACACTGTTGATACAAGAATGGCTATATTCGAGTCAGCAGGTTCAACTCAGGTTGACGGCGAGAACAAGGATATGATGTATGTATATGTAAACGGCTCAAATGCTGAAGACAGCAAGGGCAGAACAACAGTTATCGCTGAGTCGGGCGTAGTTACAGCTGCAAGCCTCACAGAGGGTGACGCTATCATCTACAAGACAAACTCAGACGGTTATGTTGATAACATCATCAAGGTTACAAAGATGTCAACAAATGCAATTGCATCACAGAACAGAGACGCTCTTGCATATGCAAATACACCGGCTGCTAAGTATTCAAGCAGTGCAATGATTACAGATGCTGCTAAGAACACTAACTTCAAGGGTGACGGCGAAGTATCATTCGTATTCGGTCCTGTAACAGACAGAAGCAACAGCAGCGTTGATATCGCAAGCGTATCAAAGGTAGGCAGCGTTTACACATCGAATGTATCAGGTAAGTCATACAGCTACGATGGTGACAAGACAAAGATTTACACATATGACGGTAACGGCAGAAGCGGTAACTTCATCGAAGTTTCAACAGCTTCAGGTGTAATCAAGTCATCAATCTCGACAACCGGTTACACAGATGCAAACAAGAGCACTATCAACTGGAACAACGAGAACAACGTTATCTACTATGCACTTATCAGATGCGTAGACAGCGATGTAAAGGATGTATTGTCAATCCAGACATACGACAAGGCTGGTACAACAACAGCTGATGTAGTAGCTCCTACACCGACTCCTACATCGGCTCCCACACCGTCAGAAGCACCTGCTTCAGAGCCGGCTCCCGTAGAGGACACAACAACTGATGCAACAGACGTTGTAAGCGGTTCTTGGGAAGCGTAATTACTGATATAAAAGTAATACTTGCTTTGACATAAAGACAGCCGAGGGTTTCACCCTCGGTTGTTTTTTTGACCAAACCCAACAAAAAAGGACGCCGCCGCGTCCTTTTTGTATAGGGGCTTATGTTATCTTTTGCCGTATCAGACTTAATCGCTTATAGCCGCTTGGATAATATCCTCACCAAAGCCGAGCTTGCGTAAATTTCGCACCACTTCCGCTTCTTTTTTTGCTTCGCCCTCGGCTTTTTTCTGTTGCCCCACATATTCAAGCGCGCTTATCTCCTCGCGCAAAGCGTCCTCTCTGCGCCGCTCCATTTCAATAGCGCGCTCCTCCTCGGTATACTCGCGAATAACAAACTTGCATCCGTCTACAATATGTTCAGACATTGTTTTCCCTCCGTATCAGACTTAATCGCTTATAGCCGCTTGGATAATATCCTCACTAAAGCCGAGCCTGCGTAAATTTCGCGCCACTTGGATTTCTTTTTTTGCTTCGCCCTCGGCAATGCCCTCGGCTTTTTTCTGTTGCCCCACATATTCAAGTGCGCTTATCTCCTCGCGCAAAGCGTCCTCTCTGCGCCGCTCCATTTCGCGGGTGCGCTCGTCCTCGCTCATTTCGCGAATTATAGATACGCCCTGCTGTATTGCGGGTACTTGGGTCTTATTTAACATATCCAACTCCTCCTCCGATTCGGAATTTATCAGCTGCATCCACAGCTTTTTCCTGTCGGCAGAGTCCGGCTTACGGTTGATTTTTGACAGCTCAAAATAATGAATTGCACATTTATTCGTCAAAACCGTTCCATGCTCCAGGTCTGCCATGGTGAATTTTGAATAGTAATCATCTGTTTGGAAAATCGAATAGTTCACAATGTTTATCGATATGGTGGGACGCAAATCACTGTAGCTTTCGCCCTTTTTAAGCTGATTGCCGTAAATCTGCGCCCAGTAATACAGACTTCGTGCGGGGAAATCGTTCCTGTTGCTCATCTGTACCTCTACATTTACCAGTGAATTATTCACCGTAAGCCTTAAATCAAAACGTGTGAATTTTCCGTCAATTTCCTCCGGGGTTATTTCCGAATTTTCTATGGCCATATGCTCTATATCATCATAGGGAATATCCAAAATATCGGAAATAAAGCATTTTAGGAAATTCTCGTTCTTGGCATCGGTAAACATCTTCTTGAATATTACATCAAGCTTTGCTTTAACAATATTTCGCGCCATGGGTATCAGCCTCCTTTACCGTAATTATACCACAACAGCACCCCAAATACAAGGTATTTCTTTGCAGTTTGCACACATTTTTTTGGCATATCGGCGCTTTAAAAGGGCTTTTTTACTCTGTTTGGATATTATGTCCAAAAAAATCAAAAAAGATTGGTATAAATCACGATATAAAAATGTTTGACTAAGCTAACAAAATATGTTATTATTATATGTTAATAAACTTTAGTTAAAAGCAATAAAAAATAATACAGAATTTTTGTTATTTTGACATACACAAATTTATTGACTTTTGTTAATAATTGGGATATAATTATCTTTAGTCGAAACTAACAATGTAATTAAATGTTAACTTAACAGGAGGAAAATACAATGAATTTAAAAAATCAGTATCTTATCGACCTCTATGACAGGGTTGTAAAGAGAAATCAGGGCGAGCCGGAGTTTCATCAGGCAGTAAGAGAAGTGCTTGAATCACTTGAGCCGGTTATCGAAAGACATCCCGAATATATCGAAAGAGGTGTTATAGACAGTATCGTTGAGCCGGAGAGAATAATCAAGTTCAGAGTTCCCTGGGTAGACGATAACGGTAAGGTACAGATAAACAGAGGATTTAGAATTCAGTTTAACAGCGCAATCGGTCCTTACAAGGGCGGTTTGAGATTTCACCCGTCAGTATACGAGGGTATTATAAAGTTCTTGGGCTTTGAGCAGATTTTCAAAAACTCGCTTACAGGTCTGCCCATCGGCGGCGGCAAGGGCGGCTCGGACTTCGACCCCAAGGGTAAGTCGGACATGGAGGTTATGAGATTTTGCCAGAGCTTCATGACAGAGCTTTCAAAGCACATCGGTGCGGATACGGACGTTCCCGCAGGTGATATAGGCGTTGGCGGACGTGAGATCGGATTTATGTACGGTCAGTACAAGAGATTAAGAAACGAGTTTACCGGCGTTCTTACGGGCAAGGGCTTAACTTACGGCGGCTCACTGGCAAGAACGGAAGCTACCGGATACGGTCTTTGCTACTTCACAGACGCTATGTTAAAGGATAACGGCAAGTCATTTGAGGGTAAGACGGTTGTTATTTCCGGCTCGGGCAACGTTGCAATTTACGCTACACAAAAGGCTACACAGCTGGGCGGTAAGGTTGTTGCTCTTTCGGATTCAAACGGTTACATATATGACAAGAACGGTATCGACCTTGACTGTGTAAAGCAGCTTAAGGAAGTAGAGAGAAAGAGAATTAAGGAGTATGTAACAACTCATCCCGATGCTGAGTACCACGAGGGCTGCAGCGGTATCTGGACAATCAAGTGCGACATTGCTCTTCCCTGCGCTACACAAAACGAGATTAACGAGGAATCGGCTAAGGCACTTGTTGCAAACGGCGTAGAGGCGGTTGCCGAGGGCGCTAACATGCCTTCAACTCCGGAGGCTATAGAGGTATTCCAGTCAAACGGCGTTTTGTTCGGCCCGGCAAAGGCTGCAAACGCAGGCGGCGTTGCTACCTCCGCTCTTGAAATGAGCCAGAACTCAATGAGATATTCATGGACCTTTGACGAGGTTGACGCAAAGCTCAAGGGCATAATGGAAAACATTTATGCAAATGCAGCAGCGGCGGCTAAGGAATACGGTCTTGAGGGCAACATTGTTGCAGGTGCGAACATCGCAGGCTTCTTAAAGGTTGCGGACGCAATGCTTGCTCACGGTGTGGTTTGATAAAATGATATATCTGCGGACTGCGTATCAATTTGATGCGCAGTCGCATTTTTTTTGGCGAAAATGTTGCAATTATTATTAAAATGCAGTATAATCCCGTCTTTGACAGTTAAACACATGAAAAGGTCCAATAAATGTGATAATACAGCCATTTATTGGACTTTTTGAATATTCAGATTTTTGCGTGTCGGATTTTCTTTTTTGTTTCTTTTAAAATTTTTTTCATATTC
>JAQXZB010000118.1 GCA_029226975.1 Clostridiales bacterium | reverse complement strand
AACAGTCCGTCTATAACATGTGAATAGTTTACAAGGTTTATATCGGGATAGGGCTTATCGGTAACGGTGCAAATTCTCCCGGCAGTGGCAAGCTTTACGGTCATCTGTCCTTTCTTGACCGCACCGGAAGCAAAAACCTCCATGACCGTATCCGTAGTACCGCATATAATCGGAGTTCCCTCACAAAGCCCAGTCATTTTAGCCGCAGCCTTTGTGACCTTGCCGGCATAATCGGAGGGCTTTACGATTTTGGGAAGAATTTTTGTATCTATATCCAACAGAGCACAAAGCTCACAGCTCCAGTCCATGGTGTTTACATCAAACATCATACTGCCCTCGGCTTCTATGTAATCCGTCACATAATCCCCGGTCAGGCAATGGCGCACATAATCTTTTGCAAACATTATTCTTTTAACATTTGCCCAAATTTCCGGTTCATTCCTTTTAATCCACAAAAGCTCCGGCAAAGTCCATATTGTTCCCGGCTCGTGCAGTGCCTGCGCTCTTATTATATCGCCGTAATTTTCTTTGAGGTATTCAACCTCTTTTACGCTTCTTGTATCCGTCCAGTATATTGAAGGACGAATCACCCTAAAATCCCCATCGGTTATTACCGCGGTATGGGTTGCGGCGTCCAATGCGGCGGCGGCTATGTCCTTTGGGGAAATGCCGCTTTTTTCAAGCACTCCCGATATGTTTTTACAGGTTGCTTCCACCCAGTCATCGGGATTTTGCTCGGCATAGCCCGCTTTGGGGTAATATGTGGGATATTCCGTTGTGCTTTGGGCATACACCTTTCCGTCCTCGCCCAAAAGCGTTGCCTTTGACGCACCGCCGCCGAAATCTATTCCAAGTAAATATTTCATAATTTTTCTCCTGATACGGAAATTTTAATCGTTAAGCCACTTATGCTCCTCATCGGTTGTCATAAAGAAGCCTCTGTCCTCGCCCGCCATTATCCACAGATAATAGTTATCATAGCCCGGTGCGGCATGGAACGGGTGGTAGCCCTTGGGAATTTCAACGAAGTCGCCGGATTTTACGATATAAGTTTCGTCAATATCCCCCTCCTTGGTGTAAACTCTCTGCACACCGAAGCCCTGGGGCTTTTTGAACTCATAATAGTATATTTCCTCGGTTGCCGCTTCTGTGGGCATATTATCGTCGTCATGCTTGTGGGGCGGGTAGCTTGCCCACTGACCGCCCTTTACAAAGGCTTCTCCTATATAGAGCATATTCGCATTAACACGCTCGTCTAAAATGAAATGCGCTTCTCTTTCCCATCCGGGCTTGCCGAGATTTTTTATTATTACGTCCTCGGGATTTATAATAGCCGGCTCAAATTCCTTTTCCGACGGAGATTTGCACACAGCAACGGAAACCTCGCCCCGGGCGGTTACGGTAAATTTTCTGTTTGCCGGTATGTATATGCAGGTTGCCGCACCGTCAAAGACATTTTCTCTTTTTCCGGCATCCTTAAACTCGAAGCCATCGCCCGTTACCGTACATTTTCCGCCTAAAATAACAAGGGCGTATTCCTTATTCTTTTCGCGATAACCCTTGCTCTCCCCGTCCGCAAGCCTTAACATATCCATTTCCACCTTGCGGCAGGCGCTGTTTTCCTTGGTAAATATCTCGGATTTACCGTATTTTTTATTCCATGTTTTCTTAAAACTCATTTATTCCACGCTCCCTTAAAAATTCAACTGTTTCCTCAAAGGACGGTACTGCCCGTCTTGCGCCCATTTTGGTGCATTTTATCGCCGATACCGCGCTTGAGAAAATACACGCCTTATAATAATTATAACCCATATTTACGGAAAATGCAAACGCTCCGTGAAAAACATCTCCCGAGCCGTTGGTATCTACGGCATCAACCTCAAATGCCGGGTACTCTTTTATTTCCTTTCCGTCATATAAAATTCCGCCGTTCTTTCCTTGGGTAATAACAACCACCTCCGGGCTGTACCTTTCAAAAAGCGCCTTCGCCGCAGCTTTTGCGTCTTTTTTGCCGGTATGCCCCAAAGCGAACTCCTCCGAGGGAATTAAAATATCCGTATATGGCAAAAGCCGCTCCACTCCCTCATACAAGCCGCCCGCGTCATAGAGCACCTTGGTTTTATTTTGGGCGGCGATTTTTACCGCATCCTCTGCCGCATCCATTTCGTTGCCGTCAATCATAAGCAGGCTTGCTTCTTCTATTGCCCGTTTTTGCTCATCGTCAAGGACAAGGGGCGGCACGTCGCCCTTGTAAAACACGCAGGTTCTCGACGCACTTTCTCTGCTTAACCATATACACGAGGAAAAGGAGGTATAACCCTTTTTTATCCTTATAAGCCTTGTTGATACGCCGTATTTTTCCAAATCCTCTTTTAAAAACCGTCCGGGATTATCCTCCGTCAGATTTCCGATATATGCGCAGTCCGCACCCAGTATTGACGCGGCGGCAAGGCCCGTTGCACAGGGACCTCCGCCGCTTATTGTTACGCTTTGTGCGCCGAGCTTTGTATCCTCCGCAGGATATGCGCTTATATTCATAAGCGTATCGCACACATTTGCTCCTATTCCAACAATACCGCTCATGCCTTATTCTCCGCTCCCAAAAGCTTGATTTTGCTTAAGGCAAATTCCTTAACATTCTTTATCGCGTCCTTCATGAACAAATCCACCGCAATCAAATCTCTTGAGGTTTCAAACACCCTGTCAAGGAAGGAATAGCATATATCCGTACCGAAGTTAATCTTTCTTATGCCTGCATTTACCGCTGCGATTATCTGGTCATCGGGTACGCCGCTGCCGCCGTGAAGCACCAGGGGAATACCCGTCACCTTTGATATGTCCTCTATTCTTTGAATATCCAGTACCGGAGCCTGCTTATATCTGCCGTGAGCCGTTCCCACAAGCACTGCCAAAGCCGCTACGCCGGTTTCTTCCACAAATCTCTTTGCTTCCTCTACGTTTGTATACTCGCCCATGCTTGCATCGTTTACCGAGCCGATATGTCCCAGCTCGCCCTCTACGGGAACGCCCACAGCCGCACACATATCAACTATTTTTTTCGTTTCGACTATGTTCTCATCAAGAGCAAGAGCCGACTTGTCTATCATGATACCCGATGCGCCGTATCTTAAAGCCTTCGTCACCTCCGCAAGTCCCGCGCCATGGTCAAGGTGGAAGCATATGGGTGTTTTTGCCTTTTTCGCCGCCGCAAGCACTATGGGTGATACAAAATATCCCTCCTCATTGGTAAAAAGCCGGCTGTAGCTTTGAATTATAACCGGTGCATTGGCTTCCTCGGCAGCCTCCATAACGCCCATTACGGTTTCCATGTTATATACGTTAAAGGCGGGGACGGCAAAACCGCCGTCCTCGGCAATTTTTAAAATTTCCTTAAGGTTTACAAGCATTTTAATACTGCCTCCTCTACCGTCATAAGCTCGATATTTTCCGGCTTGGTCTTTTTAAGCATTACATATTCGGCGGGACTTTGCGTAACAAGTATTTTTGTATTCATGTTCTTTGCATTTATCCATCTGTCTGCCGCAACCCTCTCGATAACTTGGGGCATATACTCGTTCATGATAAGATTTCCCGCAAGCATTGTGTCTTTACGGTTTAAGAGCATTTCATTTACCGTACCGCAAGCCGAGAGGATTTCTCTTACCGGCTCGGTTTCCTCCAAATCTCTTGCAAGAAGGAAGCTGTCCTGGGGAGTAAAGCACAAGCCGCTGTTTTTAACATTCAAAGCTTTGTCCTTAATAAGTCCCGACACATATTCCGTAAAGGTCAAAACCTCGGGCTTTAAGTCTATTCCCCATTCCTTGTATTCTCTTTTCATAACCTTTGCGTCCGCCGGGTCATAGCATATCACACGCTTATACGGTGAAAGTGCCTTTGCGCAATTTTCCATAACCGCCTTGGTTTCTGCCGCCGCACCGAGCATAAAGTCCATGGAATAACCGCTTGACGGCTCATTTTCAAGCACAGTAAAGTCTGCGCCGGCTTTTTTCAAAAGCTCTATTGCCTTTGCGGCACACTCAGGCGCCTTAAATCTTGCGTCCTCGCCCAAAAACAACAGTGTATCGCTGTTTTTGGTTTCAAAAGTCAGCTTATCGTCCAAATCCGCGCCGTAGATATTTCCCTTATCCTGCAAATTTGAAAGCATGGTCATTATGTAGTCGGGAAGCTTTCCCTCCAAAGCAGCGGCAAGCCTTGCCTCCTTTGTAAACATAACCGGATCCCAGCCTGTTACGCACTCCTTTACACAAGCGCCGCACAAAGCGCACTCGTAAACATTGTTTATAATATCCTCTGAATATTCAACCGCATCTCTTGCCGCTAAGGACAGTCCCAAGGCTCTTGCTCTTGCGGTATTTCTTTCCTGTCCCGTTGCGTTGCCTATGGGGCAGATATGACGGCACATCCAGCAGAAGCGGCACGCATCTACGTGTTCCTTTGATTTTGTTGAAAATTGCATAATTATTACCTCCTTACAGTCCGAGCTTATACGGATTTAAAATTCCATTGGGGTCAAGCTGTTTTTTCAGTCCCTCAAACACCTGCATCGCCGGACCGTACTGCTCCTTCATAAGTCTGCCCAGCTTTATTCCCACACCGTGATGGTCGTTTACAACGCCGCCGTTTGCAAGGGCCGTTCTTACTCCGCAGTTCCATATATCGTTATGGAGCCTTAACGCCTCATGAGGGTCTTTGGGAACGTCCTTGCCATCTACGATAAATCTGTCGTAAATCATGCAGCCCCACTCATACCAGTGAGAGAAGTGAGCGATAAATCTCGCCTGGGGGAAGTTTGTTTCAATGGCTTTTTTCATTTCCCAATAAATTTTTTCAATCTTGTCATAGGGTGCTATTGTGTCCATGGTACCGAAGCACTGAGGAATATCCATCATGTTGCCGGGATAGAAGAATGTGATTTTCTCCTGCCACCACTTCTCGCCGTATTCCGAGCCTAAATCCTCCGCGCCGTATTTTGCAAAGGTTTCAAGAAGGATTTTTTCCTCCAAATCAACCATTTCAGAAACACCCTCTATGGCAATGTTCATAAATGCGCCCGGCTTTTCAACGCCCACAATTTTCTTTATAAGCGTTACGGTTTCAGCCTCATCGTAAAGGCGCATAACCGATGGCTTAAACTTCTGTAAAAGCTCTCTTCCCGCATTAAATGCGTCGGTCATGTTATGGAACAGGAAGCCTCTGAACTTTCTCGACTCGGGCTGATTGTAAATTCGCATCTGCGCCTTTGTCATAATTCCCAAAGTACCCTCCGAGCCTATGAATATCTGATTTAAGTCGGGGCCTGCCGCATGCTTGGGCGCAGGAGAGGTTTCTATAATGTCGCCGTTTGGCAGAACAACCTCCATCTGAAGCACCATATCGTCAATTTTGCCGTATTTGGTGGAGGATACGCCTATACCTCTGTGCGCCAAAAATCCGCCTACAGTGGAGCAGGTCAGCGATGAGGGATAATGCATTGTGGCATAGCCCTTTTCGTTTGCCGCCCATTCGATATGCTTGTAAATTGCACCGGTGCCGCATTCTATGTACATACCCTTTTCATTTACATCGTAAATTTTATTCATTCTCTTGGTGTCGAGAACAATACCGCCGCATACGGGGATTGCGCCGCCCTGGGTACCGCCGCCGCCGCCCCAGGTGGTAACGGGGATTTTATAGTAGTTGGCAATCTTTAAGACCGCCGAGGTTTCCTTTGCGTCCTTGGGAGCAACGACAATATCCGCCTCCGGCATTCTCATACCCCTGTCCGCCCACATTCTTGACAGCCAGAAATAGTCAACGCTGTGAGTTATCTTATCGATTGTTCTTGTGGAGCAGTTTTCTCTGCCCACAGCGTCCTCAAGCTCCGACGCAATCATGTCAAATAAAAAATCATTCATTGTTTTTTCTCCTTTTCTATTCTTCTATCGGGTCATATTCCAGACCCGGAATGAACTTACAAAATTCCTCCAACACATCGGCATATTTACCGTACATCTCCGCCATGTGATGAATATACGGACCGTTTATGAGCTTTTTCTCTATCTTTGACAAATCCCCAAACTCCGCCCACATATAGGTGCCGAAGGTATGAGGTCCGTCCGTGGTTTTGTACTCGCCGCCCAAAAGGGTGTATTTTCCGCCGTCACCCTGAAATCTGGCTATTGTGTATTCCCCGTCCTTCGCCTTAAAGCTCGGCTTTGTATTAAATATCCTCGCCTTTGAATTTTCATCCTTTACCGAATAGGGGAACGGTCCGCAGTGCCATAAAAGCTCGGCGTTTTTGTTTTGGGGATGCCTTACGGTAAATTCACCGAAAATCGGCTTGTTCTTCCCTCTTGACGCACATTCAAGCAATGCACAGGTTATCGCGCCGTGCACATCCGACTCACAAGCTGTAATATAGCCCATATCATACAGAATACTCATTGCAAGACATGGATTTGCGCCCAGTGCCAAAGGCATTGCCGTCCAACATTCGCTTGATAAAACATCTGCGCCGGTTTCCTCGAATATCTCCTTATACACATACACAAAGGCAAGCATTTTCTTTAATACCTCATCGTCAAGCCCTTCTGTGTCGTATTTGTCTTTTATGTCCTTTGCGTCATAAGCAAGCTCATAGGATTTTGCCGCCATGACCTTTTTGAATTTATTCTCCAACTGCGCCATGTTTACATTGTTCAAATTCATGCCGAATTTTTCCGTAAGCTCCAGCTCGTTATACATAACGCTCTTAAAGGGTGTGAGCCTTGTTCCCACCTGGGTAATGCTAAGACTCTTAAAATTCTTTACCATTGTCGCAACGGACAAAAACTTTTTAAAGCCCTCCGCAAAGGTTTCGCTCTCCACAGGACAGTTTTCTATATATGAAAATGGCACATGGTAGCGTCTTAACTGCTTGCTTATGGCAAAGAGTCCGCACTGGCAGTCGGTATACCTCATTCCGTCCGGCTCAAACACCGTATCCTGCGGTCCCCACAAAAGTACGGGCAGTCCCATTTCCTTTGCCACTCTGCCGCAGGCTTCTTCGTTTCCGAAGTTGCAGTTTATTATAAATATCGCATCTGCTCCCTGCTCCTTAAGGTATTCGCAC
>JAQXZB010000117.1 GCA_029226975.1 Clostridiales bacterium | reverse complement strand
TGAACAAACCGAAGATTTTTAGGCGTTAAGCCTAAAAATCCTTGCCCGAAGGCGTACATGGGTACGTCGAGTGGTGAGGTTTGTTTATAGCATAAAGCGATTTTTAATAAAATTTGTTAGAATAACAAATTTTCACCTTAGAATTAAGCCTGTTATAACTATATTTTGTTCTAAAATCGGCTTATTTGCTATACTTTTTTCGCTTTATGCGGTCTGTGCATTTTGCTACAGCCCCCGGTGCGGTTAAATGCTTAGTCGGTGTATTCCTTAACCAGTGTGGCGCGCAGATAGCCCCTTGAATTTTCGGTGGACTCTATATAGAAGCCTCGGCCGTAATAAAAGCGTATGAGCGCGGTGATTTTTGAGCCGGTGTGAAGCGAAATTCGCTTCACACCCTTTTTTTGCATGATTTTATCAACTAAATTCATCATGGATTTGCCTATGCCGTTGTTTTGGTTGTCAACCCTGACGCCGAAACGGGTCAGGTATGCGGTGTTGTCGGGACGTATCTCCACCCGAACACTGCCCACCGGCTCGCCGTCCGTCAGTGCGATAAGCACGATTTTATTGTCAATATCCGCCTTTATGTCCTCGGCGGTTTCCGTCAGCGCGTCAAGATTGTCCGTCCCGGTCAGAGCGGAGTATTTGGTAAAGGCTTCCCGGGTGATTGTGCCTATTGCTTCAATATCCTCATAGGTCGCAAGCCTTACTTGAAAAAATGACTGAAAATCCATCATATCAATCTGCCATAAGCGTTGCCATAACAGCCTTTTGCGCGTGCAGGCGGTTTTCCGCTTCGTCAAATATAACGCTCTGCGGACCGTCTATAACGTCCTCGGTAACCTCAAAGCCCCGGTATGCCGGCAGACAGTGCATAAATATCGCATCGCTCTTTGCCTTTGCAAATAATTCCTTGTTTACCTGATAATCGCCGAATACCTTTATCTTTTGAGCCTTTTCGCTTTCCTGTCCCATGGAAACCCAGGTGTCGGTGTAAACAATATCCGCGTCCTTTATGGCTTCTGCCGGGTCTTGGGTAATGAGAAGCTGTCCCTTGCCGGCTTTAAAATCCTCCTTGGCATTTTCTGCAACCTCCGCATCGCATTGATACTGTGCCGGAGTTGCAACAGCGCAGTCAAGCCCTGCCTTTGCACAGCCGTACATGATTGAGTGCGCCATGTTGTTGCCGTCGCCTATGTATGCAAATTTAAGCCCCTCAAGCCTGCCCTTGTGCTCGTATGCGGTCATTAAATCCGCAAGCACCTGACAGGGATGAAGCAAGTCCGTAAGAGCGTTTATAACGGGAATATTCGCTTCCTCGGCAAGCTCCACAACGTCCGAGTGGGCATAGGTGCGGATCATAATTCCGTCAAGATAGCGTTCTAAGACCTTTGCGGTATCGTGAATGGTTTCACCTCTGCCAAGCTGAATATCGTTTGAGGATAAAAACAGCGGATAACCGCCAAGCTGCGTCATTCCCACCTCAAAGGAAACGCGGGTGCGGGTCGAGGATTTTGTGAAAATCATACCCAAGGTCTTGCCCGCAAGCAGCTTGTGGGGAATACCCTTTTTATTTTCGTCCTTTAATTTTAGCCCAAGCTCCAGAAGTCCCATGACCTCCTCGGCGGTCAAATCGTGTAAGCTTATTAAATCTTTCATTATATATCTCTCCTTTTACAGTTTTTTAAGCACCGTTTCAAGCTCGCTTATAAAAAGCAGCACGTCATTTTTGGTTATTATAAGCGGCGGCGCAATTCTTATTGTGTTGCCCGCGCACAGACTTACCAGTATTCCGTCATCAAAGAGCAGCATGGACGCCGCCTTTGCTATGGTGTCCTCAAGCTGAATACCTATTAAAAGTCCCTCGCCCCGTACTTCCTTTATCTTTTCGGGGTATTTTTCCATAAGCTCTGAAAGCTTCTCTTTAAAGAGCGCGCCCATTTTCGCGGCGTTTTCCACAAGCTGCTCCTCCTCGAAAATATCGAATACCGCAAGTCCCGCAGCCGTTGAAAGAGGATTTCCGCCAAATGTGGTGCCATGGTCGCCAGGCTCAAATGCCGAGGCAATCTTGTCCTTTGCGCATACCGCGCCGATGGGTACTCCGCCGCCCAATGCCTTTGCCGAGGTGAATATATCCGGCTCAATGCCGTAATGCTCATAGGCAAACAGCTTTCCCGTTCTGCCCATGCCGGTCTGAACCTCGTCAAAAATCAGAAGAATATTATGCTCATCGCATATACGGCGAAGCTCGGACACATACTCCTTATCCATGGGTCTTACGCCGCTTTCACCCTGTATCAGCTCAATCATTACCGCCGCGGTTTTGTCGGTGACTGCCGCCTTTACGGCGTCAATGCTGTTTGGCTCAATCTGCTTTACGCCCGGCAGCAGCGGATAGTAGGGCTTTTGATACTTTTCCTGACCCGTTGCCGCAACGGTGGCAAGAGTTCTGCCGTGAAAGGACTTGTCAAGAGTTATTATCTCGTATTTGTCAAGCCCCTGCTTGTAAAAGTAAATCTTTGCAAGCTTCATTGCACCCTCGTTTGCTTCTGCGCCGCTGTTGGCAAAAAATACCTTGTCCGCACAGGTCGCATCAACTATACGCTTTGCCAGCTTTGCCTGGTTTTCTATGTAATACAGGCTTGAGGTGTGAATAACCTTGTCAATCTGCGCCTTTAGCGCGCTTTTGAATTTCGGATGCCCATGTCCTAAGGCATTTACCGCTATTCCGCCCAAAAAATCGTAAAATTCCCGTCCGTCATCGGCTTTAAGGCGCATACCCTGCCCGCTGGTAAAGCACACAGGCAGCCTTTCGCCGAAGGTGTTCATATAGTATTGCTTATCCAAAGCTTTGATTTCTTCAAGCATATTATCCCGTCCTTTTTCTGTTTTGCAATGCAATAATGATTATACTACTATCTGAATAAAAATGCAATACCCAAACGGAAAAAAGTGCATAAAAATTAAAATTTTATGCACTTTATCGGTATTTTTATTCAAAAAAGTGTATATTATTCATTAAATATACTTTTCTACCATATCCGCGTAATCATCAAAGGAATGAGCGCCGACCATTTTTTCGGCGGGCTTTCCGTTTACGAAGAGAATAACCGTCGGAATGGATACTATGGCGTTTTGCGAAGCGAGAGCGCCCTGTTCGTCAACGTTGACCTTGCCGACCTTGATTTTGCCGCCGTATTCTTGGGCTATTTCCTCAATGACCGGGGCCACCATGCGGCAGGGACCGCACCAGGGTGCCCAGAAGTCCACCAAAACGGGGACATTCGACTTTAATACCTCGCCGTCATAATTTTCATGTGTTAATGTGATTTCCATAAAAAAACCTCCTATAATTTATTTATAATCGGGTATTGATGATACAGTAGTATTCACCGGACCCGAATCATATACTGTTTTTTCCAAAAAGCCGGACTTGCTGAAGGTGTATTTGTTTATTTTCGTACCGCTTGAGGTGCTTATATAGACCATAACCACCGTACCTCCGTCCGATGGCTCGGCGGCCTCCACATATACCCTGCCGGAGGATACCCGCTGTGAGTACAGGGGATAGAAGCCCTCCTCGTCCTTGACCTCGACCGTCCATTTCTGGCTGTCGTCCCAGTAAAAGACCCCGTCCGCGTATTCGGCGGAGGTGTAGAGGGAAAGCTTTGCGTTCCTTTCGCCCAGCTTAATGTCAAATTCTCTGTAGAGATGCTCCTCGGAGGATACCGAGGAAGCGTTGGTTTTTCCGATAAACAGCCCACCATCGGAATTTTCGGCGGCTTGGGGCGGCGGTGCTTCGGAATTTTCGGGTGCGCTTTCGTCCGTAGGCAAAGGCTTTTCAAGCTTGGGTGCGGCGGTGGAAATGCTTTCGTAATTTGTATATCTTCCCGCCATGTAGCCGCCTGCAAGAAGCGCCGCGGCAAGAATCAGTGAGCCTATTATTTTTGATGCTTTCATTCGTCCGTCTCCTTATCTGTGTATTTTTGAGCGCAGAGCGTACATTGGGCGCGCGCGTTTGTAAGCTCGGTTATCTGTGAAATAACGCGCTTTGTGTCCTCAATGGGACAGCTTATTGTAAAAGTCACCTCGTTGTCATATACCGTATCTTCGAGAGTGTAGCCGTTGGAGGCGATTAGATACTGCATTTTGCCCACAAGGGAATAATCGACCTTTATATTGATTATGTCGCACAGCCGGCGTTCTACGATGCCTGCTTCCTTAAGTCCGTCGGAAGCACTTTGACCGTAGGCGTGTACCAGTCCGCCGGTGCCAAGCAGCACGCCGCCGAAATACCTGGTTACCACAACTATTACATCCACAATGCCCCGCTTTCTTATTGCGTCAAGCACCGGCATACCTGCCGTACCGGAGGGCTCACCGTCGTCGCTGTAGCGGAAGATGTTGTTTTCGTCTATGACATAGGCATAGACATTGTGTCGGGCGTCGGGGTATTCGGAGCGTATTTTGTTTAAGTATGAAACCGCGTCCGGCTCGTTGTCAACGGGCATGACGTGGGTTATAAATTTCGATTTTTCGCGCACCAGAAGCGTTTGGGCTTCGCGGGCAACGGTTTTGTAGCTATTCTTTGATGACATAGTTCTTTATCCTTTCGTAAGCGCCGCTGTCGGCATATATTTCCATAACAGAGCCGTTTTCCGTATATTCCTCGCTTATAACCTTTTGGGTTTCGTGAAGCATATTGACCGCCGCACCGTCATGGTAGGGTATGCATACCCGTATGCGCTTTTTTGCACCCGGGGCAATTTCGGCAATGGCTTCGGTAAGCTTATCGGTGTTTGCGCCGGTTTTGGCGCTTATGCATACGTTTTTATCGTAGCTGTTTGAAATTATCGGTTCTTCACCCAAAACATCGCATTTGTTGAATACGCCGATTACGGGCTTTGGCATTGCGCCTATTTCTCTTAAAACGCTGTCAACCACCCGTATCTGATTTTCCGCCTCCGGGGAGGACGCGTCAATAACGTGCAGTAAAAAATCCGCAACCACAGCTTCCTCCAGTGTGGATTTAAAGGCTTCTATCAGCTTGTGGGGGAGCTTTCTTATAAAGCCTACCGTATCAACCAAAAGGATTTTTCGGTTGTCCTCTAAGGTAATCTGCCTTGACGTGGGGTCAAGGGTGGCAAAGAGCTTATCCTCCGCAAAAACCGACGCGCCGGTTAAGGTGTTTAACAGCGTGGATTTTCCGGCGTTTGTGTAGCCCACCAGGGCGGCGGTTATGACGGAATTTTTTTTGCGCCTTGTCCGTATAAGCTCGCGGTGCTTTTTAAGCTCCCGAAGCTCATCCTCAAGAGCCGAAATCCTGCGCATAATATGACGTCTGTCCGATTCGAGCCGCGTTTCTCCGGGGCCTCTTGTGCCTATTCCCGCGCCGGTACGGCTCATCTCGATACCCATTCCCCTAAGCCGCGGAAGCCGGTATTTAAGCTGTGCAAGCTCCACTTGAAGCTTGCCCTCGCCGCTTTTGGCGCGCATGGCGAATATGTCAAGTATCAGCATGGAACGGTCAATGACCTTAAGCCCCAATATGTCTGAGATGTTTCTGGTCTGCATGGGCGAAAGCTCATCGTCAAATACGACAGTATCCGCTTCGAGGGTTTCGGCGGCGGCCTTAAGCTCATCAAGCTTGCCCTCGCCGAGATATGTTGCGTTTTCGGGTACGGGACGGTTTTGTATAACCTCGCCGACAGTCTCCGCGCCGGCGGTGCTTACCAGCTCCTCAAGCTCCCGAATGGATTCCTCGGTGGTGTCCGAGAGAATGTCCCGGGAGCCGGTATGAACACCGGCAAGAATGACCCGTTCTTTTTTCGTTTCGGTATTTTCCATAAATATATTCCTTTTTTGTAAAGCTTTTTCTTTAGTATAACAGAAAACTTCTCATAAGTATACCCTTTTTTAGAAAAATTCAAAAAAATTTAAAAAAATATCTTGTAAAATTAAAACTAAGGTGGTATAATGGATGGGTATAATAATATTCGCAGGCAAAGGAGGCTTAGATATATGCAGAATGTATTTCTTGTAATTCACCTGATAGTATCGGTAATTTTGATTTTTGTCGTACTGGTTCAGGAGGGTAAGGATCCCGGCATGAGAGGTATTCAGGGCGCTTCTTCGGAAATGAACGATACCTTCTTTAAGAGCAACGGCGGTACAACCAAGGAAGGAATGTATATAAAGATTACAACAACTCTTGCAATACTGTTCCTTATTACAACAATGGCATTGGTAGTGCTTTCGGCAAGCTGATGAAATAAGCTGTCCGTATACCCAAACCCGATGCGGGCGGCTTAGTTTTTTTGACATTATGATAAAAAATTTCTAAAAACACTTGACAATCGGGTATAAAATAGGGTATAATAGATATGTTGCATAGGCAGGTAGGACAGGCTTGTGCAATATCTGAAATTCCATCAAGTCCATTTTATGACTTGTCGGAGGGAGGGAAAGAAAGTGTCTGAAGTACGAGTTAAAGATAATGAATCGTTAGACAGTGCGCTGCGCAGATTTAAGCGTCAGTGTGCAAAATCCGGTGTCATGTCGGAGATCAGAAAGCGCGAGCATTACGAAAAGCCGAGTGTAAAGCGCAAGAAGAAGTCTGAAGCGGCAAGAAAGAGAAAGTATTGATTACCGTAATCCGTATGGTATCATCGTAGGCGCTCCGAAGTTGACTTTAATGGAAGATTTGATGGAACATATTGATAACGCTTTCAAACCGGAAGGCCATATCGGTGTGGGACCATATAGAGATTTTTTAAAAACATAATGAGAGAGCCGAAGGCTCTCTCATATATATGCTGGTATAGCTCAGTTGGTAGAGCAGCGCATTCGTAATGCGCAGGCCGCGGGTTCGAGTCCCATTACCAGCTCCAAAGGA
>JAQXZB010000116.1 GCA_029226975.1 Clostridiales bacterium | reverse complement strand
TGGGGCTGAATGAATTTAGATGCAGAATTCGCAAAACGAAGTGAAATGCGGATTTATACGCATTTCGCCTTGCCCGACGGCGTACGTTGGTACTCCGAGGGTGAGTTTTGCGGATAGTTCAAAGGCTTCAATACAAGAAATCCGCACGAAAATGCGGATTTCAACATCAATTTTATTCGATAAATATTTCACAGTCATTGATTTTATGCCATTTTAAGCCTTTGAACGGTCTGCGCTAAATGCAACAGCCCCTTATATTAACCCTGTGTATTGTAGCTGTAGTTGGGAGCTTCCTTGGTGATATAAATATCATGAGGATGACTTTCCTTAAGTCCCGCTCCTGTTATCTGTACGAACTTTCCGTTTTCCTTAAGCTCCGCAATTGTTCTCGTTCCGCAATAACCCATGCCGCTCCTTAAGCCGCCGAGCATCTGAAACACCGTATCCGAAAGGGGACCCTTGTAGGGAACGCGTCCCTCAACGCCCTCGGGAACAAGCTTCTTTGAGCCGGTCTGGAAATAACGGTCCTTTGAGCCCTTTTCCATTGCCGCAAGAGAGCCCATGCCTCTGTAGGACTTGAAGCGTCTGCCCTGGTAAATCTCGAAATCTCCGGGTGCTTCGTCACAGCCGGCAAACAGACTTCCCATCATGCACACATCAGCACCGGCGGCAATTGCCTTTGTAATGTCGCCGCTGTACTTTATGCCGCCATCGGCAATAACGGGTATGCCGTATTTCTTGGCAACCTGGGAAACGTCATACACTGCCGTAATCTGGGGTGCCCCTATTCCGGCAACCACACGGGTGGTGCATATTGAGCCGGGGCCTATACCCACCTTCAGACAGTCGGCACCCGCTTCGATAAGCGCTTCTGCCGCCTCTGCGGTAGCAATATTTCCCGCAATTATGGGCAGGTCGGGGAATGCCGCCTTTATTTCCTTAACCTTATTTATGATATTCTTTGAATGGCCATGAGCGCTGTCTAACGCTATTACGTCCGCTCCCGCCTCGTATACCGCCTTTACTCTGTCAAGAGCGTCATCGGTAACGCCTATTGCCGCACCGGCAAGCAGACGTCCGTTTTTGTCCCTTGCGGAATTGGGGTATCTTATTGCCTTTTCAATATCCTTTATTGTTATAAGACCCTTTAAATGATTGTCCTTATCAACGATGGGCAGCTTCTCTATCTTGTGCTTTGAGAGAATTTTCTGCGCGTCCTCAAGGGTTGTGCCCTCTGGAGCCGTCACAAGGTTTTCGGAGGTCATAACCTCCTCAATCTTCTTGGAAAAATCCGTTTCAAAGCGCAAATCGCGGTTTGTAATAATACCCACAAGCACATTGTCCTCACCGCAGATGGGAACTCCGCTTATGCGGTAACGTCCCATTAAATCGTCCGCATCCTTTAGGGTGTGCTCCTTGGTAAGTGAGAATGGGTTGGCTATAACGCCGTTCTCGGACCTTTTCACTCGATCAACCTCGGCTGCCTGCTCCTCAATAGTCATATTTTTGTGAATAATGCCGATACCGCCCTCTCTGGCGATAGCTATTGCCATTTTAGACTCCGTAACCGTATCCATTGCCGAGCTCATCAGCGGGATATTCAGTCTGATAGTCTTTGTAAGATTTGTCGAAAGATCCACCTCATTGGGCGTAAAGTCCGATGCCTGCGGCAAAAGCAACACATCATCAAAGGTAAGTCCTTTCTTGGCAAACTTCTCGTACATATTATAACCTCCATTCCGTAAATCGATAAAGCTAACCGCTAAATATTCATATTTAGCGGTTTCAACTTCTCTATATTTTCTTTATTATAACAATTTTTTATTTTTTTTTCAAGAGTTTTTTCTCGGTTTAATTCGATTTATAATACTTGAATAATATAATCTGTCAAAACCTTTTCCATTGTAGCATAATCACTAATTTTAAAAACCTCGCTTTTAAGCTTGGAAGCCATGGGCAGACCCTTTATATACCAGGCGATATGCTTTCTCGATTCCTTAATTCCTATGCTCTCGCCCTTCCTTTCAACAAGCATTGAGATATGCTCCAGTGCTTGATTGAGCCTGTCCTTCGGCGTAGGCTCGGTAAGGATTTCGCCATGCATGAGCAGTTCGTTTATCTGTGTAAAAATAAAGGGATTTCCCTGGGCTCCCCTGCCCACCATAACCGCGTCACAGCCGGTAAGTTCCAACATTCTTTTAGCGTCATGGGCAGTAAAAATATCGCCGTTGCCTATAACGGGAATTTTAAGCGCGTCCTTAACGCGCCTTATCAAATCCCAATCCGCGCTCCCCCGGTAAAAATCCTCTCTTGTTCTGCCATGTACGGCAACCGCCGCCGCACCGTTCTCCTGTGCCGCAAGCGCCGCCTCAACGGCGTTTATATGCGCTCTGTCCCAGCCCGCGCGAAGCTTCACCGTCACCGGCACACACGATGCGGCACTGACCTTTTTTACAATCTCGCCGATAAGCTTGGGATTTTTCATAAGCGCGCTGCCGTCGCCGTTGTTTACAATCTTCGGGGTGGGACAGCCCATATTTATATCAATAAAATCACAGCCGCTTTGCAAAACCTCCGGCACAATCTGCGCCATTATGTCCGGGTCGCTGCCGAAAATCTGCACCCCGCAGGGATGCTCGTTTTTGCTGATTTCCATAAGCTGCTTTGTTTTTTTGTCCTTGTAATAAAGACCCTTTGCGCTTATCATCTCGGTATATAACGCCGCCGCGCCGTATTTTTTGCAGATATTGCGAAAGGGCATATCCGTCACGCCTGCCATGGGGGCAAGCAGCGCACTGCCCGAAATTTTAACTCCGCCGATTTTCATAAAATAAAATCCTCCGTTATTACCTCAAAACAGAACGGGATTTCCCAGCCCCAAAATAAGCTCGTTTGCGCGCCGAAGCTGACGGAAGCGGTATTCCTCTGTCCAGTGGGTGTCCGAGCCTATGCTGACGGTTACGCCGCTTTTTTGCACCGCGGCACGCTTTTTATCATTTGTCAAAAAATCATAGTAATAGCTGTAATTTCCCGAAACATTAAGCTCCCAAAAAAGCCCCTCGGCTCTCATAAGAGCGAGCATATCAAGCCCGTATCTTTCGCCGAGCCTGAATATATCCGTATGGGCAAATCCCTTTTTGCAGTGAAAATTTCTCTGCCATGCCAAAAAATCCTTAAAATCCATTGCCCTCTCGTCATCAAGACTTTCAAAAAGCACATAATCCAAAACGTCCGTATCCCTTATATTAAGGTCCTCCGGCGCGGGACGCGTACCGATTTCCAACCCGCACAAAACGCGTATCTTATCCCGGTATTTTTCGCCGCACGCCCTTATCCGCCCTATATACTCCGACAAATCTCCGCCGATGGAAAACTGATGGTCGCTTATGCCTATAACGTCAATGCTGTGGGCAATTGCGTTTTCTATGATTTCCTCGGGCGTGTTTGTGCCGTCATAGCTGAAGGTTGTATGATTATGTAAATCTATTGTTCTCATTATTTCCTCCTCTGTGGCTCCCAGCCGCTTATCCCGCTGTACTGTACCGCGTGAAACAGCCGTTTCCTAAGTCCCGGGTACTGCTCCTTTTCAAGCCTTGCGATAAGCTCCTTCATGTCCTGACGCTTGGTATTTCCGTCGGCGGGACAGGGGTTATACACAACGGGCAGCGCATTGTTTCTCGCCGCGCCCTTTATGTCCCGTTCCCTAACATAAATCATCGGTCTTATCAGCGTTATATCTATCCTGTCAAGATATGTCACAGGCTCAAAGCAGCTTACTCTGCCCTCGTAGAACATACTCAAAAAAAAGGTTTCCAAAACATCGTCATTATGATGCCCCAACGCGATTTTATTGCAACCATGCTCCTTTGCAAGAGTATTTAACGCACCGCGGCGCATATTTGCGCACAATGAGCAGGGGTTTGTTTCCTTTCTTATGTCAAAAACAACCTCTTTTATATTGGTCTGCTTTATATGATACTCTATCCCCAAATCCGCGCACAGCTTCTGCACCTCGGAAAAATCCGCGCCGTAGCCCATTTCCAAAGTAAGACCCACAACCTCAAAGCGTTCGGGATAGAACTCGGAAAGCTTCGCCAAAGCGCACAAAAGCGCCAGCGAATCCTTGCCGCCCGATACGCCCACCGCTATGCGGTCGCCGGTTTTTATCATGTTATAATCCTCAATGGCGCGGCGCATAAGGCTTATGATTTTGCGCATGGAGGTGTCATTTTGCTTAATCATTCTCTGCCGCCCTTATTGCTTCTTCAAGCTTCACCGCGCCGGTATAGAGCGCTCTGCCCACGATAACGCCCTCCACACCCGTTGGGACAAGCGCGCGGATATGCTCAAGACTGCCCACTCCGCCGGAGGCTATAATATCCGCTCCGACCGCAGCCGCCATCTGCGCCATCGCCTCAACATTGGGTCCCATTAAGGTTCCGTCCGTTGCAATGTCGGTGTACACTATTGTTTTAACGCCCAAATCCACCATTTTCTTTGCAAACTCAACCGCGGTAAAATCACTGGTTTTCTCCCAGCCCTCTACGGCAACCATACCGTCCTTGGCGTCAATGCCTATAACTATTTTCTCAGCGTATTTTTCTACGGCTCTCTTGACAAAATCCGCGTCGGAAACCGCCTTTGTGCCGATTATAACGCGGCTCACCCCTGCCGAAAGCCTGTTTTCAATGTCCTCCATGGTGCGTATGCCGCCGCCGGTTTGAACGGGAACGTTCACCGAAGCGCATATTTCCTTGATTTTCTCAAAATTCGCACCGCAGCCCTTTAGGGCGCCGTCCAAATCTACCACATGGATAAATTCGCCGCCTAAGCTTTCCCATTTCTTTGCCATTTCAGCGGGACTGTCACCGTAAACGGTAACGTCCGAAAACCGTCCCTGCAAGAGCCTTACACAGCTTCCGTCTTTTATATCTATTGCCGGATATATTCTCATTTTCCGTCCTCTCCCGAAACCTTTTCCTTGAATTTTTCAACAATGTCCATTACTCGATCCTTTTCAATCTTCATGCTAACCTTGTTTACCACAAAATGCGCCGATAAATCGACAATCTCCTCCAAAACGTCCAAACCGTTTTCCTTAAGGGTCTTGCCCGTTTCCACAATATCCACAATTACATCGGACAAACCCACCAGGGGAGCAAGCTCCACCGAGCCGTTCAGTTTTATAAGCTCAATCGTCTGACCCTTTTCCTCGCGGAAATATTTCGCCGCGATATGGGGGTATTTTGAAGCTACGCGAAGATTTATGACATTGTCAAGCTGACCCTTTAAGGCGGCGGGGCCGCACACGCACATTTTGCATTTGCCGAACCCTAAATCCACCATTTCATAAATATTTCTGTGTTCCTCCAAAAGCGTATCCTTGCCGACTATGCCAATGTCTGCCGCACCATGCTCCACATAAGTAGGCACATCGGACGCCTTTACAAGAATAAACTTCATTTTGTTCTTTTCATCGGTAAATATAAGCTTTCTCGTTTTCTCCTTCATCTGCTCGCAATCCATGCCGATGCTTGAGAAAATATCCATTGCAAGCTCCGCAAGTCTTCCCTTTGCAAGAGCCACCGTTAAATATCTCATTTTCAAAACCTCCCGCCAAATCAGTGATGATGTCCGCAGTCGCAGCCATGCTCATGGTCACATTCATGCTCGTCATCCTCGGCATAGTAGCCCAAAAAATCCTGCACTGTTGTCTGGGTAATTTCATCGGCGGTAAAGTCCTTTATCATAAGCTTTCCGTCCGCAAAAACCCTGAGCATACAGCCTATATCCGCGGCATGGGAGTATTTTTCCGCATCCGTAAAGTCACCCTCGCCGATATAATATTCAACCAGACAGCCGTTTACACGAAGGTTATATGCCAATTCATAGGCTATCGCGCGGGCGCCTTTCTCCGCAAATATCAAAGACGCGCTCACTCCGTCGGCACTCTCATGCCCCAGAGCGGTCATTATGCGGTTTACTCCTATCGCAACGCCAACCGCACCTTTGGGCGCACCGAATTTGCCCATAAGATTATCATAGCGTCCGCCGGCGCATATGGGGAAGCCCACTCCTCTTGTATAGCCCTTAAAAATAGTTCCCGTATAGTAATCGATGCTCTGAAGCATTCCCAGATCAATGGAAATATACTGCTCGAAGCCGTAGTCCGCAAGCATTGTGTATATGCTCTTTAAATTGTCAAGGGCAAGCTTTGAGGTTTCGTTAAGACCGCTTACATATGCGCGCTCCAAAACGCTCAAATCGCCGAACATATACGGCAGCTCGATCATAAGCTTTTTTACGCCCTCGTCAATGGAAAGCTTATCGGTTATGGCTTTTATTCCCACAGTGTCCTTTAAATCTATTCTTTCTCTTAATTTCTCGGTCATGACCTCGTCAAGCCCCGCCTGCTCCACAAGCCCGTTAAAGAACGCGACCTGACCTATCTCCATGGAAAATTCCTCAATTCCCGAAGCCAAAATTGCCTCCATTGCCGCCGCGATAACCTCCGCGTCCGCCGCCGGAGCGTATGAGCCTATAAGCTCAATTCCGCACTGGGTAAATTCTCTTTGCCTCGCACCCTCGCACTGCTCCTCAAGCCTGAAAACATTTCCCGTATATAAAAACCTCAAGGGCATTGTCTTATCCGCAAGCTTTGTCGCCGCCATTCGTGCAATGGACGTTGTAAACTCCGGCCTTAGGGCAAGTATTCTCCCCTCGTTGTCAAAAAATTTAAACAGGCTCTCCTGGGCAATTGTCCCCTCACCGCCGGCATAGCAGTCATAATACTCAAAGGACGGTACCTCAATCTCCTTATAGCCTATCGAGGAGAACACCGACCACATGGTGGACTCAATCTCCTTTTTGCGCGCGCACTGGGCGGGCAGTATATCGTTTACACCCTCCGGTGTATGAAGCTTCCAATCAGACATAATTATCCCCTTTCACTTTATCGTGCTAAAGCACTAAAGTATATTATACATACTTTGCGCCCGTTTGTCAATACAAACTCTTTATTTCGTCACCGTCCCATAAATATGAAGCCGTTTTATCATATTTATCGGCAATTTTAACGGATTTTAATACTCCGTCCGCATATTCGGTGATAACATAGCTCTTTTTGGGCGCGGTTTCCCGAAGCATATCGAGAACCGGCAGGGCTTTTCCGTCAAAGTCAAAGAGCGTTGTATTCTCCACAACATTCGGCTCAACTCCGTCATCGCTCTCCCGATACGCCCAGCCGCACAGATTATTCCCGTCCGCGTCCTCCACATGGATCATGACCGGATCCCAGTAAAGGAAGCCCAAACACGCCTGCGTATCCTTAAGCCCCAGTGCAAGCTCCTTTAAAAATCCCGCCTGACCCTGCGGCGAGGGGGGATAAATATCCTTATACGCGTCAATATCCACCAACTGACCGGCATAACCGTCCTTTTTTACCGGACTCCAGTTAAAACCGGTTTCCATTATCATCGTGTCCATGCCGAAGTAATCCTTCATCTGCTTACAAAATTCAAAGCACACATCGGCGGTATTTTTGCTCCATGCCGGATAATACGAAACGCCCAAAACGTCAAGCTTTCCGCCGGCGTTTATATACTGCTCGAAAAACCACTTGCAGCTTTCAAAATCGGAGCCGTCATCAACGTGGATTATAACTCCCGCTTCGGGAAACAGCTCCTTTACCGCGTCATAGCCGCGGTTTAAAATCATGGTAAGCGCCTCCCAGTCCTTTTCGCACTTAACCGTTCCTTCTCTGCTGTCAAAGGCTAAAACGCCCGCTTTTGTATCATACTCGGCACTGTAGGTATTGGCAAAGGGGAAGAACATTCCGCCCCTTATCTCATTTCCGAGGGAAACGTATTTAGGCGCAATGCCCTCGTCCTTTAAGCCCTTTAAAACCCTGTAAGTATATGAATACACAAGCTCCGCAAGCTTGTTTTGCACAGTCTTTTTCTGTTCCCCGGTCATGGCGGACAAAAAATTTGCGTCCGTCACATCAAAGCCAAGCTCGTTTTTGATTTCGCCGACCCAGTCAGATGGGATAAGCTGGCGTTCGCCGTTTGACCAGTAATCGGAGTAGTTAAAGGTCCAGACAATGTCCAGTCCCGCCGCCTTTGCCCGTTTTGCAAGCTTCAGACAATCCTCCTCGTTCTGATAGCCCTCCGGCATATAATACTGTCCGTCGCCCCTGCCCTTGCCGGGGTTGTTGGAAAGGCGTATTCTGACGGTATTTATTCCGCACTCGGCAAGGCATATTACCGCGTCCTGTGGCTTGCCCTCGCTGTCGTAATATTTTCCGCCCATGTCCTCTATATAATTAAGCTGTGTTATATCTCCGCCATAGGCAAAATCCGCGGCGTGAACGGTGACGGGCATAAGAAGTATAATGATAAGAAAAATAATTCTTTTCATCATCCCACCAAGCCTTTCGCCTTTAAAATTGCCACTGCCGTTTTTGCGTCCTTGATTTCATTGTTCATTACCATGTTGTACAAATCGTCAAGCTTGTATTTTTTCACATTTAAAAATTCGCCCTCGTCTAAATTTTGACCGACCCATTCAAGCTCCTGCGCCAGATACAGTGAAATTTTCTCCTCGCAGTAGCCCGGAGTTGCGTAATAAGTGCCTAAATATGTGAATTTATTGCCCTTATAGCCGGTTTCCTCGATAAGCTCCCGCTTTCCGCATTCAAGAGGGTCCTCCCCCTCCTCAAGCTTTCCCGCCGGAACCTCAAGCATCATGCTTCTTGCGGCAATTCTGTACTGGGAAACCATAAACACTTCGCCCTCATCGGTTACGGCAATCACACCCACACCGCCGTTATGGGCAATAAGCTCGCGGTTTGCCTCTCTGCCGTCCGGAAGTTCCACCTTTTCTGTTCTGACCTTGATTACCTTGCCGTCAAATATGGGTGTGACGGACAGGGTCTTTTCCTCAAATTCTTTCATTTTTATTCCTCCCCTACGGTAAATTTTTCTATTGCCGGCGAAACATTAAGCATACGCTTCAAATCCTCGTAGTCCTGTCTTGCCCGCTCGCTTTTTTTGCCGCAGTATACTGCTCTTATCATTATATTTTTCGGTGTTTCCAAGGGTGAGATGTACTCAATCATGGACACCTTATAGCCCGCCGCCTCCAGATACGCGCCGCGTATGCCGTCGGTAAGCGTATCGGCAAGCCTTGCCTTTAGTATTCCGTGCTTTGTCACCGCATGAAACGGCTCATAGGAATACTGCTTTAAAATATCCTTATGACAGCAGGGAACGCAGACTATTGCCCGCGATTTTGCCCGTATTCCCAAAGCCATTGCCATATCCGTGGCAATGTCACAGGCGTGAAGAGATATTACCAAATCGGGCTTTTCCTCTGGTGTGTACTCCCTTAAATCCGCCTTTATAAATTCCATATTGTTATAGCCTAAATTTTTCGCCGTCTGTCTTGACGCGTTTATGACCGTTTCGGAATAATCAACGCCCACAAAACGGCATTTTTTCTTTAATATTTCCCTTAAATAGAAGTTCATGACAAAGGAAAGGTAGCTTTTTCCGCAGGCGCAGTCGAGAATCAGATACTCGTCACGCTCGCCTATTTCCTTTAATACCCCCTGCATGAGTTCTATGAAATAGTCAATCTGATTATATTTTCTTATTTTATCGTTTTTGATTTTTCCGTTTTCGGCAAGTATGCCTATTTCCTTAAGCAAATCACCTGCCAGGGCAGGGTTTACCACATACTCCCTGCCGGTTTTTACAGCCGCCGTATCAGTCTTTGGTACGGCTGTGTCCTCATGCTTCATGCTCACGCGCTTATCGTCCGCGGTTATTACGATTTTTGCGCCGCGCTCGGTATAAATTATCTCGGCGCTGTCATATTTTGAAAGCTCCGCCAAAAACCACCCAAAAAGCGCGTTTTTGTCCGTTTGGCGCTTTACCGCCTGATAGTCCAAACAAACCTCACCGTCCATGGTTATAAGCGCGGTAAAGTATTTGGTTCCCGACTTTAAATTTATTCTTATTTCCTTAAAAAAATCCCTGTTTTCCTCCATGCGGGACAAAAGTCCCCCGAAAAACAGCTCTGCCTTTGATACGGTTTTCTTATTCATAGCTCTATAGTCAATTCCCGTCCCGTTTTTTCGTACCGATGATATTTAATTCCCGCCATGTCAAGCATTTTTTTCGCGGCGGTGTTGTTGTCCTGACCGCTGTATTTGTCCGACATATACACCACTTCCCTTATTCCGCTTTGAATTATCGCCTTTGTACATTCGTTGCAGGGAAAAAGCGTAACGTAAAGCTTTGCACCCTGCAATGACATTTTACTGTTTAAAATGGCGTTAAGCTCCGCATGGCATACATACATATACTTTGTTTCCAAAGCGCAGCCCTCTCTTTCCCAGGGCATATCATCGTCATTGCAGCCTATGGGCATACCGTTGTAGCCAAGAGAAAGTATCTTGTTTTTCTCGTCAACAATACACGCCCCCACCTGGGTATGATTATCCTTTGAACGCTGCGCCGAAAGCAGGGCAATCCCCATAAAGTATTCGTCCCAGCTTATGTAATCCTCTCTTTTCATGCCTTGCCTCCGTTCTGTGGGGCTGTAGCAAAATGCACAGATCGCATAAAGCGAAAAAAGTATAGCAAATAAGCCAAATTTAGAACAAAATACGGTTAAAATACGTTTAATTCTAAGGTAAAAATTTGTTATTCTAACAAATTTTTTCCAAAATCGCTTTATGCTATAAACAAACCTCACCGCTCGACGTACCCATGTACGCCTTCGGGCAAGGATTTTTAGGCTTAACGCCTAAAAATCTTCGGTTTGTTCATTCTGCACTATTTTGCCGCACCCCCTTTAATGCTTTAATTATACTTCTTTATTCCTATATCGCTTCTGTGGAACTCGTCTTTAAAGCTGATTTTCTCAACCGACGCATACGCTTTTTTAATTGCCTCGTCAAGATTTTCGGCAACTGCCGTAACGCCCAAAACTCTGCCGCCGGCTGTAACGATTTTACCGTCCTTTAGGGCTGTGCCGGCATGGAACACAATCGCTCCCATATCCTTTGCGTCCTCAATTCCGCTTATCTCATAGCCCTTTTTATAGCTTACCGGGTATCCGCCCGAAGCCATTACCACGCATACCGCGGCATTGTCCTCCCATTCGATTTCAAGCTCGTCAAGGCGCTCGTCGATTACCGCTTCCATAATATCCACAAGGTCGGTCTTTAATCTGGGAAGTACAACCTGGGTTTCCGGGTCGCCGAAGCGGCAGTTGTATTCTATAACCTTTACTCCGTCCTTTGTCATCATAAGCCCGAAGTACAAAACGCCCTTAAAGGGTCTGCCCTCCGCCGCCATTGCCTTTACCGTAGGCAGGAAGATATTTTCCATGCACTCTTTCGCCTTGTCCTCGTCATAAAGGCGGCTGGGCGAAAATGTTCCCATTCCGCCGGTGTTTAAGCCCTCGTCATTGTCATAGGCTCTTTTATGGTCCTGTGCCGAAACCATGGGCTTTACGGTCTTACCGTCCACAAAGGCAAGCACCGATACCTCGGGGCCTGTTAAAAATTCCTCGATTACCACACGACTGCCGCTCTTTCCGAACTTGCCGCCGTCTATCATATCGCAGACCGCCTGCTTTGCCTCGTCAAGGTCCTTTGCGATAATAACGCCCTTTCCCAGTGCAAGTCCGTCCGCCTTTATAACCGCCGGGAAGCTGCCCTTTTCAAGGTATTTAATCGCATCGGCGCTGTTGTCAAACACCTCATAAGCCGCAGTGGGGATATTGTACTTCTTCATAAGCTCCTTTGAAAAAGCCTTGCTGCCCTCAATTATCGCGGCATTTTTGCGGGGTCCGAAGGCGCGTATGCCCGCTGATTCCATAGCGTCAACCATACCGTCCGCAAGGGGATCGTCGGGAGCGACCATAACTAAGTCAATCTCCTTTTCCTTTGCGAATTTGACCATGCCTTCTTTGTCCATAACATTTATGTCAACGCACTCGGCAAGCTCTGAAATACCGCCGTTTCCCGGTGCGCAGTATATTTTTTCAGCCTTGGGCGACCGGGCAATCTTCCATACGATTGTATGCTCTCTGCCGCCGCTTCCTACTACTAAAATTTTCATGTCTATACCTCCAAAATCAGTGATGGAACAGTCTTATTCCCGTAAACGCCATTGCCATGCCGTATTTGTTGCAGGTTTCAATAACGTTGTCGTCTCTTACCGAGCCGCCGGGCTGGGCTATTACCGTAACACCGGACTTATGCGCCCTTTCTATGTTGTCGCCGAAGGGGAAGAATGCGTCCGAGCCTAAAGCCACATCGGTGTTCTTGTCAAGCCATTCTCTTTGCTCCTCCTTGGTAAACACCTCCGGCTTTACCTTGAAGAACTTCTGCCATGTTCCCTCTCTTAAAACATCGTCATGCTCATCGGAGATATACACATCTATAGTGTTGTCCCTGTCCGCACGTCTTATTCCGTCAACAAACTGCAGTCCCAAAACCTTCGGGCTTTGTCTTAACCACCATATATCCGCCTTGTTTCCGGCAAGACGCGTACAGTGTATTCTCGACTGCTGTCCCGCGCCGATGCCTATCGCCTGACCGTCTTTTACATAGCATACGCTGTTTGACTGGGTATACTTTAGTGTAATCAGCGAAATCATCAAATCGCGCTTTGCGGCGTCTGAAAGCTCCTTGTTGTCCGTTACGACATTTTCCAAAAGCGCCTCGTTTATGTCAAGCTCGTTTCTGCCCTGCTCAAAGGTAACGCCGTAAACCTGCTTTCTCTCGACGGGAGCGGGCTTGTAATCGGGATTGATTTTTAAAATACAGTAATTTCCCTTTTTCTTGGCCTTTAAAATCTCCAAAGCTTCATCGGAATATCCCGGAGCGATTACACCGTCCGAAACCTCTTTTTTAATAAGCAGAGCCGTAGCCTTGTCGCACTCGTCCGACAGGGCGATAAAATCACCGAAGGAGGACATTCTGTCCGCACCTCTGGCTCTTGCGTAAGCGTTTGCAAGGGGCGTAAGCTCCACATCATCGGTAAAATAAATCTTCTTTAAAGTGTCCGTAAGGGGCAGACCCACAGCCGCACCGGCCGGGGAAACGTGCTTAAAAGAAGTTGCCGCCGCAAGACCCGTTGCCTGCTTTAATTCCTTAACAAGCTGCCAGCCGTTTAAGGCGTCCAAAAGATTGATATATCCGGGCTTTCCGCTTATCACCTCAAAGGGAAGCTCCCCCGTTTCCATAAATACTCTTGACGGCTTCTGATTGGGGTTGCAGCCGTATTTTAATTCCATTTCGTTCATATTTATTCTCCATTCTCAGCAGTTTTTGTTTATTATTCTCGATTGTACCTCTTGGGTTTTTAAATCGATATATCTGACAAACAAGGAAACCTTGTTGTCCTCGTTTAATGACTCCCACAGCTTATCGGTAAACTCGTCCATATTGTCGGGGATTTCTATTTCCTCCGGCTCGCCCTCAAAGGAGGGAAGCGGATTTCCGTCACCCATATAAGTATGAATAAAATGTCCCTCGCCGGCTATGGGGTTATTGTAGCTAAAGGTATAGCGGCGGCAGGATTTGGGGTTTGAGTTTGCGCTCTTTAAAATTGACATTGCATAATTAAAATCTCCGTCACCGGTTTTTATAATTCCCGAAATTCTCGGCGTGAAGTTGGGGGCATCGTCCTCAAACTCGCGGGTTCTTAATGCCTGCTCAAAGGTCATCTGGCTGTTCATCAGCTCATAAATCGTATCGGTCTGGTCACCGTTGGTTACAATGGTCTTGTTTCCGAGAACTCTTACCGGTGCGTAAATAATAAGGTGGGGATCCTCAAGCTTTGATGGGTCAAAGGCCTGTGTGCGTATTCCGTCACCGTCCTCGACAAATACGCGGTTTCTGGAATTTACCGACCTGCCCATGATAAAATATGCTGTCACTGCATATTGACCGTTTTTGGATTTTCCGATTATTATTCCTCTGCCCGGATACGGGTTTTCTCTTAAAGCTTCATAAATATCTGTCTTTTTCATAAAATTCATTCCTTTCCGTCAAGAGCGGCACAGACCTTTTCCACAGTTTCGGGAAGTATGTTCCACTCCGCCTGCTCCATTACGCGGCGCTGCAAAGTTTCGGGAGTATCTCCCTCCTCCACATATACCGCCTTTTGCATTATTATCTTTCCTCCGTCCACAACCTCGTTTACAAAATGGGTGGTTGCGCCGGTTACCTTAACGCCGTAAGAAAGCGCCGCCTCGTGAACGTGCAGACCGTACATTCCTTTACCGCAAAATGACGGTATAAGGGAGGGATGTATGTTTATTATCCTGTTTGAATATTCCCTCAACAGCTCGCCGCCGAATATTGCCATAAAGCCCGCAAGCACGATTATATCAACCTGCATTTCCTTCATGTACGCGCAGATACGGCGGCTGAACTCCTCCGTATCTCCGCCGCAGTCGGCATTTTTCCTTATGACCTTGGTGGGTATGCCGGCCCTCTTTGCTCTTTCAAGCCCGTATGCGTCTTGGCTGTTTGAACAGACGCATACGATTTTACCGCTTTTTATAACGCTTCCCTGCTTGTCTATCATAGCCTGCAAATTTGTTCCGCCGCCGGAAATCAGTACGCCTATTCTTTTCATTATCTGATAACCTCGCCCGTCACATCATCGACTATTTCAACGCTCTTTTCGCCGCAGACAAGCTCGCCTATTATACACGCTCTCTCGCCCGCCGCCTCAAGACAGCTTACCGCCGCCTGTGCCTTGTCCGCGTCAACCGCAACAATCATGCCGATACCCATGTTAAAGGTATTGTACATATCTCTTTCGGGGATATTGCCCATTTTTTCCATAAGCTTAAATATGGGCAGCACTTCCCATGTTCCCTTATGAATAACCGCCTTAAGACCGTCCGGAAGCATTCTGGGTACGTTTTCTATAAACCCGCCGCCGGTTATGTGGGAAATCGTGTTTATTCCCACCTCGTCTATAAGCTTTAAAATGGGCTTTACATATATTCTGGTGGGAGTGAGAAGCGTTTCTCCCACTGTCTTGCCAAGCTCCTCGTTATAGGTGTTTAAAATCTCCTTGGCATTCTTGCCGTCCAAATCAAAAAGCTTTCTTACAAGGGAATAGCCGTTTGAATGAACGCCGCTTGAAGCGATGCCTATAAGCTTATCCCCCGCCTTTGCCTTATCTCCGTCCGTAATTTTCGATTTTTCCACAACTCCTACCGAAAATCCCGCCAAATCATACTCATCCTCGGGCATAAGTCCCGGATGCTCCGCGGTTTCGCCGCCCACAAGGGCACAGCCCGCCAAAACGCAGCCGTCCGCAACGCCCTTAACGATTTGGGCAACCTTTTCGGGAACATTCTTGCCTATTGCGATATAGTCCAGGAAAAACAGCGGCTTTGCACCGGAGCATACAATGTCGTTTACGCACATTGCAACGCAGTCCTGACCTATTGTATCATGCTTATCCAATAAAAAGGCGGCTCTTATCTTTGTTCCCACGCCGTCCGTTCCCGAAACAAGCACCGGCTCGTCATAGCCCTTGGGAACCTGAAACAGACCTCCAAATCCGCCTATGCCGCCCAATACTCCTTCAATAGCGGTCTTTTTAACATCGTCCTTAATAAGTCTTACCGACTCATATCCCGCCTCAACGTCAACGCCGGCGGCCTTGTATGCATTTTCACTCATGTTCATCCTCCATTCCGCCGCCCTGCGGCGGCATAAATCATAATGTGGAAAAGAAGCAAGCAGGTCGCTCGAAAGGCTGCCGCCGACGTATGCGTATACTTCAAGGCAGACTTTCGAGATGAGATGCGCAGCTTATTTTTCACATTAATCTATCTCCTTAACAATTTCCTTTATTTTTGCGTCCTTCTTTTCAACGCCCCGGACCATGCTTTCCTTTGAAGCGGCAAGCATATCTGCGAGGTAGTCGTATTTTAGGGCAAGTATTTGTGCGGCCAGTATGGCGGCGTTTGCGCCGTTGTCGATACCCACTGTGGCAACGGGTATTCCCGGCGGCATCTGCACTGTCGCCAAAAGCGCGTCCATACCGTTTAAGGTGGAATTTATCGGTATTCCTATAACCGGCAGTGTTGTGTGCGCGGCGATAACTCCGCCCAAATGCGCTGCCATTCCCGCCGCACAGATTATAACCTCAATGCCCCGCGCTTTGGCATTTTTGGCAAATTCAGCCGCCTGTTCAGGCGTTCTGTGCGCGGATATTACGCGTACCTCCGTTTCGATTTCAAAGGCTTTGAGTTTTTCCACGCAAGCCTTAAGCTTCGGAAAATCCGAATCCGAGCCCATTATCAGGGCTGCCTTTGGTGTTGACATAATATCAGTCCTTTCCCGGCGCCTTTTGGCGCAATCATATTTATTCAAGTATATCATACCAAAATTCCGCTTAAATGTCAATGTTTTACGGTGTGAAAATAGATGTTTATAAATAAGTTTCGATAAAATTGTTGAATATTACCGTAATTTGTGATACAATATATACAACATTTAATATTGGAGGTTTTTATTATGAAATTACTAAAACTGATGAGCGCAGTGTCGGCAGGAATTATCGGGGCTACCTTAATGGCGGCTTCGGCTTCGGCACAGACCCCCGAGGTGTTTGTTGACGGGCATATGATACACTTTGAGGAGCAGGATCCGATTATCATAAACGATGTAACCATGATCCCCGCAAGAAGCGTTTTTAGGGCAATGAACTGCAAAGTACAGTGGCTCGGCGAAAAACGCCAGGTCCAGATTGACTCCGCAGACAACATGACTCGTGTGCTCTTTACGATTGATGACCCGCAGATGAAGGTATATCACTTCCAGAATATGTGGCACGCGGACGAAACCATTGTTGATTTGGAAAGCGCACCGCAGATTTTAAACGACAAGACCGTTATCCCCATGCGCGCGGTTGCGGAAGCTATGGGCGCAACGGTTGACTGGAACGGGCAGACCTTTACGATTGATATAAGAACGGACGCTCCCGTTCCCTCACAGGATGCGGCACGCTTCTATCTGAGCGCCGACAAGGAGGACGTAAGCACCGGAGATGAGCTTACCGTTTACTTAAACGCCGATCAGCTCACCCAATACGAGGGCGCGGGCATTGCAAACGCTTCGGTTGCAATATATTACGATCCCTCAAAGCTTAAGCTTACCTCGACAAGCATACTTGACGAAAACGGCGAAGCCGTAAAGGGCATGGACGCATTTAACGGCACCTTCTTTGACGATATGCTAAAGACCGTAAACGTGCTTACCGATTTTAACAATCTGCCCATGTTTGACGGAAAAATCGTGAAGCTGACCTTTGATGCTCTCGCGGACGAGGGCGGCGAGCTTTCGATTTCAGACGGATACATGGCAAGCAGAGGCTATGACACAGTAGTCGGTATGCTTGATGAAAGCGGTCTTTGGGAGCTTAACCCCACAAACGCCGTATTCTCCACAGAGCCGATAGTGATTAAATAATGCGTCTTGACAAATATATCTCCTCCTGTACGCCGCTGTCCAGGAAGGATGTAAAAAAGCTTATAAAGGACGGTGCCGTCACAGTAGACGGTGCCGCCGCAAAGGCTCCCGATGACAAGGTCGGCGAAAACTGCCTTGTTACGGTAAACGGCAAGCCCGTAACCCTTAAAAAAAGCGTATGTCTTATGCTCAACAAGCCCGCGGGCGTTGTAAGCGCCGTAAGCGACAGAGATTATAAAACGGTAATCGACCTTATCGGCGAAGAATATTCATATCTTGACCTGTTCCCCATAGGCAGACTTGACATTGACACCGAGGGGCTTTTGCTCTTAACCAATGACGGTGCGCTCTCCCACGCGCTGACCTCGCCTTCAAAGAACGTGTACAAGACCTATTTTGCAAGGCTTGACAAGGAAGCTGAGGAGGAGGATATTGCCGCCTTTGCCGAGGGCATGGAATTTAAGGATTTTACGGCAAAGAGCGCGGTTTTGGAGATTTGCGAAAACCGCAAAGAGGTAATAATAAAAATTGCCGAGGGAAAGTATCATCAAGTCAAGCGAATGTGCGCCAAGCGCGGCAAAAATGTTGTGTATCTAAAGCGCATTGCCATAGGCTCGCTTGCGCTCGATTTGGGTCTTGCTCCCGGTCAGTACCGGGAACTTAACCAAGAGGAAGAGGAGCTTTTAAAGAATATTTCAGGCATTTAAAAACGGCATTGCCCCATTGGGGTATGCCGTTTTTTCCTTATTTATTCGCATTTATAAATTCCACAGCCCTCATAACTGCGTCATCTCTTTGCATTTCCTCTGCAGCTTCGGCGGTTCTTTCCTTGTACTCAACAATGCCCTCGCCGCATTTTTTACCGACAACAATCCTTACGGGAACGCCTATGAGATCCGCGTCCTTAAACTTCACTCCGGCTCTTTCGGCTCTGTCGTCAAAGAGCGTTTCTATTCCCTGTGCCTTTAAGCTTTCATATATTTCCTCGGCGGCGCGCATTTGCTCCTCCTGCTTGTTGTTTACGGGAATTACAATTGCCTGATAGGGCGCAACCGATACCGGGAAGATAATTCCGTTATCGTCATGGCACTGCTCGATAATCGCCGCCATACAGCGTGTAACGCCTATGCCGTAGCAGCCCATTACAACCGTTTGGCTCTTTCCGTTCTCGTCAAGGTAGTCAAGCCCCAAAGCCTTTGAATACTTTGTACCAAGCTTGAAGATATGTCCTACCTCAATGCCCTGGGCGGTCTTTATGGGCTGACCGCAGCGGGGGCATACATCTCCGTCCTCGATAACTCTTATATCCGCAACAACCGTCGGCTCAAAATCCCTGCCGATGTTCACGTTTTTATAGTGCATATCCGTTTCGTTTGCGCCGACTATGAAGTTCTCCATCAATGCAACCTCTTTATCGGCATACACCGGTATGTCAAGTCCCACAGGGCCGGCAAAGCCCACCTGTGCCCCGGTTATTTCCCTTACCGCGTCAAAGGCGGCAAGCTCCAAATCATCAACACAGCCCACGAGATTTTTAAGCTTTACCTCGTTTACCTCTCTGTCGCCTCTTACCATTGCGGCCACATATTTATCGTCTGCCTTGTAGATAATGGTCTTTGCGAAGTTATACGGCTCTGCGCCCAAAAAGCTTACCAAATCCTCAATGGTGTGAGCGTTGGGAGTGGGTATCTTCTCCATGGGAAGGTCGCCCTTTATCTGGGGCTTATCCTGGGAAATACACTCTGCCTTTTCGTAGTTGGCCGCATAGCCGCAGGCGTCACAGTAGGCAATTCCGTCCTCGCCCACCGGGGATTTTACCATAAATTCCTGGCTTCCGCTGCCGCCCATTGCGCCGCTGTCCGCGTCAACTATCGTAAAGTCAAGTCCCATGCGGTTAAATATTTTGCAGTATGCGTCATACATTGCCTTATAGGACTTATCCAGTCCCGCCTCGTCCAAATCGAAGCTGTATGCGTCCTTCATGACAAATTCCCTGCCGCGCATAAGCCCGAATCTGGGTCTGCCCTCGTCACGATACTTTGTCTGAATTTGATACAGTGTCATGGGGTATTCCTTGTAGGAATGAACGTCGTTTATAACCGCCTGGGTAAACAGCTCCTCATGAGTGGGTCCCAAGCAGAAATCGCGGTTGCTTCTGTCCTTTAGCTTGAACATACTCGGACCGAATACCTCCCAGCGTCCCGAAGCCTGGTATGCCTCTGCCGGCAAAAGTGCCGACATTAAAAGCTCCTGCGCGCCCGCGGCGTCCATTTCCTCTCTTACTATATTCTCAACCTTTTTCAAAAAGCGTACGCCCAAGGGCAGGTATGAATATATACCCGCCGCCAGCTTTCTTATAAGACCGGCTCTTAACATAAGCTTATGGCTCGTTATTTCCGCCTCCGCCGGCACCTCTCTTAAGGTGGGCATAAACAGCTTTGACATTCTCATATATTTTTCCTCCCGTTTAATAGTTATCGCTCTTTATAAGAGTTCCTATACCTGTTTTAGTAAATATTTCAAGCAGCAGACAATGGGGTATGCGCCCGTCTATTATATGAACGCCCTTTACTCCCCCGTCTATCGCCTCGCAGCAGCCTAAGGATTTGGGTATCATTCCCCCGTTTATAACACCGCTGTCTATCATATCGTGAATTTCATGGGTGGTCGCCTCATAGATAACGTTTCCGTTTTCGTCCCTGATACCGTCTATATCCGTAAGAAGAATAAGCTTCTCCGCCTTCAGCGCTGTTGCAACCGCCGCCGCAACCGTATCAGCGTTGATGTTGTAGCTGTTGCCCTCCTCGTCGGTGCCTATGGGGGCGATGACCGGAATGTACTGGTCAGCCGCCAAAAGGTCAATAAGGCAGTGCTTTACATGAACAATATCGCCCACATAGCCTATATCCGCCGGCTTGCCGTCAACCTCGCTCATCTGCTTTTTACATTCGATAAAGCTTCCGTCAATACCGCTTATGCCCACAGCCCTGCCGCCCTTGGTGTTTAAGAGCGCAACAATCTCTTTGTTGGTCTTTCCTATCAAGACCTGCTGTGCGGTTTCCATGGTTGCCTTGTCCGTTACTCTAAGCCCGTTTATAAACCGGCTCTTTATTCCTCTTTCCTCAAGCGCCTTTGAAATATCCGGACCGCCGCCATGAACTACTATGGGGTTTATTCCGATGTACTTTAAAAGCGTTATATCCTCCATGACGCTGTTTTTTAAGCTGTCATTTATCATGGCTTTTCCGCCGTATTTTATTACTACGGTCTTGCCGGCAAACTTCTGCATATACGGCAGTGCGTCTATTAAAATACCGGCGCGCCTTATAAGCTCTTCCATTTATAATCTTCCTTTCTTACAGATAGAAGCCCGGTCTGTCCAGAGCGGTTTTCTCGTCTTGACCGAACATTATATTCATATTCTGTATTGCCTGTCCCGCGGCTCCCTTTACAATATTGTCAAGCGCACAAACAACAACCGCTCTTTGCAGTCTTTCGTCCGCCACAACGCCTATATCCACAAAGTTGGAGCCGGCGGTGTGCTTCGTTTCGGGAAGCTCGCCCGCGTCTTTTACTCTTATAAAGAACTCGTCCTTGTAATAATCCTTATAAAGATCCACAAGCTCCTCGGTGGTATATTTTCTGTTAAGGTTTATATAAATCGTTGAAAGTATACCGCGCTTTTGCGGGATTAAATGGGGTGTAAAGGAGATTAAGACCTCCTCGCCCGCCGCCTTTGACAGCTCCTGTTCAATCTCGGAGGTATGGCGGTGAGTTGCCACCTTATACGCCTTTGAATTTTCTGTACACTCGCAGAAGTGGCACTGCTGCGACAGTCCTCTGCCCGCGCCCGTAACTCCCGATTTCGCGTCCACTATAACATTTTTTGCGCTTCCCGCGCCTGTTGCCAAAAGCGGGTACGCGCCCAAAATCGAGCAGGTGGTGTAGCAGCCGGGATTGCCTATAATACGCGCGTTCTTTATCTTATCCCGATACAGTTCCGGCAGACCGTACACCGACTCCTTCAAAAGCTCCGGTGCGGAGTGCTTCTGACCGTACCATTTCTCATATACCTCTATATCATCATACCGAAAATCACCGCTTAAATCAATTACCTTGACGCCGCGTTCAATAATCTGCGGAATAACGTCCTTTGATGCACCATGGGGAAGGGCGGTAAACGCCACATCGCACTGTGCGACCTTGTCCAAGTCAAGCTTTTCACATTCTGTTTCCAATACATGGCGGAAATTGGGATATACATCGCTTATCCTCTGTCCGTCATAGCTCTGAGAGCCCAAAAGTACCGGCTTCGCCTCAGGGTGACTTGCCAGCAGACGCACAAGCTCCACGCCCGCATAACCCGTTGCGCCGAGTACGGCTGTTTTTATCATTTTGCATACATCTCCTATAATATCATTAGGTTCTATTATATTACACTTTTATTGGTTTGTAAAGCCTTTTTTAGTGATTTTGTAACATTTATGTTAAGGGCTTTTAAAGAAATATGCCTTGATTTGTCATATAATACAACTTATAATAGAATAGTATAATAAGATGAGGATTACTGTACCCAAAAAGGAGGAATGTGCATTGCTCAAGGAAAAACTGAATAAGCTTTTCTGCGTCCTGTGTGCACTTACCGTTTTGCTGTCACAGACGTCTGCGGCTGTGCGCGCCGATGATATTTCCGGCAAGACTGCGGGTATGTATGCCTATGTCTTAAACGATTTTATGGAGCGCTACGGCTCTGTGACCTATGAGCATTGCGGCGAGGAATTTGACAATCCCGACGGAATAAACTTAGGCGGAGTTTATTACAGTGATGTGATAGACTTTGACAATAACGGGAATTCCTATCTGGTGATATTTACGCTAAACAGCGTGACCCATACCGCCCAGGCTCATGTATGGAGCTACAACGAAACCTTGGACGAGCCGATAGAAATCGCAAAGCTTTCCAAATCCTACGCCGGTCTGCCGCCGGATATGAGCGGCGAGTTCTATATAGGCTATAACGCCGAAAAGCGTTATATCTCATATAAGGAGCATCAGGGTGACGAGTTGGTTACCAACGAATATTACACAGTCATAGACAATGATGCGTTTATGTATGTAAACCCGCCCAAGAATGTTGATGAAACCGGTGTTATGGCGTTTAATTCGGTGCATTTCCATTCGGGAGTGGATATATCGGATTACAACCGTCAGCTTGACGATTTCTTTACCAATTTAAAGAACGTGTCCGCAGACAGCGTAACCCTGCCGGACATGGCGGAGCGACTTAGAACGGCTGATGAGGAATGTGTCGAGAAGGTGCTGTCAAAGGCGGTAAGCTACCGGGATTTTGATATAAGCCGCTTTTCCTCAATGGACCAATACCGAAGCGCCCTGGAACAGACCGAAAACAGCGATAAATTCTATCTGATAACGAATATGTACAACCTGGGTGATGAAATATATTATGTAAGATTTTCCACCGACCGTTCCTTTTATAACTACACGCTTCTTAGGCGTTCAAACGATGCCGAAAACGGCTACCAAATACTAAAGGTACGTACGGACTGTATTCCCCTCTCGGACAGGGAGCTGGAACAGATAAAAGAGCAGTATTCAAGAAATCCGCTGCTGTTAAAAAAGGCAAGCGGCAAAATAAAGGCGGACAAGGGTACAGATTCCTTTTTGGATAAGCTGAACCTTCCGCATATTGATGTAGCAAAACCAATAGACACAAAATGGCGGCTTCCCGCGGCACTCATAGGCGGCGGCGTGGGACTGGGACTGATAATCGTTTTGTGGTTTGTGCTGTTAAGTGAAAAAGATGAATAAAAAAAAGCCCCGTCAAGCTTTTCGGCTCGGCGGGGTTGTTTTTTATAACATAGGAAATTGCTCGTTTTGAGTGAGCAATTTTGCTTGTTCAAAAAAAGCGTACCTCTTTACCCCCAAGATTGGGGGTAAGGGGGTTGATACGTTTTAACGCTTTTTTACATATCTTTATTTTCCTGGGCTGCAAGATAGTCCTCGAAGGACGCATACTGCGCCTTGTGCTGCTGGGGCTTGAAATCTGCCTTATACGTCGTGGTATAACTGCCCTTCTTCTGTGCGGTTATTTCCTCCGACTGCTCCTCATGCTCCTCATGCTCCTCTGCGCTGTGGCGCGGCTTGCTGTATCCGCTCTTGTAACCGTTCCTTTTCGCGCCGTTTGCACCGCTGTGATAGGGACGTCTGTTTTTGGGCGCGATTACAACCTTTCTGTAAGGCTCCTGACCTACCGAATAGGTTGTTACCTCCTCATTGTCCTGAAGATTTGCGTGTATAATTCTTCTCTCATAGGGATTCATCGGCTCTAAGGTGAACTTCTTCCCCGTTCTGGCAACTCTTGCCGCCTTGTTGCGGGCAAGCTCCTTAAGAGTCTGAGTTCTCTTTTCGCGGTAATGCTCCGAGGTATCGAGAGTTACCTTTATATAATCCTCGCTGCACTGATTTACAACCAGTGAGGTCAGATACTGAAGGCTGTCTAAGGTGTCGCCTCTCTTGCCGATAATAATGCCCATGTTATCGCCCGTAAGGCTGATATTCATTGTATTGTCCTCGCCAAGCTCGGCCTGAACCTCTACCTCAAGTCCCATTGCGCCGAAAACGCCGTTTAAGAATTTATTCGCTTCCGCTTCGGGAGAAAGTCCGCTCTTTTTTCTCGGAGCGGGATTTTCCTCTTCGGGCTTTGGCGCCGGCTTTTTAGCTTTCTTTTTTGTTTCGGTCTTTTTTTGTACCGGCTTCTTTTCAACCGGCTTTTTTGTTACGTTTACTACAGCGTCCTTGGCACCGATGCCCAAAAATCCCTTTGAGCCTTCGGATATTATCTCTATATCCGCCATATCGCGGGTAATGCCAAGCTCGTTAAGAGCCAGCTCTATGGCCTGCTCAACGCTTTTTGCTCTTTTTTCCATGAAGCTTCTTCCTTTCTGCGGGCGCCTTTATCTCAAAGTCGTCCCCCTTTAAATCGAAATACTTGTTGAGGGCAAGCTGCTGAACAGCCTGCATAAGTGATGAAATTATCCAGTAAATACCAATTCCCGAAGGAAGCGTAAATGTGAACACACCCGTCATTACCGGCATCATCAAATTCATTGTCTTGCTCATCTGGGCAGCCTGATTTTCGCTGTCATTGTTGTTTTGACCCGTCTGCGCCTGCGTAAGCTTCATTGTAAACACTTGCGCCAATATCGCAAGCACCGGAATCAGCAAAAGCGCAATAACGGCAATATTGGAGAAATCCCCCTGCATAATATAGCCCAGCGCCGCCGAAGGCGTGTTCGCAAGGTCAAGTCCCAGGAAATTAAAGTTAATGGTCCACGGGTCCCGGGGTCCGTTTATTGTCTGCGCCCATCTGGAGAGCTGTATCTGCGAGGTTTGGGCAAGTTGCGCTTCCGTTTGGTTTGCAAGATTGCCTATGGATGCTGCCATTGCATCTCTTAGCATATAAACCTTGTCAATAACCGCCTGCTCCATCCAGTCAACACCCATAAGGTATGACAAAGGCTTTTGTATAACCTGATACAGACCCACAAGAATAGGCATTTGAATAAGCATGGGCAGACAGCCGCCGGTCATGGAGATGTTGTTCTCCTTATAAAGCTTCATGGTTTCGCGCTGAAGCTTTTCCTGGTCATTTGCATACTTCTTTTGAAGCTCCTGCATAATGGGCTGTATCTTCTGCTGCTTTCTCATAGCCTTTTGGGATTTAATGTTAAGCGGCAGCAATATCAGCTTAACGATAATCGTAAATATGATAATTGCCAGACCGTAATTTGCCACAAGGCTGTATATCTGTTCAATAATCCAGCCCAGCGGTCTTGTAATAAGATACTCGAACATTTAATTATCCTCTCCGCCGCCTGTTATGGTACCGGGTCGTAGCCCCCCTTGTGAAACGGATGGCATCTCAAAAGCCGCCTTACGGCAAGGCAGCCGCCCTTTAATGCCCCGTACTTTTCTATCGCCTCTCTCGCATACTGCGAGCAGGTAGGGACAAATCGGCAGCAGGATCCGCCCTTGTACGGTGAAATACAGTGTCTGTAAATATCAATCAAAAAAATAAGTATCCGTTTCATTGTTTCAATAATTCCAGCTTGTCCATTACAAATCTCAAATCATTTTCAATCTGCTGCTGAGCCTTGCCCGCCGCGCGGTTTCTTGCTACAATAATAAAATCCATGCCCTGCACCAGACCGTCTTCAAGATGAGCATAGCTTTCCCTTATAAGCCTTTTTGTTCTGTTTCTCATAACCGCCTTGCCCACCGATTTTGATACGGTAAGCCCTAAGCGGTTTTGTGCGGTTTTGTTTTTTGCCGCGTAAACAACAACATAGCCGCCGGCAAAGCTTTTGCCCCTGCGGTACAGACGTCTGAAATCCTTGTTTAGCTTTAAGCTGTTTGTGTTCTTCATACTATAATCCAAAAAAAGGCAAAAAGCTAAGGACTAACTTTTTGCCTTCGTGCCGCATTAAGCAGTAAGAGATTTTCTGCCCTTCTGTCTTCTTGAAGCTAAAATCTTTCTACCTGATTTGGTAGCCATTCTTTTTCTGAAGCCGTGTTCCTTTTTTCTGTGACGCTTCTTCGGCTGAAATGTCATTTTCATGTTGTAGCACCTCCCTTAATTATTTGGCATCCCTCGGATGCTTCTCTCTGTGTAACAATCCCAATTGATTGTCTTAATTCCAAAAAATCAGACACCTAAACTATTATACAGGGTTTGCGCCCCAATGTCAAGTATTTTTTTTATTTTTTATTATAATATTACAATAATATCCAAAATATCCGACCCTATAAGAGGTTATTTTGCCATTTCTCTTAAGTTTATAAGCTCCTCTTTTGAAAAAGTGTATTTATTGTCGCAGAACTGACAGCCCAGCTCCGCTTTTCCCTGTTCTTTGATGATTGCGTCAAGCTCGTCCTTTCCCAGGGAAATCAAAGCCCGCTTCATGCGCTCATGAGAGCAGGTGCATTTATATTGGGGGTGAACAACCTCGTTTGAGCACATCATGTCAAAGCCCGCGCACACCTCAAAAATTATATCCTGAGCGGACATTCCCTTTTTTATCATGCTCGTTACCGACTCGATACGGTCAAGGGATGCTGTAAGGGTATCTGCCATTTCGTCCGTTGCCCCCGGCATCATCTGTATCATAAAGCCGCCCGCGGCAATGCAGCTGTTGTCGGTGTCCACCAGCACACCCAAGGCAACGGCTGTGGGAATTTGCTCACTGTTGGCGTAATAATAGGTCAAATCCTCCGCAATCTCTCCCGAAACCAAAGGCACCTGTCCCACATACGGCTCCTTTAAGCCTAAGTCCCTGACAACGCTCATATAACCCTTGCCTACCGCGCCGCCCACGTCAAGCTTGCCCATTTTGTTAAGCGGTCTGTCAATAAACGGATTTTCTATATAACCCCGCACATTCGAGCCGCTGTCGGTAACGGCAATAATTCTGCCCGCTTCGCCGTCGCCGTTTATCTGCAGGGTTATGCTGTCCTCCTCATTCTTTAAGGATGCGCCCATAAGCGCCGCGCCGGTGAGCAGTCTGCCCAAGGCCGCGGTTGCTACCGGATAAGTATGATGAATTTCATGGGCGCGGTTTACTATATCCGTTGAAATTATCGAAAAAACGCGGATTGCTCCGTCAATGCTCTGTCCTCTTACCAGTGTGTCCATATACAGTCTCCTTTCGTGTTAATTACATTATAACACATATCGGCACATAATTACAATATATTTTCTGTACAAATCCGAAAAAGTATGATATAATATAGAAAAAACACATAGGAGAGGATAATATGAGAATTCTGGGCATAGATTACGGTGACGCGAGAGTCGGAGTTGCCGTAAGCGATATAATGGGCTTTATGGCAAACGGCGTAAAGACTGTGAAAAATAAAGGCATGAATGCACTGCTTCTTGAGCTGAAGCCGATTATCGAGGAGTACAAACCCGAAAAAATAGTTGTGGGGCTGCCGAAAAACATGGACGGAAGCGAGGGCTTTCGTGTTGAGGAAACCTATAAATTCACCGATGCCCTAAAAACCATATATGACGGTGAAATAATATACCAAGACGAACGGCTCTCAACCGTCGGCGCGTCAAGATTTTTAAACGAAACCAACACCCGCGGCAAAAAGCGCAAGGCGGTCTTGGACACCGTAGCCGCCTGCCTGATTTTGGAGCAGTATCTAAATTCGATAAAATGAAAAACCCCGCAAAGGGGTTTTTCAGCGTGTAGACAAACTTGTCTACACGCTGGCAGACTGCGAGAAATTGAGTCAGATTTCGCGAAAATGAACTCGTAGGCGTACGTTGGTACGGTAGAGTTTATTTTCGCGAAAAGTGCATACCAAAGTCATTCCTCGATGGAATGACTTTGGTAATATGATAGAGCGTATTTTTACT
>JAQXZB010000115.1 GCA_029226975.1 Clostridiales bacterium | reverse complement strand
TTATATATTGAGTACGGTCATAATGAAACAAGCGTTGACAGCTATAAAGAAAATCTTGAAAAGTATTATACAGAGTGCTATAATAAGGGTGTAAAAATGATAGTTGTCGGACCTATCGACAGGTGTCAGACAAAGCAGCTTCATATAGGCGCACTCCGTAACAACAATTCAAGAATGTTTCAAAAACTCGGTGCTGACACTGGCTTTGACTCAATAGCCGATTATTCAATAGCGGCTAATTTGTCATCTTTGCTTGATGCAATGGAGAGAAATGGTAATCTTCCGAAAACAATTCTCTACACGTTAAATCCGAAGGATAATTACGTTCTTGCGACTATGCTGGGAAATTTCCAGTCGTCTGAGGCGGCGGGTAAAATACAATTCGGTTCAGGGTGGTGGTTTAACGATCAGCGCGACGGTATGACGGAGCAGATGAAAGCGCTTGCAAATTTGGGCGCGCTCAATAAGTTTGTGGGAATGCTGACTGATTCAAGAAGCTTTTTATCATATACACGCCATGAATATTTCAGACGAATACTCTGCAATCTTATCGGTGAATGGGTGGAAAAAGGTGAATTTCCGATGAATTATAAAATTCTCGGTAAAATTATTGAAGACATTTCATTTAATAACGCAAAGCAATATTTTGGAATTGAATTTTAAAGGAGTATGTTATGGAACTGTTAAAAAGAAAAAATATTAAAAAACATACGGAGCGCGTTCTTCAATTCGGAGAGGGTAATTTTTTGCGCGGATTTGTGGATTGGATGCTTGATGTGCTAAACAAAAGATGCGGCGGTGATTTCGGAGTGGTGGTTGTTCAGCCCCTTGAGGGAGGTCGTGTTGATGCTATAAACGAACAGGACGGTTTATACACTCTGTATTTGCGGGGACTGATAAACGGCGTTAAAGCTGAGGAGGAAGGTGTTGTAGACTGCATAACGCGGGGAATAAATCCCTATGAAGATACAGATGAATTCTTTAAATGCGCAAAAAATCCCAAGCTTCGATACATCGTATCAAACACAACTGAGGCGGGAATTGAGTATAGAAAAGAGGAATGTGATTTTAAAAACACCACATTTCCCGGACGGCTCACAATGTTCTTAAAGGCGCGTTATGACGCGGGTCTGGGTGGATTTTTACTGCTGCCCTGCGAGCTTATAGACAAGAACGGCGATAACCTCAGAGAGTGTGTATTAAAATATGCTGCCGATTGGGATTACGGCGCGGATTTTATAAAGTGGGTGAACGAGGAAAATGTGTTTACAAATACGCTCGTTGACAGAATTGTAACCGGCTACCCTAAGGACGCGGCGGACGAGATGGAACAAAAATTCGGTTATCATGACAATATGATTGACACTGCCGAGATTTTTCATTTATGGGTAATTGAGGGAAGTACCGAATTTGCAAAGGAATTGCCTTTTGATAAGGCAGGGCTTAATGTAATTTGGACGAACGATGTCACGCCTTATAAAAAACGCAAGGTGCGTATTCTTAACGGCGCGCATACAACACTTGTTTCATCGGCTATGCTTATGGGAGTGGAAACAGTGCGTGAGGCAATGGACGATGAGATTTTGAGCGAATATATTAAAAAGTCGGTTTTTGAGGAGATAATACCTACTATCGATATGGAAAAAAACGAGCTTGTGAAATTTGCTGATGATGTGTTTGACCGCTTCAGAAACCCGTTTATAAAACACTGCTGGTCGAGCATTGCTCTCAATTCCGTATCTAAATTTAAGGTGAGGGTACTGCCGAGCATTAAGGATTACATGGTGAAATTCGGATGTGTGCCCGCTTGCCTGACCTTTGCGCTTGCGGCGCTTATTGTGTTTTACAAAACAGGCACTCCCAATGATGATAAAGAGGTAATTGATTTTATTAAAAGGTCATCGACTGCGGAAATTTTAAGCAATACCGAGCTTTGGGATGACAATCTGATATACCTTCATGAGCTTACGGAAAAGTACATATTCATGATTGAAAAGGATGGCGTGAAAGACGCGCTTAAATGCGTCATGATGAAAGGAAGCATAGAATGAAAACGCTTAAAATAAACGAAAAGGACAACGTTGCCGTAATGCTCGACGGAGAACTGAGGGGGCATAAAACAGCGCTTGAGGATATAAAAGCAGGTGAACAGATTATAAAATACGGCTATCCGATAGGTCACGCAGTCGCGGACATAAAAAAAGGCGAGCACGTCCATACGCATAATATCAAAACAAATTTATCGGGTACGCTGGATTATACATACACACCCGTTCATAATGACTTGATGCCGCAGCCTAAACGCACCTTCATGGGATATGTTCGCGAGGACGGCAGTGTGGGCATACGAAACGAAATTTGGATTATAAATACTGTCGGATGCGTTAATAAAACCTCGGAAATCCTCGCGCGCAAAGCAAATGAAAAATACGGCGCGGAGTGCGGAGGAATATTTAATTTTGTCCATCCGTTCGGCTGTTCACAGCTTGGCGATGACCAAAGGACAACACAAGCGGTTCTCAAAGGTCTTGTAAATCACCCTAACGCCGCAGGAGTGCTTGTTTTGGGACTTGGCTGTGAAAACAATAATATTCCGGTATTTAAAAAGATTCTTGGTGATGTAAATGAAAACAGAGTTAAATTTATGAGTACGCAGGATTATGATGATGAAATCACCAAAGGGCTGACGCTTATCGGAGAGCTTGTGGAATATTCAAAGCAATTCAAGCGCCGGGAGTGCGATATTTCAAAGCTTGTTGTAGGTCTAAAATGCGGCGGCAGCGACGGCTTTTCGGGACTGACGGCAAATCCTCTGATAGGTAAAGCGTCCGATAAGCTTATAGCCTCGGGCGCAAGCGCGATTTTGACGGAGGTGCCGGAAATGTTCGGAGCGGAAACAATTCTTATGAACAGATGCGTAAATGAGGAGGTATTTAAAAAAACCGTGCATTTGATAAACGACTTCAAGGATTATTTCACGCGCCACGGTCAGGTTGTGTATGAAAACCCGTCACCGGGGAATAAAAAGGGTGGGATAACCACGCTTGAGGACAAGTCGCTCGGATGTGTGCAGAAATCGGGAACCGCGGAGGTGGCGGATGTTATAGGTATCGGAGAGCCTGTTAAAAACCGGGGGCTTAATCTGCTGACGGGACCGGGCAACGACATTGTTGCGGTTACAAATCTGACTGCCTCCGGCTGTCATATGATATTGTTTTCAACGGGCAGGGGAACTCCTGTAGGCGCACCCGTACCGACGATAAAAATTGCAACAAATACGCCGCTTGCCGAAAGAAAGCCCCACTGGATAGATTTTAATGCAGGTCCGGCAATAGAGGGAGAGGATTTATCCTGTGAGCTTATGGATTATATTATATCGGTTGCAAACGGAGAGATGACAAACAACGAAAAGAACGGCTATCGTGAAATATCTGTTTTTAAGGATGGAGTAATGTTGTAATATGCCATGCCGCTGAATGTTGTTAAAAATCTTTGAAAATTCGGTTGATAAAACGCTCAACTTGTGGTATACTTAAAGCAAGAAACTGCGGGAGGTAAGCGGATATGATTTTAAACAACGGCAAAAAGCGCATACCCATAGGCTATGAGGATTTTAAGCAGCTTATGGATGGTGGGTTTTATTATGTAGACAAATCAATGCTTATATATGAGCTGCTTCATAACGGCGGGCAAAATAACCTTATAACAAGACCCCGCCGTTTTGGAAAAACTCTTAATTTCAGTATGCTCAAATATTTCTTTGATATAACCGAAAAGGAAAATGCTTATCTTTTTGATGGTTTGAAAATATCGGAGCATTACGATGAACTTGCAATGTACAGAAATACACACCCTGTTATAACCCTGTCTTTAAAATGTGCAAAGCAGGGGAATTATGAGCTTGCACTTAACAGTATATGCAGGGAAATTCGTATGCAGTTTCATAAATATAGATTTATACTTGACAGTGACAAGCTGACGGATGAGCAAAAAGCGGAGTATAAGAGAATATTGTCTTATGAAAATGCCGACGAAAAGCTGTTTAATCAGTCTATAGGAAGCTTGTGTATGTACTTAAAGCAGTATTACGGAGTAAATACTATTATATTCATAGATGAGTATGATGTGCCCTTGGAGGACGCGTATTTTTCCGGATATTATGATGAAATGGTGCGCTTTATCCGTTCTCTGTTCGAGTCTGCCCTAAAAACCAATCCGGCGTTGGAATTTTCGGTTATAACCGGGTGTCTCAGAATATCAAAGGAAAGCATATTTACCGGACTTAACAACCTTGATGTCAACTCCATATTATCGAATAGCTACTCTGAGTGTTTCGGATTTGTACAGTCTGAGGTTGACGAGCTTATGTGCTATTATGAAATAGAAGAAAAAGAAACGGTCATGAAGCGTTGGTATGATGGCTACTTGTTCGGGAATTCCGAGGTATATAATCCTTGGAGCGTGTTAAATCAGGTAAAGACATGGGCGAGGAATAAAGAAGCCTTTGCAGTGCCTTGGTGGGCGAATACAAGCTCCAACAGCATTATAAAAACGCTGGTAGAAAAATCTGACGATGAAACAAAAGCCATAGTGGAGCGGTTGCTTCATGACGGAAGCGTCATAACTCACCTAAAAGAAACCGTAACCTACGGGGACTTAACGGACAGCAACGAAAATATCTGGAGCTTTTTGTTCTTTACGGGGTATTTGAAAGTCAAGGAAGTGGTGCAAACCGGCGAAGAAACAGGGGATACGGCGCTGTATTCTCTTGTGATACCAAACCTTGAAATTAAAAGCTGCTATAAGGATATAATTATGCAGTATTTTAACAAATACAAGCGAGAAATAAACAAGGACGAATTATATAAAGCGCTCTTAAGCAATGACGCGGCGGGCTTTGCCGCGCCCATAACAAAGCTTTTAAAATCAAGCATAAGCTTCTATGATAACACCGAAGCCTTTTATCATGGGCTTGTGTCGGGGCTTTTGGCAGG
>JAQXZB010000114.1 GCA_029226975.1 Clostridiales bacterium | reverse complement strand
CTGGAATTCAACTCCGTCCTTGCCTTCGATTACAAGTCCTCCGCTTTCAGACTTTAAAATCTTTCCGAACCAGAATGCCGACCACTGCGGGTAATAAAAATCAGAATGATAGCACGGGGTAAAATCACTGTACTCGCTCTCACCCTCCGAATAAACATAAAGTCTTTGCTGGGCGGGGTCGGAATTGAGATGATTTGCCATGTTTTCATGTTCCCATGCTCCGCTGACCTTGCCTTCCCTGTCATATCCGATAATCAAGCAGTCTCCGAATTTCCAGTCGGTTTCATAACCAATCTCACGCTTCACCGCATTAAGGTCAATTCCCTCTGCCACCTCATAGGATACCTTTTTGCCTTCTTCCCAGCCGCTTATCATCTGAACAACCTCGTTATCATCATTTAGTCTGCTTGAAAGCGTATCAAAGACAAATACTCTCGTTTTGGTAATATCCTTGGGATTGTCCGGCTTGTCAGATTCAGCCACAGAGGGTTTGTATACGATAATCTGCACGCGGTTGTATTCGTCGGCGTCATATGCCATAATATTGTACTTTTTGTCGTTTCCGAATTCGCCTGCACTGCCCAGTCTGTATTTCTTATCGTCATTTTCATATCCCTCCGGCGCAATCACCATAAATATCGGCTTGTTTGTATCATTTATAACAGACCCAAATCCATACCAATCCCAATGCATTATATCGCCGCTGTAGTACAGCCAGAACTTATCGGAGCCTTTAAGCTCGTTATCGCCCGGCATAGTGAGTGTTCTCTTGTGGCTTTCGTCCGCAAAATCTATGGTCTTTAAGGTATTTCCGTCCTTGAGCTTATATTTTACAAGCTGAGGCTCCTTGCCCAGCAGCGTCTGCGGTGATGAGACTTCACCGTTTATTGTAATTTTTGTATCACAGACAACCTTTATAAATATGCCCTTGTCCGTAAACATTTTAAGCCATACGTCATCGCCGGCTTCGTCCAGCCATATTTTTGTAACATAGGCATACACCGAGCCTCCCGAAAGCTGCGTCTGCACTCCTACCACATTTTCGAAAGCGTCAATGTAAAATACCGATTGACTTCCGGCATTCAAAAGTCCGTTTCCCTTGTCATTGACATACTCCGCAAAGGTTTTTGCAATGTTGTACTCCTTTGTATCAATACACAGCTTATCCTCCGAAACACTGGTTATTGTTCCCTGTACGGTATCATTTACAGCAATAATATCCGCATGCTTTTCATCGGCAGCCGCCGCAATTAGAACTACCGTTCCGTTCGTCAGCGACTCCGGGTATGCTCTGCCGATAAAGCTTTCCGTTACTATATCGACATCATAGAGGTTATATGCTCTGCCGGTGTATTCGTCATGCAATGCCTTTGTGCTTGTATCATAACCGACAACCTTTATCGGCTCATAATGCTCTATTACCGCACAGTCATATGTCCCGTCACTCTCGGTGTCGATCAGTCTGATATTGCCTATATCGAATATAAAATTATCATCACCGTAGTCAAAGAGATACGAACCGTTTTCAATAACCTTGAGATTTTTGGACAGCTTCAAGGTTTTTTGCTTGTTTTCAATCGAATACTTCAGCTCATTGCCGCTGCAACCGTCAACATCTCTTGCGCCGATTGTCACCTTTTTGCTTGTGCCTGCATCCGCAATGTAAATCAGAGTATAATCATCCTCATCCTCATTGCCGTAAACGTAGGCTTTCGCTTCCATTCCGAGATACTCTCCCACAGGCTTTTTATTGGTCTTTATCTTATAGTCGCCTATGAGCATCTCATCATAATCAAGCTCTGTTTGTGAAGTAAATTCTCCTCCGTATACACCGTTTACAGTATCTTTAATCTTATAAACATCAAATTTATAATTCATGTACAGAACATCGGTTTTAACAAAGCTCGGAAGATTTTTTTCTATTTCAAGCCTTAACATCTTGGCCTCAAGCATATTGGAAAAAAGTCTGACTGCCGCTTCCCATGTAAGCTCACCGCCGGTCGGCACTCCGTCCGTAAGTCCCAGCTCGGACGCTGCGGCAAGCGTTTCCTTGCTTTCCCGGGAGGCCGTAACCGTACCGTAGCCTAAAAGCTTCATAGCCGCACCAATCGCGTCTGCACACTTTGCCGCCTCATCGGGCTTAAAATTTTTGGTATCTGATGGTATAAGCTTCTTCTCTGCCTCATCGGCAATATAACCTGCCGACCATCGGTCAATGGGAACATCTTCAAAATACTGCTTCTGTGCGGTTTTGTGATATGCACTCTCATTTTGCATACCGCTCAGTAAATATGCCAGTTCCTCATTTGTCACCTTATCGGAAGCTTTGGCACCGCCGCCCTCGCTTACGGGAAGAATTGCAAGAGCGTTTAACAGCTTGGCCATATTTTTCACTCCGTCCGGCAAAGTGCTTATATCAAGCGGATTGTCGGATATAAGAACGTTGCCCGTAGGACGGTTTGCGTTCCTGTATGCATCGAACACTTCCTTGCTCTTTGCCATCATGAAATCGTCACCGTAGCAGTTGTATTTCCCGGATGTACCGTCATTTAAGTTACCTATAACCACTCTTTGGGGTGTTGTTCCCGAATCCTCAAAGGACTTTACGAGAAGCCCGTCCATATACATATCGACCTTGTCCGGTTTAGACATATCTATTGCAAATTCATGCCAGCCGATGGATTTCACAACTCCCGTTTCATACCATTTGCTGCCGACTCTGCACTGATAATACAAGCCTTGATTATATGCACCGTCGCCTGTATTTGCACCGATTGTATATGTTTCCTTGTCACCCTCTACAATAAGGCAGCCGTCAACACCGCCGCTTGAACCGTTTGCATCATAGAACATAATTCTAAAATATCTGTTTGCTCCCGCAGCAACGGTTGCCGCAGCCTTTCCTTTGAACACCACAGAGCCGGTACCGCTGTAAGCGGTGCTTCCGCTTGCAAGCTTTTCCACCTCACTGTTATCCGGATATCCGTTTTCAAATATCCATGACATTTTATTTTCAAAATCTTCAATCACTATATCATCGGCGCTCACAGCTTCTCCGTCAACAGGTCTGCCGAGCATTGCATAAATAACCTGTGCCGCCATCGCTCTTGTGGAACGTTCCCGGGGGCTGAACCGATTATTATCCATGCCGCCCATTATATCCTTTTTGACAACGCTTACCACACTGTCATGTGCATATTCCGAAATCTCGTTTTCATCGTCAAATGCCGAATATTCCTTTACATCTTCAATATAGCACTTTCCCGACTCCAACACTCTTGAGCAGAATATTGCCATTTCTTCTCTTGTTATGGGCTCGTCAGGGCCGAATGAGCCGTCCGCTCTGCCCTGGGCAAGTCCGTTTTGCACCGCAGTCGCAATATACTGCTCGTACCATACACCGGGCTCAACATCCGTAAAGCTGTGCGATACTCTTTCATTTACACCGTAAAAAGCTCTTACAAGCAGCGCCGTAAACTCCGCTCTTGAAATATTATCGTTTGGAGCAAATACAGTATTGGAATAACCGTTTATTATTCCCTTCCTGCAAAGGGTTAATATTGCCGTTCTTGCCCATTGAACTGAATCCAGGTCTGTAAAACTTATATCATTCACCGCTTCGCCGTTAGAGCCGATTGAAATCATCGGCTTGTCCGCAAAATCCAACTCACTCACACTTACGTTAACAGAGCCGTCTAAAATTCCATTTTTAAGCTTATTGTAGTCCTCCTCCGATGAAACGCCCGCAGTTATGGCAGCAACCGCAATCTTTCGCTGAATTTCGGTTGAGTATGCATAAAAATTCGGATCGCATTTGCCCAAAAGCTTTAGCATCAGTGCATTTTTGCCGGTTATGTTCTCATTCTGTACGGCTTTTATCATTTCGGCTATTGACGAATTGTCCAAAACGGCATTTTCGCTTTCCTTCCAATAACTGTATGTGCCTTCTCTTCCGGCAACGCTTATCTCACATTTAATATATGATCTTATCGCTTCTATGCCTATTGTGTATGTACTGCTGTCGGCACCCTCGATTCTGCTCCAGTTTGTGCCGTCCTCGGATATATACCATCTGTACTTATCCTTTCCGTTTCCGGCGTTATCTTCAGCGGTATATACCGCCTTTAAAGTTTCTCCGACAGAATTTTTGCCCTCGATTTTAACCGATGTTACATTTGGCATAATACCTGTCATATAGCTCTCGGTAAATTCCTCCGACAGAACCTCGTCACCCGTTTTTCCGTCTTTATCCGCCGGTATTACCGCCGCCTTAAAGCTTTGCTTT
>JAQXZB010000113.1 GCA_029226975.1 Clostridiales bacterium | reverse complement strand
AGCTTACAGTTTTCCCTCGGCACGAAGCTGATTGCGGAAGCCCTTGAGTCCCCTTGCGCCGATGAACTTTGCATTTGCGCCGAGCTCCTCCTCTATTTCGAGGAAGCGGTTTCCTCTGGGACCTATTGCGCTTTCTCTTATCGAGCCTGCGTTTATTCCGACGGCATAGTCTGCGATGGAATCTCCCTCTCCTCGGCTGTCGGACGGCATTACGGCGTAGCCGAATTTATATGCGTACTGAATCATCTCAAGCGCCTCGGATATCGTTCCGACTTGGTTTACCTTTAACAGCACGGCGTTCGCCGCACCCTTTGATATGCCGTAGGCGACACGCTCGGGATTTGTGGTGAAGAGGTCGTCTCCCACAATCTGTATTCCGCATTCCTTCGTGAGAGCCGCAGTTGTTTCGTAATCGTCCTCGTTGAAGGGATCTTCGATTATCACAAAGGGATAATCCTTTATTATCTGCATATAGAAATCAAAAAGCTGTTCCTTTGTTTTGGGAGTATTATCAAACAAGCCGTAATATTTACCATCCTCTTTGTTATGATATGTATCGGTTGCAACGTCCATCTGGAAACCCATTTTGCCATCATAACCTGCTTCGGATATTGTTTTTAACATATCCTCCCAAATCTCTTTATCACTGTTATAAACGCCTTTAGGAACAGAAATGAAATCACGGATATTCGGAAGTCCGCCGAATTTTGCTTTCATTTTTTCAGCCCATCTTGTGTGAACCTCCCAGCAAGCATATGACGCATCAGAGAAGGTGTCAAAGCCGTAAGCCATAACCGACATTGTAGGCTTTCCTCCCGGAGTTGTAATTCCTCCGCCGTAACGCTCATCTCCGGCAACCATAGCAACACCCGGAACGGGAAGATACATTGCATTTGCACCGCCGATATGCCGATAAAGCGGTATGCCAAGAGATGCGGCACCTGCTTTTAATACTGCTGCAGAAGTCGCCGCAACCGCATTTCCGCCCAACTTAATCTTTGCATCAGGGCAAATATCAAGAATTGCCTTGTCAACCTCGGCTTGCTTTGACGCATCCATGCCTATTATGACCGGGGCGATTGCCTCTTCAACTCTTTTAGCCGCTCCCGTAACTCCCTTGCCTCCGAATTTTGTTCCTCCGTCAAAGGTAAACTCCACCTCATGAGTACCCATAGATACTCCCGATGTACACATCGCTCTGCCCTCGGCTCCGTTTTCTGTTATTACAACAACCTCAACACCGGGCTTTCCTCTGTTTGTATAAACCTGGCGAGCAGTTACCGATTTAATCAGTGTTTCATTCATCTGTTTTTCCTCCAATATAAATAATTCTCAAATCTAAAGCAGAAACATTTGCAGCTGCCCAAACTCCGCAGTCAAGTCTCCATAGCGGCTCACTTGTTCCGTGAGTTTTAAGCGCATTTTGCAAATCAATTCCTTTTTCTTTCGCTTCATCTGTTGTGTAACCGTCAACAACCGCACCGGCAAGACATGATGGTGCATTTTTATACACAAATCCTCCCGGTCCGTCTGTACCGTCCGTATCAACAGCACCGATAACAATGCTTTTACTTCCGGCAATCTTCATTGCGGCTGCCAAGCAGTATTCCTGATTTCTTCCGCCCACTCCGCATTCTTTTCCGACAGTAACTACATTTTCTCCCGATGACATTAAAACAATGGGGATTTTAAAGGGTTCGCCGAGTCTTTCACAGCAAAGTGCCATATTTCCGTCAACGTAACCGGCCTCTCTTGCTTCCGCTTCCATATATTCCGAAAGCATAATACACCTAAGCCCCATTTCCGCCGCTTTTTTTCTGACAGCCGGGTAAACCGTTGAATCCTTAAATATTAAGCCAAAGAAACGACAACCATATGATTCATATTCTTCAACGGACATATTTTCATCTGTTCCGGAAAGTAAATGCTCTCTTATCGAGATTGGAGTTTTCTCCCACGCATCCCATTTCTTTATAATCTCTATGCAATCCTTATAAGTAGAAGCGGTTGCAACGGTCGGAAAGAATGTATTATTCTTAAGCATCTCAAAATACGGCACTCTGAGTACGGGTGTATTCATTTTTGACGGATCTGCCGTAACGGTATGAACAAGCGTTGCT
>JAQXZB010000112.1 GCA_029226975.1 Clostridiales bacterium | reverse complement strand
CATTCTTTTGACAAGAACTCTGCACTATTTGTTTTTCAATGTACAAGCACTGTCTTTGCGACAGCTTATTTATATTACCACACTTTTTTTACTTTGTCAAGAGTTTTTTTCAAATTTTTTTAATTTTTTTTCAAAAGCCTCTTTTTAAGTGTGCGCTCTCTTGCGACAGCCTACTTATATTACCACACTTTTTTTACTTTGTCAAGCACTTTTTTCGATTTTTTTATATTTTTTTCGTATTTTTCTCCAAATACGACATTCTCAGCGTTACAGGCTCGCTTTTTTGGCTTTGCACACTGCATTTACCGCAAGCGCGCACTGCTTCGCTTCGAAAAATTACCCGCTTTGATACTGCTCTCTTATTCGCTTTATCACCCTTTTTTCAATCCTCGAAATCTGCACCTGGGATACACCCATCAGCTTGGCTATTTCCGATTGGGTCTTTCCCTTAAAATAACGCAGTATGAGAATTTGCTTTTCTCTTAGTTCTAAATTATCTAAAATGTTTCCGATAAGCACACGGTTTATTATTTCCTCCTGGGGGTCACTGCCGCCTATGGTGTCAATCAGGCTTATTTCCTTTTCCCCGTTATTGTATACGGCTTCGTAAATCGAATTGGGCGGTGCGGCAGCGTCAAAGGCTTCCAAAAGCTCCTCACATTCAATACCGCATTCTTCCGAAATCTCGTTTATGGTCGGCTCACGATTTAGGGTCTTTTGCAGCCGCTCCTTCGCTCTGTAACCGCGCATAGCGGTTTCCTTTAGGCTTCGGCTGATTTTAATCATTCCGTCATCTCTTATAAACCGCTTTATCTCGCCCATTATCATAGGCACTGCATATGTCGAAAAGCGTACATCATAGGATAGGTCAAATTTTCTTATCGCCTTTAAAAGACCTATCGCCCCTATCTGGGTCAAATCCTCCTTTTCGTAACCTCTGCCCACAAAATGCTTTACCACACTGTGCACCAAGCCCATATTGCTTTTTACCATTGTATCCTGCGCTTCTTTATCACCCATATGTACACGCTGTAATAAATCGGCATTATCAGGCATATTGCGGCACCTCAATCCTTTTTCTCATTGTAACCGTTGTGCCCTCGCCGATACGGCTCTTTACGCTTATTTCATCCATAAAGGTTTCCATGATAGTAAAGCCCATGCCGGAACGCTCGGTCTGGGGACTGCTTGTAAAAAGCGGTTCCCGCGCCTTTTCCACATCGGCAATCCCGACACCCATGTCCGAAATCTCAAATATAACCTCGTCGCCGTCAATAATTCCGCGCAAAACCACCGTACCACCGCATTCGCCGTATCCATGAACGATGGCGTTGGTTACCGCTTCGGAAATGGCGGTTTTTATTTCCGCAAGCTCCTCTAAGGTCGGGTCAAGGCGCAGTATAAACGCCGCCGCAACCGTTCTTGCAAAGCTTTCATTTTCGGATTTGGAGTCAAACTCCAACCGCATCTCGTTCTTCAATTAAAACACCTCCTTGCCGCAAGCATCTGCTCCCACCATGACGGTAAGCTTGTCCAACCCGGACATTCTGCACAGCTTTTCCACATTCTCATTCATTCCGTACAGAAACACCCTGCCGCCAAGGGCGGTAATTTTTCTGTATCTTCCTATAATAACTCCCACGCCCGATGAATCCATAAATGTCACACGCGACAGGTCAAATGCCAGATTGACCGCGCCGGTGCGCAGAATTTCATCATCAATTTTTGTCCGTATAAGCTTCGCCGCATGATGGTCAAGCTCACCCGATGGGCGAACAGTAATCAAATGTTCTTTTCCCGATACCGTAATATCCATAATAATCGCTCCTTTTTACCAATATTTTCCTCTAGTATATAATTACGGCAAATACATTTATATTTCCTTTAGCGAAAAAAGGGAGCTTTTGGCGAAAAAAAGAAAACAGACCGCAACGATCTGTTTTCAGTGCGGCAAAGCCGCTATTTCCACTCAACGGTGCAGCCGAGAGCCTCGGCGATAAAACGTAAGGGGATGTATGTTCTGTCACCGATTATTTTGGCTTCGGTGTCCATTTCTATGGGTGTTCCGTTTTTGGTAATGTGCTTATCACCTATTTTAACGGTTATGACAGTATTTTCGCGAGTTAATACTGCCGTATGGCTTTCTTCCTCCCATTTGACCTCAAAGCCTAAAAGCTCCGACAAAACCCTGATGGGGATTTGAGTTCTGTCCGATTCATCTATAAACGGCTTTGCGTCCGGAAAATGCACCGTTTCGGAATTGATTACAAGCTCCACATCACCCCCTTTGGACGAAACATCGATATGCTTCTCCTCCGGTGTCGATGTTGCCGTCGGTACGGCGGTGGGTGCCGCCGTAGGCACTGTGGTGGGCGCGGCTATATTTTCTCGCTTGAAAGGAAACGCATCGGAAGCAATCTTGGCTTTTCCCGTCAATTTGACATTTTCATTTTTCAGCGCGGTGCAATTTTCAAATGTATGCGAGGGTATAGAACAATCGCATTGAATTTCAACGCTTTCAAGCTTATGACATTCGCCAAAGGCAAGACTTCCTATACTTTTTACACTTTTGGGTATTATTACTTCCCTAATCTCAGACATATAAAATGCTCCGCCTTGAATTTCTTCAAGACCGGCAGGAAAAACCACACTGTCTATTTTCGCATTATCAAATGCACTTCCGCATATAATCTTTACTCCATCAGGTATAATCGGATTCCTGTCCGTTCCGTTATATTTTTTCAGTTCGTCCCCCACAATGAAAAATTCGGAATTTTTATCCATGTTTTCAGCCGCATATTTTTCATTCCATGGAGTTTTTGCAGTTGCATTGTAAATGCTTTTTGTCATTTCCGAACATTCCACATTTTCAAGGGAATTGCAGTACCAAAACGTAGCCTGCAATGAATCCTTTACACCGTCCGGAATGTTTGCGCTTATGAGCTTTTCACAGCCGTATACCGCACTTTTGCCCAGATATGTAAGAGTAGAGGGAAAATGTATGCTTGTAAGGCTGTTGCAATACTCAAACGCACTTGACCCGATTTCGGCTACACCCTCCGGCACCCGCACATTTTCAAGACCGCTGCCCTGGAAAGCAGCACTGTTTATTATTTTAAGCTTTTGAGGAAAGTCAAAGCTTTTAAGTGATTTACAGCAATAAAAAGCAGCACTTGGAATAACCTCAATATCCTGTGGCAGATTAATCTCGCTTAAAGCACTGCATTCGGCAAATGCATGATCCGACAGCTCTCCACTTATAATATTTGCGGACTTTAGGTTTTCACAGCGTATGAACATACCGTCCGGCACTCCGTATACAGAGGTAACTTCGGTTATGGTTGTGTTATCTATACATACGCCATAATTGATTTTTTCAGACTTGGGTACTTCGATACTTCCGCCTTGTCCGACATAACTCACAATATAACTGCCGTTGTTAATGGCAAGCCACTCATGCGTTTTTCCGTATTCGGCAAGCCACGGTGTTTTTTTTGCAAAATCCCTACCGCATTCGTCCGCGGTCATATCCCATTCAATATCCGTAAGTGATGAACAAAAGGAAAATGCACCGTTGCCTATTTTATTCAGATTATCAGGTATTTTTACTTTGTTAAGCTTGGGACACTCACTGAAACACCCAACCGCCATCTCCTCCAGTGTACTCGGCAAAACAACCTCTGTCAAAGCGGTATTATTGTTTGCAAAGCTCCAACCTATCTTTTTTAAGCCCTCATTCAGTACAATTTTTTTAACGGTATTGTTAAATGTCAGAGTCATATCCATTATCTCGGTTATATCCGCCTGAATTTCCACCGATTCAAACCCGTCTCCGACAAATTCGCAGGCAAGCGAATTAACCTTTTTGCCGTCTATTTCCTTTGGAATTACCAACGCTCTGTTTTTCTCAAAAATACATTTTGTAATTTCGATACCGTCACCGTTGGGTACATAGCGTATACTGTAGCCGTTAGGGTCTTTATATACGTTTTCGCCGTTATCTTGGGCAAAAACAACGCTTGATGCCGCCAATGCGCATATTATCAATAAGGATAAAATTTTTTTCATAACTCATTCTCCTTGTAATTCATTTCCACTCAACGGTGCAGCCGAGAGCCTCGGCGATAAAACGTAAGGGGATATATGTTCTGTCACCGATTATTTTGGCTTCGGTGTCCATTTCTATGGGGTTGCCGTTTTTGGTAATGTGCTTATCACCTATTTTAACGGTTATAACAGTATTTTCGCGAGTTAATACTGCCGTATGGCTTTCTTCCTCCCATTTGACCTCAAAACCCAGAAGCTCCGACAAAACCCTGATGGGGATTTGAGTTCTGTCCGATTCATCTATAAACGGCTTTGCGTCCGGAAAATGCACCGCCCGGGAATTGATTACAAGCTCCACATCACCCCCTTTGGACGAAACATCAATATGCTTCTCCTCCGGTGTCGGTGTTGCCGTCGGTACGGCGGTGGGTGTTGCCGTAGGCGCTGTGGTGGGCGCGGCTGTTGGCTTTGGGGATTGGGTCGGGCTTGCGGTGCTGTCCGGCTTTTGGGTCGGTATTATTGTTAGAATGCTATCTATTTCTAAAAAACCCCAAAATTCATCCGGCACAACAATACTGCTGTCTAAAAAATGCACATTTTCTTTTTTCAGCTTGTATGAATCCTGAAAAAACACCCCCATCTTCGGTGCCCCCTCAAACGTAACCTCTTCAAGTTCTATGCATCTTTCAGCAAATGTTGTAGCTATATTTTTTACAGATTTAGGAATAGTTAACTTCTTTATTTTTGTTCCAACAAATGATGCAGCTCCTATTGTTTCTACGCTCTCCGGAATTTTAATTTCTTCTAATTTTGATTCATAAAAGCATCTCAACGGTATTTCTTTAATGTCCTCCGGCAACACAACCGTTTTAATATTACATCGTTCAAAAGCACCCGGACATATTTCCTTAACCTCCTGCGGTATAATTGGATTTGGATCAGCACCTATATATTTACACAAAACATTGTCAAGTATAATAAAGTCCTCATACTCTCCCATGTTCTTTCCTGTCAAGCCTTTTAGATATTTCTCCTTGATCCAATCTGTAAACCATAAAGCTTTATATATTTTTGCCGTCATATCTCCGAAAATATATTCTTTAGCTTGAACAACTGCAGTAACCTCGCCTGTATTCAAATTGATAGGCAAATTAACCGAGTTTGTATTGACGCGCATAAAGGCATTTTCACCCATAGTCTGCAGTTTTTCAGATAGGTGCAGCTCTTTTAGTTCCTCACACCCTTTAAAAGCACGTTCCCCTATCTTCAATACAGAGTTCGGTATGTATAAGGATTCTATCTGCGGTGCACCTTTGTTATCATTTTCATAATCCGAAAATGCATATGCTCCGATTGATTCCAATGTATCGGGAAATGAAATATTTTTTATAGTACTCCATCCCTGACCTGTGTAATCCGGTATATATGATATGCCTTCTTCAAAAATAATTTCTTCTATGTTAGAATATTGATTAACCGCCATGCTTAATGTTCTTCCATCATATTGTACATTGTTCCCTATCGTAAGTTTCCTTACAAAGTCATCAATCTGCCATCCATTATCTTCTGTTTTTCTTCTGTTTGCTAAATCAAAATTAAAATCAAGTTTTGTATTATCCGGAATACGCACCTCGGAGGACGTACCCACATATCTTGTTATTATATTTGTACCTTTTATATATATAAATCCGTCCTTTTCTTCATATTCTGCAGCTTTTGCAGATGGTAGCATGCATATTACAACACTTATTACTACCATTAAAAAGCTTATATTTTTTTTCATAGAATACATCCTCCTTTTATTATTTTATAGCTATTCCTAAATTTATTGTGGAATAAACGTATAAGAAATCTGATAGGGCTTAGCATCGTAGTATCCTAATGACTTATTTCTAATTGTTAATACATTGGGAGCCTCATTACCCTGTTTGTATAGAATTATATCTTGGTTTTTTTGTAAACTGTAAACAGCGTAGTCACTCCATGTAACAACTCCGTTTGAAGTTACTACACTCCATCCTGTTATTGTTTTTTCAGGCTCTCCATTGACCCACGTTCCAGATTCCATTTGCGTCTGTGCCGCCAAACTTCTGTTTCTAAATTCAATTTTATATACTCCTGTATTTTCTGTTTCAATATGAAAAGCATCAACATCCCATGAATCTGTTAAATTATATTCAGTATTGCTTAAGCTTATAGGAGATGATCCGATATATGCTTCGTACACCGACCCGGTTACATCATCAACATATCCATCCATTCCAGAAAAATTAATCATTCCTGTACCTGATACTGTCTGTGGAAAATACACCATAAAATACAAATCCACATAATCACTGTTATTCCCTATATAATCATAATTGCTTAAAGTATATGTAAAACTAATGATATTATTGCTCGTGGATGTTCTTGTTGTTGTACTTTGTACTGTTCCGTTAAATGACACCCAATACTTTACCCTTATTTGTGAATTGCCGGTCACTTTTGCTCTAAATTGGGCATCGTCGCCATTTGTAACCCAATTTTCAATTGCTGTCTGCGGTACAGATAACTTATATGCCTTATATGCAGCATTAAGGCTTGATGGACTATTTATTCTAAAAAACGAATCTGTCAAATCCAAATTATTCACATTACTTAATGCAGATACATTTGTAATTGCATCACACTGTGTTATAAGTGACGTATCCTCAAACGGCATAATTATATTAAAGGAATTCACTTCAAGAGTATATATTTCTCTCTGATCATCCGTTGAAATAAAACCCGAATATTGCTCGCCACTGTCATTCATATAAAGTCTGTATGTTTTGTTTTCCGGCAAAGCATCTATATAGTCATAAAAATCATTTACGCTCACCTTATCATATTTAGCAACACTAGCATCAACGACTAATTGTCCTTGTTCGTTAACTGTCATGCCATTTCTTAATACATCAGTATCGGCAATAAGAATATTACGTTCATCAGCTATATTATTAAAATTCGCAACACTATTTATATCCGATGTTACTTTAGAAACAGTCACCCCTTTCATATATTCCGAAACAACTCCATCTAATACTTCCGTAAGGCATATTTCGTAATTTTTGCCTGTTTCCAATGCCGGCGAATATATACTATAATTTGTAAGTTGCATATTACAAACATCTGTTCCTGATTGCATATCGGTTATTCTGAAAGTTACGGAATCCATATCCTCAATTTCTTTCATATACTCAATATCTAAAGACAATTGAGCAAAATCATTTATATAACTATCTATGCTCATCGGAAAATCTTCATAAATCGCCGGAATTTCATCTCCCAAAGCATCCTTATTCCAATGTTCCGCGTCAAGCTGCGACTGCGTAATATTTACAGTTTCGCCGTCCTCGTTTGTGTATGTGTATACAACCTCGTCACCCTCTGCAAATGCCAGTGAATACGCGCTTGAAAAAAGCATTGCGCCTGCCAGTACGGCAGAAATTATTTTGTTCGTTTTCATAAATTTTCTCTCCTTTTCAATAATAAATTTCACATTTTTACAATCAAAAACAAAAAATCTCTCTTACAGTACTTTACACGCGTATTATTTTGTGATATAATGTTTCTGTAAGGGTGTCCCGCTCCAAATCAGTCAAGAGGTTGTGAGTTTCTTAAGCAGATTCGGAGGGGCTCTCTTTTTTTGTTTTTTTCTTTGGTATATAAGAGCAAAATTTATTTTGCCTTAACCTATGGATTTTAATTTTGATTTTGCTTTTATATGTTTGTTTGCAAGGAATACAGTATGTATTCCTTGCCGTGGTATATACCACGGCAAAATTGAGATTTTAACCCTACTTTCTGTATTTACGGGCTACTGCCTGTAGATTTTCGGGTTCTTCCGGCTGATGCATACCGCTTGTTGACGCTAACCCTGCCGAATATATCGCCACTTCAAGAGCCGCATCCGCAGTTGTGCTCATAAACAAGCCGCAAATCCAGTTGAACATATCATTTACCCCCTTTCATTATTACGAGACCTGCAATCATAAGAATTACAACTGCCGCTAAGGCCGCGGATATAACACTTCCCCAGTCATATCCCATAACAGCAGATATAAATGCTATGACTGATAGAACAAAGGATATTATTATTGCCTTTTTCTTGTTTTTTACTTTCTGCTCATCACTTAACCGCTTATTCGGATGCGGTACGGGTGCCAGAATCCCGATAATGATTATACACACAATATTTAGTGCGCATATTATCACATTATCATACGCAGTTGTATTTATCACTTCCGACACAAGCAGTACCCCTGCAAAAGTTATCAGCATGGATAATCTGCAAAGCCAAAAGCTTTTTGAGTGAAACCCTCCGCTGAATATGCGCACAGTACAAAGTGTAAGCAAAAACAAGATACTTGCCGTTACTTTTCCGAGCAATATACCAAGCAGTATAACAATCGAAAAGTTTATTATATCTGCTAATATAAGCTTAAATCCATAACAGTATATATCCTTTTTGTCCTCCGGGATATAATGTTTTTTTACATAATAAGCAGTTATCCCTTCCGCTATCTTATCCATATATCCCACCACCTCTCTGTTACTTACATTGTATCACACTTTTTTTCAATTTCAAGAGGGGTGGCAAAACTTACACAATTTGCGACATAACTTACACAGCTCATGCCACAATCAGCACGTCACAGCAAAAATCCTTTTCGTTTTCTTCGAAAAATCTTATCATTCCGTTGTACTTTTTTACTACCTTTTTAATGTTTTTTGTTCCTATTCCATGATTTGCGTTGTCCGCCTTTGTTGTGCTAAGACTTTCGTTATTTTTGAGGACTGATTTATTTATGCTGTTTGTAATCGTTACAGAGGTGTATTCTCCTTTTCGCTGTATGTCCATACTTATTTTGCGTTCCCGGCTGTTTTGTGCCGCTTCTATGGCGTTGTCAAGCAGATTTCCAAGCAGAATTACCATATCAATATCGTCCATGCCCGCCAGTGCATTTTTCTGAAATGCCACATCTATATAAATATTTTTCTGATTACATTCGGCTATTTTGGAGTTTACTATGGCGTTAAAGGTATTGTTTTCACTTTGTATAAACTCCTGCCTCTTCGGCAAATACTCGTCTATCAGCTTATTCAAATAGTCTATTGCCTGCTGATTGTTGTTATCGTATATATACCCTCTTATAACAACAAGCTGATTGTTTATATCATGTCTTACCGATTTTATCTGCGACACAAAGGTTTCAATATTTTCCACACTCTTTTGGGCATTGTCCTTTTCCATTTCCAACAGCCGCATTTTAAGCATATTGCGATAATTTCTGTCCTGCATGACAAAGAAATAATAGGTCACTGCGTCCGCTGCAATTATTCCCGCCATTCCTATAAGGATAAAACCCATAATCTCATCATGATTGATTGCAGCTATCATAAGGGAGCTTAGCGAAATGACCGTTATTATCGGCATAAGTATCAGCATACACCAGGTATTTTTATCCATACGGGGACTGCGCTTATATTTCAGTATAATCCGGGTTACATAAAAGAGCAGTATCTTTGTTATCGCCACGCCGGTAATTCTTACGGGATTAAAAACCGTAATCATTGCATTGGGATCATAATCTATCAGCGTACATATTGCCAGATTTGTACCTATGGCAATTACAACGGTTATGGCTTCGGTCATTGCCGAAATCCACAGCTTCATCAGCACACCGCCCTCCAAAAACAGCAATGCGTACACAAAATAAAATGCTATCGGTATACACGCCGCCGCACCCTCAAAGGGGATTATGTAATTTACGGTACAAAGCTCAGCAAAGGAAAGCATCCACACGCCCATAAAGCCCCATATTCTTCGGCTGTCGCTGTATTTACAGCCGAAATAGCGTGTTATAAAATCAATCATGATAAAGGTTTCTATCAGATTGACTATAATTTCAAATATATGTCCTTTCATCTGTACCTCCAAAAATCCTGAAAAGCATTTCTCACATTATCGAGCCTGTCGCGGCTTATATGCACAACACTGTCATCTGATAAAATAACGTCCCGGCTTGTTATCTTTTTAATAAAGCGGCAGTTTACGATAATGCCCCTCTGCACTCTGACAAAATGCAGTGCATCAAGCTGCTTTTCTATCTCGGCAATCGAACAGCGCAGCCGCACATCTCCCATATCCGTATCATGAATAATTATATAATGTTTATATGAAGAAACAAAGCGGACTGTATTTACATTTATTTCGGTCACTTCGTTTTTAATTTTCAGTTGCATAAGCCCGGAAATTTTCTCACGCTCTATTGCTTTTTTTATAAAAAATCTTTCCATAACCCTATACAGGTCATTCAAATGCGTTTTCCTCACAAACCAAAACGGCTGATAATCATACGCCTGAATGGCATACTCTGTGTGCGCGGTCACAAATATCACCGGTATATCGGGATAAATCTTCTGCACCTCACGCACTGCTTCAAAGCCGTTCATTCCGGGCATATCTATATCTGCAACAATGCAGTCGGTTTTAATGCGTTTGCAGTAATCGGCAAGCTCCGCTCCGCTGCCGAGCCTTATTATTTCACATTCCTCGAGTTTTTGACTGACACTGTCCATGATTATATTTTCAATTTCCTTGAGCATTTCCTCATTATCGTCACATATTGCAATTTTAAGCATCGGTTATCTCCTATCCGTTTATATTTGCGTAAAAAGCGCGCCGCCCCAAATCCACAAAAAGCTAAAAAGGATTTGAAGCGGCGTTCTGTTTCAATTATAAGGGCAAAATTAAATAAATAGAATATCACGACCTTTTATTTAAACCTACGGCATCGGGAGTTTTGCCCTTATGTGTCTTAGCGGGCAAGCTTTGTGTAAAGCTTTTCCAGCTTTGAGGTATGAGTATTTCTGTACTCTGCCTTGTCCTCGGTCATTTCCGGCTCATATGCGGCGCTCTTTGAAGCAAATCCGTATGAATCCAGATAAATGTCTTCAAGATAGCTGGCAAAGCCTGCAAAGAATGAACTAAACAATCCCATCATTTTCACCTCTTTTCCCGTTTACTGCCATTCCCGCATACATCATTACGGTTATGGCAAGCAAAATTATTGATATGACGAACCCCAAATTATATCCCTTAGCACTGAGCAATACGGACGCCAAGGAAAATATCAGGGTCGACAGCAAGGCAAGGACTTTATTTACCTTTATTTCCGCCGTTGTCAGCCTTCTGTTTGGATTTTGCACCGGCGCAAACAAAAGCATTGTTGCAAACGCAGCCGCGTTAAATATAACTGTCAGCAGTAATTTGTGCTTATGTATTATGATACTCATCAAAAATATCAGCACATATGTACCGACAGTCACCAAACGGCACAGCCAATATGTCTTTGCATGAAACCCGCCGCTGAATTTGCGCACAAGCATCATCATAGCAAGATAGACCGCCGAATACAGCAGGGATTTTGTAAAAATTCCTATAAGCAGTACCAGTGAAATATTTATTATATCCGCCAGAACCAACTGCATACCGCCTATATATCTTTCCCTTTTGGATTCGTCAGCCACTCCCTTTTTAATGAGCAAATCCACAAAAAATACCGACAAATGTTCCATAGCAATTACCATATCCTTCCTATAATTTTATTATAGCATAAAAAAATGCAAAATCAACACTGTTGTGACGGTTTTGCATTTTTTGTGACGGTTTGACGTTTTTTTTGACAGATACGGTCATATCCAGATATGAAACCCGAAATAACCGTCCTCTTCAAAGAGGTTTATCACGCCGTTATGTTTTTTAACTATACTGCGTATATTTTTTATTCCGTAGCCGTGATGGTCCTTATCGGGCTTTGTGGTTTCAAGCTCACAATTGCTTTTAAGCACCGGCTCATCTATAGAATTTAGCATAAGTATCGAAACAATATCATCCTGTCTGTCGGCCAAGACCTTTATTATTTTTTTCTTTGAGTCCTTTGAGGCTCTTATGGCATTATCGAACAAATTACCGAAAATCACACCCAATTCATCATCGGTAAACTTATACAGAGCATTACGCATAATCTTGAGTTCAACATGTATTCCGCGTTCTACACACGCCGACACCTTACTGTTTATCAGCGAATCCAAGCATTTATTGCCGGTGTTGATGAATATATCCTTTACAGCCAGCTCATTTTCCACCAGTGACTGCATATATTCCTCGGCTTTGACGGGGTCCTCCCGCATATAGGTTACGGCGTTTCTGAAATAGCTTTCCAAATCATGGCGCAGAGCGCACAGCTTTGTATACATAACCGTAATTTCGCGGGCGTGTTCGCTGTCCGAATACAGCTTTTGGCGCAGAGCCGCGTTTTCCGATTTAAGCTGTTCGCTTCGGCTCATATTGATAATCATATAATAGGTAAGTATCATTATCATAACCACACTGCCTAAGGTTACGAGCAAATCGTTTCTCAAATCAGTATGTGCCACAAACACGTTTGTAATTTCATTAAGGCACATTTCGGAAGCCAGCGGCAGCATAACGAACACCACCGCGCTTTTACCGGGAGAAATATTCTTTATTTTAAATTTAAGCAGTATTGCGTAGACCGCAAGCAAAACCACCTTATCGGCGGCGCAAAATATCACCCGCACTGTTGAAAACTCCGTTATTTCTTCATAGGTCAGTCCCGAAATTGCGCTTGTGGCAAGCAGCAGCACAGTTCCTACGGCATATATAACGCAGTCGGTAATTCCGGCTATAAATATTTTACTGTATATATCGCCCTTTAAAAATATCAGCGCATAAATAAAATACAAAAGCATAAAGCTAAGCGCGAACAGGGATTCATATACAAATACATGGTCGAAAAAAACAGTCAGTCCCAAATCCGCGGCAACTCCCGCCGCATAGCCTAAAAGCTTCTTTACTCCCTTATACTTTGAGCCGAAATACAGTGTTATAAAGGACATTATCATCACTGCATCTATAAGATTTAGTGAAAACTCAAACAATCTCACATACTCATCTCCCTTTTAAATTTGGAATACAGCTTCACAGCCTCATCAAATTTTTCCTCGTCCTTGGTTACGGATATTTTTGTTCCGTCAGACAATGTAACCCAGCGGCAGTTAAAGCCGGCAATGAAACGGCAGTTGACTATATATCCGTTTTTGATATAGATAAAGCCCCACTGCTTTAATATCTGATATGTATCCTTTATGGTACCCCGAAAAGATGAGGTTTCCCCACAGCTGTCATGGACGATTATGTAGTTTTTATGAGTTGTGACATATACGGTTGTTTTTACATTGATTATACGCCTGCGCCCGGAGGAGGTTTTAATTGCCACATCCGTTTCACCAAGATACAGTATTTTTCTTGCAAGCTCACTGAGCACATCGTCAAGCTTATCAATATCCTTTTTACTCAAAAACCAATACGGACGGTGCATATATGACTGATACGCCAATTCCTGATGGGCGGTCACAAAAATCACATATGCGTCCGGGCATATATCATAGAGCCTGTCCTTCATTTCAAAGCCGTTCATATCCGGCATTTCCACATCGGATAAAACTATATTAAAAGGATTTTCCCCAACCGCAAGGAGCATTTCATCGGCATTTGAAAAACCGCAGACGCTGTACTCACAGCCAGATGCCGAAAGCACCTCCCCCACTCTTTCCATGAGCCTTTTTAGATAATCCTCATTATCATCGCAAACCGCGACATTGAGCTTCATATTTTTTCCTCCCCACAAGCAAAACCGCAAAAAAGCGCCTATGGCGCTTTTTGCATAAACCCCTTATTTAGCGTTTTCCACCGCCAAAATTGTTTCCACATTCTTTAGCTCTGTTTCGTTGAGATTTTTATTATCGTCACTGTAATCATAGTTGGGATTTACCTTGTACCATGACTTTGACTCGAAATACTTTTGGTATTCCTGCATCTGGAATTTTCTGCCGTGACGAGCATATATCTCATTTCTCGCCAAACCGAGCTGTTCCTTTGACAGATTTTGAATTTCCGCTTTTGTAATCAGCTTTGTTCCCGAATTTGGCAGAATGTAATCACCCTCATAGTAAGTGAGCGTTGTTATCTCATAAACCGTATTTCCGTTATAGCGCGCGCTTGTGGGCGTTGCTGTAACGGTCATGGGCTTGCCCTTTATCTGCTCGGTGGTGCTGCCCGCGGAAACATTTGCATAATAGGTTGTATCATTTATAATAAAGGTCATAAGACTTTTTCCCGAAGCGGCATCGTTTATAACCTGACCGCCCACTGCAAGCTTTGCGGTTATATTATTTGTCACCGCGCCGGAGTTTTTAGCGCTTGTTCCCGACGACGAAGCTTGACCCGACGTACCTGCTCCGGACGAGGTGCCGCCCGATGAGCTGTTCGAGGACGAGCCGTTTGAGGACGAAGCACTTCCCGATGAAGTACCCGATGTGCTTGTTCCCGACGAGGTGCTTCCCGATGATGAATTACCGCCGCCGGTTGCCGTCCAGTTTGTGCTTTCTCCGTTTTGCTCGGCACTCTGACTGTTTTCAGGCGCCGGAGTTTCTCCCGGTACCGCAGTCGGTGTTGCCACCGGTGCAATGGTCGGAATGGGCGAAACCGAGGGATTGGGCGTTGATATAACCGTATCGCCGCCTATGTTAAGTCCTCCGTTTCTGACAAAATATGTTCCCACGCCTGCCGCCGCGACAACAGCCACGCACAGGCAGACAATCAATATTATCTTATTTCTCTTTTGGCGCTGTTTTTTTGCGTTGCGCCTTTCGGTTATTTCCTCAAGCTGCTGTTGTCTTTCGTCCTTTGCCTTATCGACCTGCATTTTGCGCTTTCTTGCATTTTCTTCAAATATTTCATGGGTTGAGCGCTGCTTTTCCTCAGCCCCGTCGGCAGACTGTTCCTCCGGTTTGTTTATATCTATCTTCTGAGTAGGCTCTTCAACAAAAACCTCCCCGCAAAATTCGCATTTTTGTGCTTCATCGGGCAGTTGCGCCCCGCATTTTTTACAAATCATAATTCTTCCTCCACGCCGTAACAACATATTCCGGTGCGTAAAATTCACCTATATATCATATTATATAATTTTATTTGTTTCAAGTCAAGAACTGTTTCATTACAAACATAATACATTGTCCTATTTCGATTTCTTCTTTTCGTACTGAAATTTCAATAAAACCGATGTAAGCTCAAAGCCCTTGCAGCCTGCCCAATATCCCAGTGTTGTCGCCGCTGTGGGCACCGCCGCCAACAACACATATGAATACCATGTCATCATTCCCCGGGACAAGCCCATAATTCCGCTGTAGGGTGAGGTCCAGAACCAAAACACTGCGTTCATCACCACGCCCCATACGCTGCCCATGCCTTCGGGAGTTCCCCAAATTACCCAGCCTAATTTCATAAGCAGTATCATAACAAAATTAGTCGCCGCAATAACCACTCCGAACATAACGCCCTTTTTCATATCGGGCTTTAAGCGCGAATAGGGCTTGTTGTCGCGCCTTGAAAGCTCCGCGGCTCTGCTGTACAGTGCCAAACCGTAGCATATAATTAAAATTACCGACATAATCTCCTTGATTACGCTTTTTTCCAGTACCCACAAAAACGCCATCAGCGTAAGTATCATTATTATGCCCACTGCCGCAAGATGCGCAAAAAATATATTCATAAACTGATACGGCACCGTCATTTTTGTTGTTTCTCTCATATTGATTACCTCTTCTTCCATTCAAATTCCGCCGCATTTTTTCCGGCGATATACCCGGACGTCCACGCCCATTGCAGATTAAAGCCTCCGCAGTCCCCGTCTATATCGAGGATTTCTCCGGCGGCAAATATACCGTCAATCAGCCTTGAGCCCATGGTTTTGGGGTCAAATTCACAGGTTCTTATTCCTCCGCGAGTAACCTGGGCATTGTTCCATGACATTGTTCCGTCAACGGTAAATTCCCAATGCTTTATCTTTTTTGCCAAAGCCGATATTTCCCTGTCCTTAAGCTCCCCCGCGCTTTTTGAAAGCGGTAATATGGAAAGCTGCTTCATGATAAGCTGACCGATACGCTTGTTTAACATTCCCACAAAAAAGCTTTCTATGGGAAGCTGCGGCGCGTGTTCTTTTCGCATTATGAGCATTTTTTCGATTTCGCTCTCACTATATTCCGGCATTATGTCCGCCGCGATGGTTTTTTGAGTGTCAAGATAAGCCGACAGCCAAAACACCGGCGGGCCGGAAAGCCCGTATTCGGTAAAGAGCAGCTCTCCCGATTTTGAAGCACTGCCCAAAGACAGCTTCGCATCGGTTTTTATGCCCTTTAAGCTTTTTACGTTTTCCTTTGTTTTTATCTGTACCAGTGACGGAGAAAGCTCCGTTACGGTATGTCCGAATTTTTCCAAAAGCCCGTAACCGCCGCCCTTTGAGCCTGTTGAGGGCGCCGCTCTGCCGCCGGTGGTCACCACCGCCGTTTCGACTCGTTCGCGTCTGCCGTCATAGCTTACAAGCATAAAGCCCTTGTTTTTCTTTATAATATCGCAAACCTCAAACCCGGTCACAACACGTACTCCCAACCGTTCCAGCTCAAAGCGAAGTGCGTCCACCACTGCGCCCGCCTGCTTGGAATAGGGATATACCTTTCCCTCGTCCTCGGTTTTTGTCAAAACACCCATCTCATTGAACAATGCCAGTGTTTCATCAACCCAGAACTCCTCTGCCGCCGCGCGTACAAATTCGGTGTCCGCGCCATGATAGTTTTTGACATCGGCATATATATTGGTAAGATTACAGCGGCCGTTGCCGGTAACGAGAATTTTTTTGCCTATTCTTTCACCGCTTTCATATACGGTAACTTCGCTTCCCGTCCGCGCCGCGGCAATCGCCGCCATGCATCCCGCCGCACCGCCGCCTATTACAGCAACCTTATTCATCAGCGTCCTCCGCTTCCCTTGCCATGGATTTTTTTCTTTCGATAGTCTGTATCTGCGCCGACAGCACGGATTTTATTACCGCAAGCACCGGCACCGACAGCAGCATTCCCAAAAATCCGAACAGTGTTCCACCGACCGTTACGCCGAAAATAATGGTTATGGGTCTTATTTCCAGAGAATCGCCCATAATCTTGGGTGCAAGCAGGTTTCCGTCAATCTGCTGCATGATAAGCAAAGCCACGCCCGCGTAAATCGCCTTGAAAATTCCGCCCGTAATAAGTGTTATCATAATCGAAATCACACATGAAATAATCGAGCCGAAATAGGGTATCAAATCCATCAAGCCGATAAATATTCCCAGCATCAGCGCATACTTCACATTGAAAATCATCAGTATAATCGCACAGGCAGCGCCGGTTATAAGACCGCAGACAAGACGGGAATATATATAATTGGTAAAAATGCTGTTTACCTCGCCCATCCATTTTGCGATTGAATTAACCTTTTCCGCAGGGATTATTACGGCAGCCACGCGCATAATACCCCTTTGCAGTCTTTCCTTGTCAAGCAGCATATAAATTGACGCAATAAGTGCAATCACCGCGTCCAAAATGCCGGAGGTAAAGTTCATCACCCCGGAGGCATATTTTGAAAACTGCGTGAAATCGAACTTATCAAACAGCCCGTAAATGGCGTTGTATATATCAAAGCCCTCCTCACCGGACAGCCCCATTCTCTGAAAAATCTCGAACCGGCTTAGATAATTTATCATATTTTTCCAGTAGGTCGGGAAATTGGTGTACAAGTCCATGATATTGTTGTAAAATGCCGGGATAAGCCTTGAAAGCGTAATTACCAGCAACAGCACAGCTATTATATATACCAAAGCAACGCTTATTCCATGGGAATGTTTTTTCACCCATTTGATTTTTATGCGCTTTTCTAAAAAGCCCCTTATTTTCATTGCCGGCAAATTCAGCACATAAGCCATTGCAAAGGCGGCAATAAACGGACCCATGGCGGAAATAATTGTCCCAAAGAAATCCGTTATATTCTTCAGATTATCAAAGGTTTTGTAAACTGTGATAACCGCCACTGCAAAAACAAATGCCACTACCCAGTTTGTATATTGTCTAAGATGCTTCATTCTTTATAAACCCGTTTCCTTATATAATAGAAAAACAACGGGGACGCCATGCTTTTACGGCATCCCCATAATTATTTTTATGATTCTGAAGTTACGATAATTACGGAAGCCGTAAATGCGCCGTTTGAATTAGTACCCGTTATATATACGGTATCGCCCTTCTTTATGCTCGAAATATTCTTCGGTGCGCCCGCCTTGTCAAGCACCGTTACCTTGTTCACATAGAAGAACACGGTCTGAGGTGTGGTTGAGCCTGTCGGGATAACGCTTAAAAATCCGAAGGAATTGTTCACCGCCTCAACAGTTCCCGTAATTTCTCCCGCGCTTGAAACAACGCTTGTGGTGGAAATTCTCTTAACCGCATCGGATTCAAGCATAATGCTTACTCTGTCGCCCACTCTAAAGTCATAGAGCGTTGCCTCGTTGCCGTCGCGGGTCATTGTTGCGTCTGAGGGAACGGTGTATTCCTTGTCAACATCGTTTACCGTTACAATAATTGTCGGCTGAGCGGCAATTCTTATTTCCTTTATTGTTCCGTCAACGGTTTTTGAGGTGGAAGTTGCGGTAATCTTTGTGATAACGCCGTAGTCAAGGGTAAGATTTACTCTATCGCCCTTGTAAATCTTTGCAAGCTCCACATAAATGCCGTCCTTCATGACATTTACATTATCCGCCACAGGATATGACTTTCCGTCATATGCGCTGTCGGCATGGGATATGGTTATTGTAAAATCATCGGTTATATTCAGACTTTCAACAACCGCACCCGAAACGGTTATGGTTTTTTGCTCGCCCACTATCGAAACAACCTTTCCGTCAACAAGGGAAATGGTTATGGTATCGTTGTTGGAAATGCTTGCCAGTGTTGCCGGTGAGCCTTGGTATGTTACCGTCAGCTTATCCGAGCAGGGATAGGACTTTGTGCTTGTTGAGCCGGACGGAGTAATTTTTATTGTTGTAACTCCTCCCGAAAGGGTTTTGCCGGCATATTTTCCGGTTATCGTTTCGTTGGGAGCGTCCGAGGTGGCGTCAACACACACAAGCTTATTGCCCGACAGCGTTAATACCGCGTCCACATCGCTTATCATATCCGCCGCCTGAACGGAGCTACCTTTAATCTTAAAGGTCGTATTGTCCTCAATGTCATAAATCTCCTGAGCATTGTCGGAATTTGTTACCGTAATCTTTCCGGCATCCGCATCTATCGAGTTTATGTGTACATTTTCAAAGCTGTATTCGGTTTTTGCTACCACTCTTGAAAGCATTACCGCCATCTGGCTTCTCAAAACCGAGGTAAGGGGCGAAAATCCGCCGTCATCCATACCTTCCATTATTCCCTGCTTTGTGGCATAGTAAACGTATTGTATAGCGTTTGAGGGAATTTCGCTCTTGTCTGTGTAATTTAGGGAAACTCCTGTCTGTGAAGTTGCCTCCGTTTCACCGCCCATTGCCTTTGTTATAATGATTGCAGCCTCATAACGCTTCATTGGCTCATCGCGGCGTGAGCTTGAAAGGTATGTATTAAGGTCGCTTGTCTTTAAAGCGCCCTTGTACATCATAAATGCAACCTCGTCCTGTCCCCAGGTTAATAGGTATTTTTTAATTGTATCGTCATACTGTGCGTGAGCCGCCGCAAGGATTTCCTTGTTTTCCTCCTCAAGCGCACCCATTGCACGCGAGAACAGCGCTATAGCCTCAAGGTTTGTAACCTCCTTATCGGGCTTAAAGGAGCCGTCCTCATAGCCGTTTATATATCCTTTTGCAGCCATATCCTCAATATAACTTTTTGCCCATGCATACTGCGAGCCGCCAATATCGGTAAACGCCGCCGCAAATGCCGTTGCACCGAGCATTGATACCGCCGTCAGCGATGCTGTCAGCATTTTCGTTAATTTATTCATAACAATCCTCCGATCTGTATATAAAGCTTCTTTACCTTACAATATCCTTGTATATATCTTATCATAAAAACATACAATATGCAAGTATGTTAATGCTTTGTTAACAAAATTTTAACGAATTTTAATATATGGGAAACAAAAATTTACTGAATTTTGCCAATAAGGGATAACGCATAAAATTTATCAGACCAAAACATACTATAACTGTTATATAAAACAATTTGCTATATATAAAATTTTGGGAGGAAATAAAATGAAAGCAACCGGAATTGTAAGAAGAATAGATGATCTGGGCAGGGTGGTAATACCCAAGGAAATACGCAGAACAATGCGTATTCGCGAGGGTGACCCTCTTGAAATTTATACCGAAAAGGACGGCGAGGTCATCTTCAAGAAATACTCACCCATCGGCGAGCTGGGAGATTTTGCGGCAAATTATGCCGAAACGCTTGCCAAAGCAAGCGGACACGGCGCGTGCATAACCGACCGGGACAATGTTATCGCGGTTTCGGGCGTTCCGAAAAAGGAGCTTATAGAGAAGCACGTTTCCCCGGAGCTTGAGGATGTTATGAATGAAAAGATGATTGTCACCTATGACAGCGGAAAAATTATAAACGTAGCCGACGGCAATGACAAATACAGCGCGGGAGTTGTTGTACCCATCGTTTCCGAGGGTGACACCATAGGCTCTGTGCTGTTTATTATGAACGACGGCGAAGCACCCTCCGAGGTTGAGGCAAAGCTTGCCGAATCTGCGGCGGGCTTTTTGGGCAAGCACATGGAGGGCTGAAAAACCGTTTCTTGACAAAGGCATTCCGGCTATGGGATGCCTTTGTTGTTTTTGCAAAAAAAGAAGCAGCCACACCTTATCAGCATAGCTGCTCTTTATGGTCGGAGTGACTGGATTCGAACCAGCGGCCCCTTGAACCCCATTCAAGTACTCTACCAAACTGAGCCACACCCCGTTTAAAGAACGTATCTATTTTACCACGCTTTTTACTGTTTGTCAAGCATTATTTCAAATTTTTTTAAATATTTTTCGGCGGCTCTCCCAAAAAAGGGAAAACCGCCGTTTTTTTTCAGTCCGTTATATCCTCCGTACCCGAATATACATATCCGTTTCCGGCATCAACCGTTATGGTTGTGCCGTTCTTTAGTGTCTTTGTCGCGCCTATGGCGTTTATGATTACCGGAATGTCCAGAGCCATTGCCAAAATTGCCGCGTTGCCGCTTTCGCTCTTTTCCTCGGAAACTATTCCCGACGCTTTCCTCAAAAGCGGTATCATATTCGCCTTGACCTCGTTTGTTATTACAATATCGCCTTCTTCAAAGCCTTCTTCAAGCTCCTCGGCAGAGTTTGCAATGCATACGTTGGCGGTTTTATGCAGGTTTGTCAGTCCCGTTCCGCTTACAAGAATATGTCCCACAAGCTGAACCTTCATTATATTTGTCGTTCCCGCAACGCCCACCGGCACACCGCCGGTTATGACAACCAAATCGCTGTTTTTAACAATTCCCGTTTCCTGCGCCTTGGTTACCGCGTGCTCGAACAGCTCGTCGGAATTGCTTCTCTCATCACTGTCCACCGGTACCACGCCCCAGGAAAGGCTTAGCTGCCGTCTTGCCTTGGCGCTTATTGTCGGCGCGATTATCGGGCAGGCGGGTCTGAATTTTGAAAGCTGTCTTGCCGTTCCTCCCGAAACCGTCAGCGCAATTATCGCGGATGCGCCCAAATCATGGGCGGTTGTGCAGGTTGCGTGGCCTATGGCGTTTGTAACGTCCATTTTGGAAGCAAAATCCGCTTTTTCCAGACGCTTTACATAATCTATATCCCTCTCTGTTCTCTCGGCAATAAGCGCCATTGTTTTTACGGTTTCAATGGGGTATTTGCCTATGGCGGTTTCTCCCGAAAGCATTATCGCGCTTGTGCCGTCATATATGGCGTTTGCAACATCCGTTGTTTCCGCTCTTGTGGGACGGGGATTTCTTATCATGGAATCAAGCATCTGCGTTGCGGTAATTACGCATTTTCCCGCCCGGTAGGTTTTTTTGATAAGCTGCTTTTGTATAACCGGCAGATCCTGCATATCAATCTCAACGCCCATATCGCCGCGGGCAACCATAATGCCCTTTGAAAGCTTTATTATCTCGTCTATATTCTCAACGCCCTCGGCATTTTCAATTTTTGCTATAATGTTTATATCCTTGCCGCCGTTTTTTTCAAGCAGATTTTGTATTTCAAGAACGTCCGCGCCGGTGCGCACAAAGGACGCGGCTATAAAATCAACGTCCTGCTCTATGCCGAACAGTATATCCTCCCTGTCCTTATCGCTCATATAGGGCATGGAAAGGGACACGTTGGGAACGTTTATGCCCTTTCTGTCCGAAACTGTTCCGCCGTTTTTGACAACGCAGTTGATTTCCGCGGATTTTATGCTTACCACCTCAAGCTCGATAAGTCCGTCGTCAATAAGGATTTTCGAGCCGGTCTTTACGTCCTTGGGCAGGTCGGGATAGGTTATCGACACGCCGTTTTCATCGCCCTCCACATCATCTGTATAGAGATTGAACTTCTGTCCCTCCTTAAGCTCTGCCTTGCCGCCCTTAAAGGTTTTTGTTCTTATTTCGGGACCCTTTGTGTCAAGAAGAATTGCTACGGGCTTTTTAACCTCCTCGCGCACCTTTTTAATCTTGTTTATCCGCTCAAGGGCTTCTTCATGAGTACCGTGGGAAAAGTTAAGCCTTGCAACGTCCATACCCGCCAGCATAAGCTCCTTTAAAACGCTCTCATTGTCGGTTGCCGGTCCCATTGTGCATACAATTTTTGTTCTTCTCATCCTTAATCCTCCCTTTCTTTTTACCAAAAGAGGCTTATGCGCCGCACAGCCACAGACCGCGGCTCCGGCACAAAAGCCCCCAAATACATTTTATACTGCAAGTCTTTTTGCAAGATCAATATCATCCTTGGAGATATGCTTTGTCATTGCAAGACCCTCTTCAATGTCCACATCAACAATCTTGTTGTCGCACATACATACTATTCTGTTCTGCTTGCCCTGCAAAAGCAGTTCAACAGCCATAGCACCCATCTGGCTCGCGGTAACTCTGTCGCGTACCGTCGGGCTTCCGCCTCTTTGTACATGACCAAGAATTGTCGCTCTCGATTCGATGCCGGTCTTTTCCTCAATCTCCTTTGCCATTTCCATAGCGCCGCCGATACCCTCGGCAACAACTACAATGGCATGGTGCTTGCCTCTTTGACGGCTTTCCAAAATCGGACGCAGAACGTCATCGTCAAAGCTCCATTCATACTCCGGAACAAGTACAACGTCCGCACCGCAGGCAATACCGCTCTCCAAAGCAATATATCCCGCTGCACGTCCCATAACCTCGATAACCGAAACACGCTCGTGAGAAGCCGCGGTATCTCTTATCTTGTCAACCGCCTCCATAACGGTGTTAAGACAGGTATCATAGCCTACGGTGTACTCACTGCAGTTTATATCGTTGTCTATAGTACCGGGCATTGCAATGGTGGGAAGCCCCGCCGCGCAAAGATCCTTTGCACCTCTGAAGGAACCGTCACCGCCTATTACAACAAGTCCGTCAAGACCGAATACCTTTGCGATATTTACGGCTCTGTTTACGCCCTCCTGAGTCTTAAATTCCAAACATCTTGCCGTTTGAAGAATTGTTCCGCCTCTTTGTATAATCCCCGAAACGCTTCTTGCCGTAAGCTCCTCCAGCTCGCCGTTTATAAGACCGTTATAGCCCCTTCTTACGCCTATAACCTTAATTCCGTAATAAGCGCCCGCTCTTACGACGGCGCGGATTGCGGCGTTCATGCCGGGTGCGTCGCCTCCGCTTGTCAGGACTCCGATTGTTCTGATGTTTCTTTCCATAATGTTTGCCTCCCGCAATATTTTTATTCTAATTCAAAAATTAAGTCCTGAGCTTCGGAAAGCTCCGATTGGGGTACCAATACCTCAAAACAGCCTCCGCCGCCCGTTTTCCTTATTCTTGATATAATACCGTTTTTGGTAAATCTTGACGCAAGAGCGTGAGCCTCTTCCTCCGACTGCGTCACATATACAACAATCCACATAACACTACCTCAGCCGTCCGAATTAAGCTTCCCGTGCTTTGTGTAAATCTCTGCACAGCCCTTAATCTTCACCGCCGAGGTAACCTCGGTAAACTGCGCTATATATACCTCGCCTTTATCAAGCTTTTCCGTATGATGAAATTTAGTATCCCTGCCCCGTGTCAGACCTATTATGCTCACGCCGTCCTCAAGAGCCTTGATTACTATATAATCATTCTCATATGCATTATCCATACAAACAGCCTTCCTTCCGCGGTCATTTGTCCGCTATTATTATAATAGCTTATTTTGTAAAAAATTTCAATAGAAATTTATGCGTATTTTATTTGTGCTAATTCATCGTATTTTGTTTATTTTGACTATAAATTAACAAAGTTACAAGGTAAGCTTTTTTGCTGATGGGAAATCGGGAAATTTCCTATCAGATAAATCAAAAAGTCCGATTTACGCAAATTTTACATACATTTTCTCCTATTTTACCTTTACATTTTCCTCTCCGAAAATTCTTTTTAAGTCCTCGACTGCTCCGGGAGTGTTGTTAAACCACAGGCGTCTGGGTACTGAGCCTATCCCCTTTGTGTCCTCAAAAAACAGCCTTACCTCCGTATTTCCTCTGTAGGGGGCGAGATTTTCCTCCACCCGCTTTAGGTTTTCGCTGCTTTTGGTATCGAGCCTTATATATAATATCTGCTTGGGCTTATTATTCAAAAGCGCCGTTTCTATAGGCTCCGCACTCTCCATAATAAGCTTGGGAGCCTCGTCCTCTCTGATGCTCACTCTGCCCCTTACGCATATTATGCTGTTTTCCGAAAGCATGGCGGAAAATTTGCCGAGAATTTTGGGAAATACTATACATTCCACCGTCCCGTAGGTGTCCTCCAAATCCAAAAACGCCATTTGCAGATTGCTTCTTGTTGTTTTATTCTTTCTCGCGGCAATCGAAGCGCATATTGTTACGGGGTCATCGTCCTTAAATCCGCCCTCGGTTTCAACATAAATTCCGTCCTCGTTTTTATGAACGCTTGATAAAATATCGCCTATTGTATGTTTCGTCAGCTGTTTTGCACTTTGAATATACTCCTCCATAGGATGTCCCGAAATATACATTCCTATCGACTGCTTTTCATATCTTAATAAGGTTGCCTTGTCAAGCTCCGGTATATCGGGAAAATCCATCTCGGAGTTTTCCTCCTCAAAGCTGTCAAATAAAGACATCTGCCCTGCCACATTATCCCGCGAGCTTCTCGCACTGCCCTCTAAGGCGCGTTCGTAAACCGCCAGAAGCTGGGAACGCTTTATTCCCATGGAATCGAATGCGCCGCAGAAAATCAGCCCCTCCAAAGCCCGCTTGTTTATAATATTTGCCATGCGGTCAATAAACTCCGAAAAGCTTTTAAACTCTCCGCCCCGCTCTCTTTCCTCCACAAGGGCGCAGACCGCACTTTTGCCCACGTTCTTTACCGCGCCCAAACCGAAGCGTATCGCTTTGTCCTCAACGGTAAAGCTGTCCTCGCTTTTGTTTACGTCCGGCGGAAGCAGTTTTATTCCCATGTCGCGGCAGTTTTGAATGTAGTGGTTGATTTTTGCGGCATCGTCCACCGTAGAAATCATTGCCGCCATGTACTCGACCGGATAAAAGGTCTTTAAATACGCCGTCTGATATACCAAAAACGCATACGCCGCCGCATGGGACTTGTTAAAGCCGTAGTTTGCAAAATCGTTTATATCGTCAAATATCGCAATGGCGGTTTTCTCGTCAATTCCGTTTTTTATGCAGCCGGGAATTTCCCCGTCCTCGGAGCCGTAAATGAAATTATGGCGTTCAATCTTCATTGCGTCCGCTTTTTTCTTGCTTATGGTGCGGCGCATGGAGTCGGCGCGGCTTAAAGAATACCCCGCAAGCTTCTGCACAATTTCTATTACCTGCTCCTGGTAAACCATGCAGCCGTAGCTTACGTTTAAGGTCTGCTCCAAAATCGGGTGCTTATAGGTTACGTCCTCCGGGTGATTTTTATTATGGATATATCTCGGTATCTGCTCCATGGGTCCCGGACGGTAAAGGGCAATTCCCGCGATTATATCCTCTAAATTATCGGGCTTAAGCTCGCTTATAAAGCTTTGCATACCCGCGCTTTCCATCTGGAAAACACCATCGGTGTTTCCCGACGAGATAAGCTCGAACACCTCGCGCTTATTGTAATCTATATTATCTAAATCTATTTTTATTCCTCTTGTTTTCTCGATAATCTTTATGGCGTTTGCAATAACCGTCAGGTTCCTTAACCCCAAAAAGTCCATTTTAAGCAGACCTAAGCTTTCAACCGTATCCTTTGTAAACTGGGTTGTCACAAAGTTTTCCTTATTTAGTGTAAGCGGAAGATATTCCACAATGGGTCTTTGGGTAATAACCACACCGGCGGCATGAGTGGAAGCATGGCGCGGCAGTCCCTCCAAAGCCATGGAGGTATCCAAAAGCTCCTTTATTTTCGGGTCGGTGTCATACATGGTTTTAAGCTCTGAAGAAAGCTCCAAAGCCCTCTCTATGGTCATTTTAAGGTCATTTGGCACAAGCTTTGCCACAGTGTCAACCTCGGCATAGGGAATGTTTAAGACCCTGCCCACGTCACGTATGGCAAGCTTTGCTTTCATTGTACCGAAGGTTACAATCTGGGCAACCTGCCCCTCGCCGTATTTTTCCACCACATAATCGATTATCTTCTGCCGCCCCTCCGGCGCAAAGTCAATATCGATATCCGGCATGGAAACACGGTCGGGATTTAAAAATCTTTCAAAAATCAGATTATACTTTATCGGGTCAATACTCGTTATTTCAAGACAGTACGCCACAAGGCTGCCCGCAGCCGAGCCTCGTCCCGGACCTACCATGACGTTTTGGCTTCTGGCAAAGCGGATAAAATCCCATACAATAAGGAAATAATCCACAAAGCCCATGCTTCCTATTACGCCTAACTCATAATCAAGCCTTTCTTTAAGCTCCCCTCCCTTGTCGCCGTAACGCTTCTTAAGTCCGCTCTCGCAAAGAGAACGCAGATACTCGGCGGGATTTTTGCCGCCCGGCACGTCAAAGGAGGGCAGGTGTCTTGAACCCCAGTCAAGAGTTACATCGCACATATCCGCAATTTTTTGCGTATTTTCCACCGCCTCGGGCACATACTTAAACAGCTCACGCATTTCCTCCTCGGATTTTATATAAAATTCCTCGGTTTCAAATTTCATTCTGTTTGGGTCGTCAACGGTTTTTTCCATTTGAATACACATCAGAACGTCTTGATATTTCGCATCCTCTTTCCTTATATAATGTGCATCGTTTGTGGCAGCCAGTCCCACGCCCAATTCCTCGGCAAGCTTTATCAGTCCCGGAATAATCCGCTTTTGCTCGCTTAGGCCATGATCCTGTATTTCTATATAGTAGTTTTCCTTGCCCAGTATGTCAATATACCTTTTTGCGGCTTTTTTTGCGCCCTCGTAATCATCGGCAAGCAATCTTTTGGGGACCTCGCCGGCAATACAAGCCGAAAGCGCGATTATTCCCTCGCTGTGCTCTTTGAGCAAATCAAAATCAATTCTGGGCTTGTAGTAAAAGCCCTCGATATGCCCTGCACTTACCAGGGCTATCAAATTTTTATAGCCTGTGTTGTTTTTGGCAAGCAAAATGAGATGGCTTGTTTTGTTGTCTATGTCATGCACCTTGTCAAAGCGCGTTCTCGGCGCCATATACACTTCGCAGCCTATGACCGGGTGAATACCGTTTGCGCGGCATTCCCTGTCGAAATCCGCCACGCCGTACATTACGCCGTGATCCGTTATGGCGCAGGAGGTCATTCCCAGCTCCTTAATTCTCGCCACAAGCTTTTTTACGGACGATTCCCCGTCCAGCAGACTGTATTCGGTATGTGTGTGCAGGTGGCAGAAAGCCATATATGTCCCTCCTTATAAATCCTTTGCAAATTCAATAATTCTGTTTAGTCTGTGGTTTACCCCCGACTTGCCTATGGGCGGGGAAAGCTTCTCCCCCAATTCCTTTAAGCTGTCCTCGGGATATTTGCACCTAAGATTGCCAATTTCCTGCAAAACCTCCGGCAATTCGCTCCATCTATTTGCCTTTTGTATTTTCTCCACCGCGTATATCTGTCTTGACGCGGCTTTGGCAAGCTTGTTTGTATTGGCATTTTCGCAGTTTACAAGCCGGTTTATATCGTTTCGCACCTGCTTTTCAATCTGCTTTTCAAACATCATAAGTCCGCCCGCGCCCTCACCCATATAACCTAAAAGGTCGGCGATGGAATCGCGGTCTTTAAAATATACTATGGTATAGCCCTTGCGGCTTGTAAGCTTGGGCAAAAAGCCGTCATGCTCCAAAATCGCGGCAAGCTCCCTTGCACTGTCCTCATGCTTTGTGGCAAATTCCAAATGACAGTCCTTTTCCGGAGAATTGACAGACCCGCCGCCCAAAAACGCGCCCCTGACATATGCCTTGCGGCAGCATTTGTGCTTCGGCTTTTGTTTTTGGGGCAATTTAAAAAGCTCGATATGATAATTCTTCGTATTCTTTTTAATTTTAACTTCCTGTCCCGTCAGACTTTTTGCATTATCTCCGGCGCGGCGCGCAACCGCTTCATTTTCCGTATTAAAGCCCATGGCTCCGCTTTCCTCATGCCCCGCAAAGCCGATAAGCGCGCAAAACTCCGATGCGGCGCAGTCAGAGCATACAAATTCCGCGCCGCACAGCCTTGCCTTTATTTCAGATGAGAAAGACACTTTTTCATGTTCCTTTCCGCATATTTCTCGCAGTTCTTATTATCGTTGTGGCAAGACGGCTGAAATTATGACGTATCTGACCGTCCTGCATTATATAGAAGCTTCCCATTATCCAACGGGTGCTTCCGTCCATTTTCCCCTCGTCTATAAGTACCGGGTGCGCCTCCTCCTCAAAATACTTGTCAAGAAGGCTTTTGGGGATTTCGGCGTCATTGGCAATAACTGCGTCCGCCACTCCCTTATATGTATATTTCTCCAGTGCGGCAAGATGGTCATGCGCGTCATAACCATCAGTTTCGCCGGGCTGCGTCATGATATTGCATACATAAATTTTAAGCGCCTTGCTTTCCTTTATGGCGTCAACCACTCCGTCAACCAGAAAATTCGGTATAATACTTGTATACAGGCTGCCCGGACCCATTATTATAACGTCCGCGCCCAAAATACTGTCCACAACCGCTCCCGATGCCGAAGCCTTCGGTGTTGCAAAGACCTCATCGATACCGTCATTGGGACGGTATATGCTTATATTGCTCTCGCCGTCTACGGTTTTGCCGCTTTTTAATCTTGCATGAAGTGTCAGACTTTCGCTCGTTACCGGAAGCACCGCTCCCGAAACTCCGACTATCCTGCAATAGCGGCGCACCGCCTCCTCAAAGCTTGACGAGGTTTCGTTTATGGCGGCAAGCATTATGTTCCCGACGCTGTGTCCCTTAAAGGAACCGTCCTTAAAGCGGTAATTCAAAAGCTCCCGAAATTCCTTTGTCATATCGGTAAGCGCACTCACGCAGTTTCTCACATCACCCGGCGGCGGCATATTATAAGACTTTCTCAAAATTCCCGAAGAGCCGCCGTCATCGGCAACCGTTACCACTGCCGTAACCTTGCTTGTATGCAGCTTCAGTCCCCGAAGCATAGTAGAAAGCCCCGTACCGCCGCCGATTGTTACTATATTTCCTACATCCATCATTCACGCCCCATATCTCTGCAGCTTGTGTTCACCTCATAGCCCTCTTCCTTAAGATGCTCGGCAAGCTTGTTTGCCATGGTAACGCTTCTGTGCTTGCCGCCTGTGCAGCCTATTGCTACGGTCAGTGATATTTTGCCCTCCTCAATATATAAAGGTATCATAAAATCCATCATGTCGTTGAGCTTGTCCATAAACTCCACAGCCTGGGAAAAGCTCATTACATAGTCCTGCACCTCCCGGTCGTTTCCGGTTTTGTGCTTTAATTCGTCTATATAAAAGGGATTTGGGAAGCATCTCACATCGAATACCAAATCCGCGTCTAAGGGTATGCCGTATTTAAACCCGAACGCCATAACATTTATTTCAATGCTTGCGGACTTGTCCTCCTGGCATATCTCCTTAAGCTCGCCCAAAAGCTCCGCATTTGTAAAATTCGAGGTGTCTATAACATAATCCGCCTCGGTCATCAGTCCCGAAAGGGTAATTCTCTCCTGCTCTATGGCGGCAAGAAGCCCGTTGGGATTGTCTATCGGGTGCGAACGTCTTGTTTCCTTGTAGCGTCTTACAATAGTTTCGTTGTCCGCGTCGAGAAATATCATTTTTACCGCGTAATTATGCCTTAAAATATTAACCTGCTCTATAAGCTCGTTTATCATGTCCCCTACGCGTATATCCACGACTATCGCCACATTATTGAACTTGCCGTTCATGGACGAGAGCATTTCCGAAAGCTTGGGTATAAGTACGGGAGGCATATTATCCACACAGAAATATCCCATATCCTCTAAATTTCTTATAACTCTTGTCTTGCCCGAGCCGGACATTCCCGTCACTATCGTAAACTGCATTGTGACCCCTCCAATTACTTTTATTTTTCTCCTATAAGGCGAACCTCCGGTTCCAGCCTTACTCCGAATTTTTCGTAAACCGTCTTTTGTATATGCTCTATGAGCGTCAGCACATCCAGGGCGGTTGCACCGCCGCGGTTTACCACAAAGCCCGCGTGTTTTTCGCTTACCTGCGCACCGCCTACAGAAAAGCCCATAAGCCCGCAATCCTGTATAAGCTTCCCGGCAAAATACCCCTCGGGACGCTTAAAGGTGCTGCCTGCCGATGGCATGGAAAGAGGCTGTTTTTCGCTGCGGCGGCGGTTGTATTCCTTCATCTGCGCGGCTATCTCCCTGCCTTTTCCCTTTTTAAGGGCTATGACGCAGGAAAGTATAACATATCCGCCCTCTTCAAAAATACTGTGCCGGTATCCGAAATCCAGCTTGTCGGCGGGCGAGGTTATTATATCCCCCGCTTCGTTTAAATATGTTACCGTTTCTATAACCTGCTTCATCTCACTGCCGTAGGCTCCGGCATTCATGTAAATACCGCCGCCCACCGTTCCCGGAATACCCGAAAGGGCTTCAAAGCCGCTAAGCTCTGCCTTTAGGGCGGCAGAAGCAAGGGCAGACATCAAAACGCCCGCCTCGGCATACACTCTCTCGCCCCGTATTTCGCATTTTGACATATTTTTTCCGACCTGTATCACAAGACCCCTTATGCCCTTGTCGGAAACCAGCATATTTGAGCCGTTGCCCATTATCATATACCCAACGGAATTTTCCCGGCAATACTCGATAGCCCCTATTATTTCCTCCTTTGAGGACGCGCTTAAAAACGCCTGCGCCGGACCGCCTATGCGAAACGACGTATGCGCACTCATAGGCTCATCGAATAACACATTTTCGGATATTTTTAACAGCTCCTGTTTATTTATCATACATTAACTCTCCATTCCTCCGCCCTGCGGCGGCACAAATCATAATGCGGAAAAGAAGCCTGTCATCACTTTTGCTTCGCAAAAGCCGCACTGCGTGCGTCCGCCCTTCTTGGCGGTGAATGCAAATTGCCTTCTTGAGGGACGACGGCGTATGTGTATACTCCGAGTCCCGAAAGAAGGTGAGATGCGCAGCTTATTTTTCGCATTACTCTCCAATTCTCCATGAAAACAGCCGCTTCTTCTCACTCATATACTCCTCAAAGCTTTTTAAAGAACGGTTCATTATAAGCTTTTCGGGGAAAGAAATTTCCCGAAGCATTTCAAAGGCTCTTTCATAATGTCCCAAATCAAAGCTTATATGTGCGTCCGAGGACACCACTATTCCCACTTCATGCTTTTTGCAAAGCTCTGCAATTTTTTTGCAGTTTGAAATACTGCCCCGCCGCACGAAAAAGGAATGGTTGTTTATTTCCATAAGCTTGTGATTTTTCTTTGCAAGAAGTATAATTTTTTCATAATCGTATGTAAAACGCTCGCTTCCGCTGTGGCAGATAATGTCCACAAGCGGATTGTTCACAACTCCCAAATACGCACTCGTATGGTCCTTTGCGTCCGCACCACTGTAGCATGGTGCGTGTATGCTTGCATTTATAATATCGAGCTTTTTATAAATTTCCTCGCATATGGGGTCGATATTCCCCTCCAAATCCAGAATATTGGCTTCTATGCCGTAGAGTATCTTCACTCCGTCAATAATTCTGGGTATATTCTGAAGATTATGAAAATGCCACTCGTGGGGAGCGTCCGGAAGACAGGGCGCGTGATCCGTTATTGCAATCGCTTCAAGTCCTGCCGCGCGCGCCTGCGCCGCCATTTCCTGCACCGTACTGTAGGCATGGGTGCTTGCAATGGTATGTGTATGTGTGTCTAATAATATTTTCAAAACAATTTCACTTCCATATTAAAGATTTAACTGCTCTTCCATTTGCCGCATAAGCCGCTTGTTAAGCTCCACCGCGGCATTGTAGCCCATTTGCTTTTGTCTGTTGTTCATCGCCGCAACCTCGATGATAACCGCAAGATTTCTTCCTAACTTTACGGGAATGGTCAAGGACGGCACATTAACGCCCATAATATTTGTAAACTCGTCAATCATGCCCAGGCGGTCGTACTGCCTGCCCTCCTCCCAAGGCTCAAGATGTATAATCATATCGATATTGCCCGAATCCTTTATGGCGCCTATACCGAATATTTCCTTAACGTCAATAATTCCTATACCGCGAAGCTCCACAAAATGCCGTATAATTGCAGGTGATGAGCCTACAAGCCTGGTGCTTGAAAGCTTTTTGATTTCCACCGCGTCATCGGCAATAATTCTGTGTCCTCTCTTTACAAGCTCAATGGCAGCCTCGCTTTTTCCGACGCCGCTTTCGCCCAAAATCAGTATTCCCTCGCCGTAAACCTCCACCAAAACGCCATGGCGTGTGCGGCGGGGCGCAACCTGAATGTTGACGTACTCGAAAAACGCGCTCATAAATGACGAGGAATCCTCCTCGGTTCTTAACAGCGTAATATTATATTTTTCCGCAAGCTCCACCATTTCCGGGAAAATCTGCTGACCGCGGGTTATGATGAGCGCGGGGAATTTCTCCTGGAAAAAGCGGTCTATTATCTTTTCCCGCTCGTCAACTCTGAACTGGTCAAGATAGCGGAACTCCGATCTGCCCATGATTTGTATTCTGCTTTTGTCAAAGTTTTCAAAAAAGCCGACCATCTGCAGACCGGGACGGTTAATGTCGGAGCTTACGATTGCAATTGTATCTATATCCTCCGGCTCATAGAGCTTTTCAAGCTCAAATTCTTCAATAACCTTCGTAAGAGGTATGGTAAATGTTGTATTCTCTGGCATCTTGGTAACAATTATCTCCTTTCGGGTTTTTTACAAAAAACACTATTATATATATTATACCTTATTCGGCGGATTTTTTCAAGGACTAAATATTCATATTTAAAAACTTCTGTTGATATTTTTAACCATAAAATACAACGGTATTACGTTAAAATATATGATTTTTTTAAAATTTTCAGAAAAATCACCAAAAAAGCAATAAAAGTCTTGCAAAATCGTTTTGGTTGTGGTACAATAGATAGCGATGTTTTACAAGACAATTCAAGGAGGTGTATTCACAATGGCAAAATGCGATATCTGCGGCAAGGGCGTAACCTTCGGTATAAAGGTTTCCCACTCACACAGAAGATCCAACAGAGCCTGGAAGCCGAATGTAAAAAAGGTAAGAGCCATAGTTAACGGTTCGGTGAAATCGGTTAACGTATGTACTCGTTGCCTTCGTTCAGGAAAGGTTCAGCGTGCTGTTTGATTTTAAGGCAAATAGAATATAAGCAGCTTGCGGCATGGCAGGCTGTTTTTTTCTGTGGCAACAGGGTTTAACGCATCCGTAACATTACAATTATATTAAATTTTATCTATATTTATGTTTTTACTTTGCTTTTTTAGCGGCTTTCTGATATAATAGAGGAAAACGGATGTACGAGAAAAAACAGAGAGGGTGTATCATTTTGGAGAAACTCTTGATAAGAGGAGGCAACAAGCTCAAGGGTGAGGTTGTTATAAGCGGTGCAAAAAATGCCGCGGTTGCTATACTGCCTGCCTGCCTGCTGGTTAAGGGCAGCTGCCGTATAGAAAATCTCCCGGATATAAAGGACGTCAGGCTTTTTCTTAAAATTCTTGACAATCTGGGAGCCAAAATTGAACAGATAAATTCAAATACCGTTATTATAGACTGCTCCGATGTAAGCTCCCATGAGCCCACAGGCGACCTGACAAGGCGTATGCGCGGCTCAAGCTATCTTATGGGTGCGCTTTTGGGCAGATTTCATAAATTCAGCGTAGACCCGCCGGGCGGCTGCGATTTCGGCACAAGACCCATTGACCAGCACATTAAAAGCTTTGAGGCTTTGGGCGCTGAGATTGACTTTAAGCGGGGCATGATTAACGGCGAAGCAAAGGAGCTTAAGGGCGGCAGCATATTTTTTGATGTCGTAACAGTGGGAGCTACCATAAACGCAATACTTGCGGCAACTCTTGCCGAGGGTCAGACGATTATAGAAAACGCCGCAAGAGAGCCACATATAGTGGATTTGGCAAACTTCTTAAACGCTTTGGGCGCAAACATACGCGGCGCGGGTACGGATACCATAAGAATAAGGGGCGTAAGAGAGCTTCACGGCGGAAGCTATGCGATTATTCCCGACCAGATTGAAGCGGGAACCTTTATGATTGCCGCCGCCGCCACGAGAGGGGACGTTACCTTAAGAAACGTTATCCCCCGCCATTTGGACATAATTTCGGCAAAGCTCACAGAAGCGGGCGCCAGTGTGGAAAACGGCGAGGACAGCATAAGAGTATGGGTTGAGGAGGGCAAGAAATTCAGACGCATAAACTTTGTCGCTCTGCCCTATCCCGGCTTCCCCACCGATATGCAGCCCCAGCTGGTGACCTTCTTAACCACCATTGAGGGTACTTCAACCGCCCGCGAGGGTGTTTGGGACAACCGCTTCCGCTATACGAACGAGTTAAAGCGCATGGGCGCAAATATCCGCGTCGAGGGCAAGATTGCGATAATTGACGGCGTGGAAAAGCTTGTAGGCTCGCACGTTCGCGCAACGGATTTAAGAGCCGGCGCGGCAATGATAATAGCCGGGCTTATGGCTGAGGGCACAACCGAGATTACGGATATTTACCATATAGACCGAGGCTATGAAAATTTTGAGGAAAAATTTGTAAGCTTAGGCGGTCAGATAGAGCGTATACAGGTTGTAGAGGACATATATTGATAATACGGAGCTGTTTGCGCCGGGAATTTATCCCGCGCGGCGGCTCTTTTTCAAGGATTTAATATGACAGAATTTTTTTCGATTATAAGCGGCTCCTCCGGGAACTGTACATATATCTCGGACGGAAAAACGCGGCTTTTAATAGACTGCGGTTTAAGCGGAAAGCGGCTTTGCGAGGCTCTTGCATCGCTGCACATACCCGTTGGGGACATTGACGCTGTGCTTGTCACTCATGAGCACAGCGACCATGTAAAGGGCATAGGCGTAATTGCCAGGAAATACAAAATCCCGGTATACGCAACAGCTCTTACACATATGAATATGTCGGTGGGAGAAATTGACGACAGTCTTAAAATGCCGATAGAGCCATTTAAGGATTTTTTTATAAATACAATAGGAATACGCGCCTTTTCCCTGCCCCATGACGCGGCAGACCCCGTAGGCTACAGCTTTTATACGGGTAACGAGAAATATTCCGTAGCAACGGATATGGGCTTTTTAAGCGATGAGGTCATGGACTGCATAACCGGCAGTGACGGGCTTATTTTAGAGTCCAATCACGATGTGGAAATGCTCAAATTCGGTCCCTATCCCTATCCCCTAAAGCGCAGGATTTTAAGCGAGCTTGGGCATCTTTCCAACGAAGCGGCGGCAAAAACCGCGGTGGCCCTTGCCAAAAGCGGGACAAAGCACATAATGCTGGGGCACTTAAGCCGCGAAAACAACCGTCCCGAAATAGCCCTCTTAGAAACCTTTAACGCCCTAAATGACGCGGGCGCAAAAATCGGCGAGGACGTAACCTTAACCGTTGCGGACAGGTTTAAAATAACGCGCTTCGGCGGTATATAGAAAAGAGCTGATATTATGAAAATAACAATAATAGGCGTAGGAAAAATCAAGGAAAAATATTTCACCGCGGCAATTGCGGAATACGCAAAGCGTCTTTCGCGCTTTACCTCCTTTGAGATAATCGAGGTGCCGGACGAAAAAATCCCCGACAATGCCTCCAAAAAGGAGTGCGAGCAGATAAAGGAGCGGGAGGGCGAAAAAATCCTCTCAAAAATCAAAAGCGGCGCATACGTCACCGCTCTTTGCATAGAGGGCAGCGAGCTTTCCTCCGAGGAGCTTGCCGCCAGGCTTTTGGATATACAAATGCGCGCAAGCAGCCTTGTATTTATAATAGGCGGCTCCCTGGGTCTGTCGGACAAAGTCAAGTCCCGCGCCGACCTTAGGCTCAGCTTCGGAAAAATGACGCTCCCCCACCAGCTTATGCGGGTGGTGCTTTGCGAGCAAATTTACCGCGCATTTAAAATAAACGCCAACGAAAGCTATCACAAGTGAAACGCTTAAAACAAATCACTGTGGCTGCACGTTCGGGTTAAGGATAAAGTAATCATATCATTCTCTTTTTTATATATCAAGAGCCAGTCCGGAGTAATATGACATTCGCGGTGCCCGATATAATCCCCTTTCAGCGCATGGTCATTATATTTTTCAGGCAGTTCTTTTTCTTCCCTTAAAAGAATAATAACCTCCTCAAATAACGAAATGTTATATCCGCGCTTTATGATTGCTTTAAAATCCTTTTTAAATCTTGAAGAATATCTGACCTTAAGCATTCAAGTCCCTCATTAGTTCATCCATGTCATCATAAGCCTTGCTCATGTTTCGGTTGTTGTTCACATCATCAATTGCGGCAAGAGTTTCAGCATTGGGCACATCCACCGCAAGCTCAAAAGGAATTTTGCCGAGCCTTACAGCCTGCCTGCAAAAAACACCTATTGCAGTAGACATATTAAGCCCCAAAGCGGCAAACAAATCATCTGCCCGGTCTTTCAACTCCTTATCCATACGAATTGTAATATTTGTTGTAGCCATAAAACAACCCCCTTCTGTATCAGTATATTCATTATAGCATATTTTATGTGCAATGTCAATCATTTGCACACGGGTATTCTTCTTATGCACTCGTCCGCGTCAAGCACAGCTTTGAAGCTTTGCGCCACCTCGTCCATTTGGGGTACGGCGGGAATATCATGCTCTATCATTTCAATCAGATAATCAAGCTGTTCCCCCGCCGGCTTGCGGTCACAGTTTACGTTTATGCTTATGTATTCCTTTTCGGGGTATTTGTAATATTCTATCAAATCCCCCTCCTCGCTGTTTTGGACTCTGTCCTTTTGATAAGTAATCCTTATACGTCCCTTGGGACCTATAAATTCCTTTAAATTTTCAGAGGACATCGTGTTCGACCAGCCCGCCTCGTAGTATCCGATTGAGCCGCCGCTCATTTTTACCGTTACAAGACCGTAATTATATCTCCCCGGCGGCACATCTGCCTCGGTGCGCGCACCTATTGCGGATACTTCCTCAATCCTTTCGCCGGTAAACCACTGCATTACATCCATATAATGCACACCGCAGTCTATGACCGGCGAGCTTTCCTTTATAAGCCTAAGATACCTTGCCCAGTCCATGGTATGATGATTTTGAGCCATGCGCATAATTACCGGCTTGCCTATAGCCCCCGACCGTATCATCTGCGCCGCCTTTTTATATGTATGATTATGTCTTAAAATATATCCCACAAGCACCTTACATTCCGGGTGTGCCTTTACAAGCTCCACAAACTCCTCCCCGTCCTCTCGGTTTTGGGCAATCGGCTTTTCGCATATAACATGCTTACCCTCATTAAGGCACAGCCGAAGCAACGAAAGATGCGATGAGGGATAAGTGGCGATTATTACAATATCCGCGTCCTCTATGCATTTTTTCGGGTCTGTTTCAATGCGCCGCGCTCCGTATCTGCGCATAAATTCCGCCGCCCGTTTTGGGTTTGTGTCGCACACACAGCTTATCTCAATATTTTCCTTATAATATATATGCTCCATATGCACCGCGCCCATTTGTCCGCAGCCTATGAGCGCTGTTTTATAAGTCTTCATTTTATAATTATAAGCTCCTTTCACCAATACCGTTTGGTTTGAATCTATCACAGCTCCATGGTCTTGTCAAGGCGGCGGCGCATATTCATCAATAATGTGCTTTATCCTCTCAAATTTGTGCTATTTTCCTCTTACGGCCTTGGGCGTTGTACCCTCATACTTTTTAAATATCCTGGCAAAATAATTCGCGTCCGAAAATCCGCAGCAGTACGCCGCCTCCGTAACGGTCATGGCGGTTTCTTCAAGCAGTCCCTTTGCTTTCTTTATGCGTATGGAATTTAAGTATTCCTTTGCCGTACTTCCCATAACCTCTTTAAATACATGGCAGAAATGCCCCTCGCTCATGTGTACCATACCTGCCAGCTCGGCGGTGGTAATATTATCGGCATAGTTTTCGCTTATGTATTTTACCGCGCTGTTTATTCGGTCAAGCTTTTCAAAATACCGCCGGTAATTGCTTTCGTTAAACCGCTTTTCGCTGTGGCATCTGATCAGATGGGACACAAGCAGATAGGTATAGCCCTTTATTGCCAAAAGCCCCGCTTCGTCCGCGTTTTCAAATTCGGAAAATATGCTCACCATAAGCTCCGACACCGTTTCGTCCCTTATGATATTTTTAAAAATCACATGATTTTTCTCAAAAAAGGACGGCGGCAGGATTATGCACCCGTAATTGCAATTTCCCTCCACGCCCTCATGAAGCTCGTTTCCGTTTACAATAAAGCAATCGCGTCTGTTAAGCACCGCAAGCTTATCCGCGCATTTTATCCGCGCAGTACCCTCAAAAATAAAATGTATCTCCGTATGCTCATGCCAATGGGGAGCAAAGCGAAAATCACTGCTTGGGTTTCTTAAGAGCCTTATGGGAAATTCCTCCTCGGGAATTTTTTCGTATAATTCCATATCGTTCATATCATTACCTCAAATTTGTGCTATATCATCGCAAAAGTATTATAGATATTTTCTTGATTTTATTTTATACTAAAGTCAACACAAAGTCAATAACAAGGAGGAATTTTTATGGAACTGGGAGTAATTATACCCCTTACCGACAAGGTTGAGTCGGATTTTGAACAAATTGCGTCGCTTGGCTTTAAGACCTGTCAGTTAAGCTGCTGGCAGCCGGATATTATGAGCGATGAAACGGCAAAAAAGGTAAACGCCCTTACCGAACGCTTCGGCATTACAATCACCGCCTTTTGGTGCGGCTGGAGCGGACCGGCGGTTTACGATTTTTATTCAGGTCCCGTCACCTTGGGAATTGTGCCGCCCGCATACCGCGAAATACGGGTGAGGGAATTAAAGCGCGGCTCGGATTTTGCAAAGCTTCTGGGTGTGGAGGATATTGTTACCCACGCGGGCTTTTTGCCGGAGGTGCCCTCATCCTCGGAGTATTTCGAGGTTTTGTGCGCCGTAAAGGACATAGCCGAACATATGAAGCAAAACGGACAGTATTTTCTTTTTGAAACAGGTCAGGAAACGCCCGTAACCTTAAAAAGAATAATCGAGGACGCCGACACCGGCAATTTGGGAATTAACCTTGACCCGGCAAACCTTATCATGTACGGCAAGGCAAACCCCATAGACGCCTTGGAGGTATTCGGCGAATATGTAAGAGGTGTTCATGGTAAGGACGGCGTATACCCCACCGACGGGCATAATCTCGGCAATGAAACAAGGCTCGGAGAGGGAAAGGTAAACTACCCCGCATTTATCGAAAAGCTAAAATCCGTCGGATACAACGGCGCAATAACCATAGAGCGGGAAATATCCGGCGAGGAACAGATTAAGGACATAAAGGAAGCAAAAGCTTATCTTGAAGCACTTATTTAAAAGGGAGATGATTTTATGAAGCTTAAAACAGCTTTAATAGGTATCGGCGGAATGGGAAGCTGCCATTTCGGCATATACAAAGACATGGAAAATATTGATTTAACAGCGGTCTGCGATGTAAGAGCCGATGTGCTTTCACAAAAGACCGAGGGCTGTGATTTGCACAGATACACGGATTTTGACGAGCTTCTGGCAAAGGAAAAGCCGGATATAATCGACATCTGCACCCCGTCATACCTGCACAAGGAGCAGGTTATAAAGGCACTTAATGCCGGTGTCAACGTGCTTTGCGAAAAGCCCATGGCGCTAAATGACGCGGACGCGGAGGAAATAGAAAATGCGGCGAAAAAATCCGACAGGCTTTTCATGGTTGCCCATGTTGTGCGCTTTATGAATGCGTATATTTATTTAAAGAACACAATCGAGAGCAAAAAATACGGCAGACTGCTGCACCTTGACATGAAGCGTCTTAGCTCAATACCCCTGTGGAGCTTTGAAAACTGGATGCTTGACAAGGAAAAGAGCGGTCATGTTTTAATGGATTTGATGATACATGACATTGACTTTGTTCAGTCGGTGCTGGGAAGTCCTGCGGATATTTCGGGAGTGTATTATGATTTTAAGGATCTGACCAATTACGCCGTTGTAAATTACATATACGATAACTTGTGCGTATCTGTGCAGGGCGCATGGTACAAGGCGGATATTCCTTTCTCGGCAGGCTTTAGGGCGGTTTTTGAAAACGGAAGTCTTGATTTTTCCGACAATGTGCTTTCAGACTGCGGCGAAAGAGTTGATTTTACAAGCGCCGACACCATCGGCAAAACGGATATAAACATCTCCGATGCAGACGGTTACGGCAGAGAAATTGCGTATTTTGCGGACTGTGTTAAAAACGGCACTGCGCCGGGCATAGTAACGCCCCAAAGCTCCCGCGAAAGCATTAAGCTGGTGGAGCGCACCCTAAAAAAGCTTACAAAAATCTGATGGTACACAAAAAACAGACATCGCTGTCTGTTTTTTGTTTGTATGAAATAGGGTTTTTGAACGCTTTCGCGGCAGACCGCGAAAGACTTGGGGGCTTTTAAAGAGCAACCTCATCGTTGCTATGGCTATATATTACCCCAGCTTCCTTAAATTAACCTTAAAATATTTATTTTTTTTAATTTTTTTCAAAAGCGCTTTATTCCTCTCCCGCAAGCTTTGCCGCCTGATCCGCGGTTATCAGAGCGTCTATTACTTCGTCCATCGCTCCGTCCAATATCTGCTCCAATTTATATAATGTAAGATTTATTCTGTGATCCGTCACTCTGCCCTGGGGGAAATTATACGTCCTTATTCTCTCGCTGCGGTCACCGGAGCCTACCTGGGATTTTCTCTCATCCGCAATTTCCTTGTTTCTCTGCTCCTCCATGACATCATATATTCTCGACCTTAAAATCTTCATTGCCTTGTCCTTGTTCTTGTGCTGTGATTTCTCGTCCTGGCATGAAACCACGATACCCGTAGGTATATGGGTTATTCTTACAGCCGAATCGGTGGTGTTTACGCACTGACCGCCGGGGCCGCCGGCGCGGAAAACATCGATACGCAAATCATTGGGATTGATTTCCACCTCCACGTCCTCGACCTCCGGCAATACCGCCACAGTTACCGCGGAGGTATGTATTCTTCCGCCGGATTCGGTTTCGGGAACGCGCTGTACCCGGTGAACTCCGCTCTCGAACTTGAGCCTTGAATATGCGCCCTGTCCCTCTATCGAGAAGCACACCTCCTTATAGCCGCCGATGTCTGTGGGGTTTGAGCTTAAAATATCAATCTTCCACCGCTTGCTTTCGGCGTACATGGAATACATACGCATCAAATCCGCCGCAAAAAGCGCCGCTTCATCGCCGCCTGTGCCGCCTCTTATCTCAACTATTACGTTCTTGTCATCGTTGGGGTCCTTGGGCAGAAGCAGAACCTTAAGCTCCTTGGCGCACTGCTCCATGGTCTGCTGTGCCAAAGACAGCTCCTCCCTTATCATTTCCTCAAATTCCTTGTCCTGACCTGCTTCAAGCATTTCCTTATCGTCCGCTATGGTCTGCTTTGCGGTTTTGTATTCCTTGTATTTATTCACTATGGGCGTAAGATCGGAATGTTCCTTGCAGTATTTGCTCCATTCCACATGGTCGGCTATAACCTCCGGGTCGCTTATCTTTTCCGAAACAAACGCATATCTTTCCTCAAGTGACTCAAGCTTGTCAAACATCTTAATTCCTCCGGTATACATAACATTATGTACTTATAATATATTATTTTTCACCCGCTGTCAATACAAAACCCGCAAATTCCGCCGCTTTTTCCTCTTCCGCACAAAATTACTTCTTAAATGTTACAAAAAATTCACAAATAAGCTATAGACAATTTAGAATTTATATGATAGAATATTATCGTATATCGAAATAGGATTTATTATCTTTTTTCAGAAAGGACGGATAAATTTGGTAGTAAGAAAGGTTATGCCTAAGCTGCGGGCTCTGATTGTAATTGCACTTCTGGCTTCCGGAGCCGCAAAGGTTAATGATGTATATGCGGATTCGGTCTGCCTTTCGGGACGCGACGTTCTTGACCAGGCGGTGTCTTTGTATGAAAAAATGCAAAATACCGAGGTGGTTGTTCCGAGCGAGCTTTCCGAAACAGGTCTTAGCGAAACCCTGCTCAAATCTGTTGCCTTAGGATATGTTAATCTTGACAATTCCGAGGATCTTGCCTCTCAAAGCGAGGTAAGGAAGCAGGATGTAATGACCATACTCTATAAGGCAATACTTAACTATGACAGCAGCTATGCCATTTCCGAAGAAGAAGCTGACAGTATATTAAATACCTGTTATGACAACGCATTATTGGATGAAGAAAACAGAATAGGCTTTGCATTCTTTGTTAAGCAAAACATTATCGAGGGCAATATGGAAACCGAGCCCAACAAGCCTCTTAACTGGGACAGCTGTAAAATTCTGATTGATTTGATATACAATTCGTTTATACAAAACGTTAATGTAAATGTAAACAGCACCGATGTTTCGGTCGGAGCCAATATCAATACGGTTACGGACGTATGGGGCGCGCCCAACCGAATAGATAAAAGCGAATACGGCTGGGACTGGTATGTGTATAATACCGATTACACAAAATTCTGCATGGTCGGCGTTCAGGGCGGAAGAATTTGCGCCGTATACACCAACGCGGACGATTTTGAATTTGACGGCATAACAAGCGGCGGCGATTCTTCTGCCCTTGAAAAATACAAGGACAACAATGATTTTCGTATGTACAAAGACGCCGAGGGCAAGGTTGACAGCATAATGTATGCGCCCAGCTCAATTTCCCAAAGCGATGATGCCGAAATTTCACAGAATAAAAACCTGGAGCTTCTGGACATGATAAATGCATACCGCGCAAAGCAGGGCTATGGCGCGTATGTTTTAAGCGAGGACGCTTCAAATACCGCCTGGATGGACGCCATAGGCTTTATGGGCGGAGTTGAAGCAGACGGTTCTGTTACGGTTAAGGGCTACGATATTTTTTCGGTTTACCGCCAGCTTATAGAAAGCGGCAGTGAGCTTTTGAGCGAAAGCCCCAAGCGCGACACAGCCATCGGTATAAGCACCCCCGTAAGCAATACGGATAAGAACACCTACGCCGCACTTCTCGTTGATAAGGGCGAAAAGGTTAAGCGCGAGATTACATATGCTTCGGGCTTTGAGGACAGTCCCGTTTATGACAGCTCCGACACATACTCGCCTTTTGCAGAGGAAGCCTTTGCCGAGGAAGCACCCGAAGCTTCAAAGGAGCCTGCGGAGGTAACCGCTCCGGAGATTGAAAACCTTGAAAGCTTCTATGATGAGGGCGGCGATATTGTGCTTAAGCTTGCCCAATCGGTTTCAAACAGATATTATCTTAAGGTTTTTGATGTTGAGAACGAGGACTACCTCATAAACAGCTACATAACCACCGATGATACACAGCTTGTAATCCCCGCAGACGCACTCACAAAGGGCGCGGATTACAAAATCTCTTTAAGCGCCATTGACGAAAACGGCGCAAGCGTAGGAGAGGACAGCGAAACCCTCATAACCTACGGTGACGCCGGCGAGGACGCGGTTGATATTATCGGACCGGTAAGCAATGTGGAAAAGCCCGAAACCGTTGGCATTATTATAGACCCTGCCAATATCACCGAGGAGCCGCAAAGCTCGGATACTCCCCAAGAGTCACCGCAGCCGACTCCCGATCCCACCCCCGTACCCGAGGACGCACCCGAGTTTTTAAAGGAGGGCTACGAGGTCAAGGACGAGGACTGCGTGTACATTGATACGGATTACATACCCTTGCAGTGGCAAAGCAGTGTGTATCACGATTTCTCGGTTGACGTATACAACTCTGACGGCGAGCTTGTGGTAAACACCGTTATAGAAAACGACAATACAGCGCTTATTCAGGGTATCGACCCGGGAACATACTATATATATGTCACTGCCCTAAGCCGCGGAACGCTGCTTGAAAAGGCGCAGGATATGATAAGAGTTACCGTTACCATGCCAAAGCCGGTTGTAAACGAGATAATTCTCGACAAGGACGATAAATATTATTTCGTTTATGAGGACGAGGCTCTCGGAGTGCTTTACTTCTATGACGAGGAAATAGTCGAGGTAGAGGAAAACGGCGAAAAGGTTAAAAAGAAGAAGATTATCCAAAAGCAGGTTAAGTCCACAAAGGCTTACCGCGAGCTGGCAAAATACAGGGACGAGATTGAATATGTAACCGGCGACCCGAACGTAAGAGGTGTGGTTTCCTCAACGGGAATAGCAATCGTAAACGAGGCAATGCGCTATCTCGGAGTTCCCTATGTATGGGGCGGCACAACCCCCTCCGGATTTGACTGCAGCGGTCTTGTACAGTATGTATGCGCCAAAAACGGAATTAAGGTTGACCGCGTAACCCACGAGCAGATTACAAACGGCGTTGAGGTTTCAAAAGAAAACCTTATGCCCGGCGATTTGGTATTCTTTAAAGACAGCAGCGGATATGTTCATCATGTCGGCATTTACATAGGCGATAATCAGTTTATTCACGCACCGCATACGGGAGATGTTGTAAAAATAAGCTCCCTTAACGAGTCATACTATGCAGGCGAGTTCTGCGGAGCGAGAAGGGTTTACTAAGGAGGATTTGATATGGCATATGCGGCAAAGGCGTATACAAAGGGCAGCGTCAGGCGAAGCGCCAAGATTACGGCGTTTCTGTTCTCGGCATTGGGGCTTTTATCCATCATAATGCTTATATACAGTCTTATAGTCGGCAAGGTACTGTTTGCGGTCGCATGGATTATTGCGGCAATACTCTGTATTACTTATGTGGTGATACGGGTAAACGCGGTATTTTCAACGTATCTTGCGGCGGACAAAAAAAACGTATACATGAAAACCTGGTCAAACGGTTTTCTGCCCTTTAAGGCGGACAGCCGAATAAAAATTCTTTCGGAATTTATTCCCGCGTCCACTCGGCTGATAGAAATTCCAATAGAGGACATTTCTTCGGTAATTATCGGAAACAAGAACTTTATAAAGCGCACCGGCGAGGATAACGAGAATTTCACAGCGGCAATACGTCCCTATGAAACCTCAAAGGACATCACGCACCGCAGAAGCGTCAATTCCATGGAATATTTCTATATATCCGCAGTTGACGGCGAGTGCTATTTCATGCCGATAACAAAATTCGCGCCAAGAGAGGTAACCCGCGTACTGCAATACATTCAGCGCGCTAACCCCGACGCACAGCTAAAGGTAAGCAGCCGCGAATTCCGCACAAGCCTTAAGGAAAAGAGATAAAATTCAATCCCCCTAAAGCATTGCTTCGGGGGGATTTTTATATGCCTTTTGGGTCACGAAAAAAGGAACCGCACCGCGATTCCTTTGGAGCTGGTAATGGGACTCGAACCCGCGGCCTGCGCATTACGAATGCGCTGCTCTACCAACTGAGCTATACCAGCATATATATGAGAGAGCCTTCGGCTCTCTCATTATGTTTTTAAAAAATCTCTATATGGTCC
>JAQXZB010000111.1 GCA_029226975.1 Clostridiales bacterium | reverse complement strand
GTTATAACCGATGCCAAAAGCTCAACAAGAATAGCCAATCCGTATCCCTTATGTGCTGCCATCGGCTGAAGGCTTGCAGCCGACGGGAACTTTGACGCATCACGGGTCGGAACTCCCTCTTCATCGACAAGCCATGTGTCCGGAATATCCATTCCTTTTTCCTGTGCCATAATTACCTTAAGTGCGGCAACATTACTAAGTGCGATATCCAAGAATACACTTTTTCCGTTGCCGAGAGGCGCTGCAAACGAAAACGGGTTTGTTCCAATCGCTTTTTTGCAGCCGTTCGGAACAGCAATTACAGGGTCTGCGTTACTCATTGCAAGCCCTATCATTCCCTCTTTTGCGGCAAGGTTTGCATAGTACCCCGCCGCACCGAAGTGACAGCTGTTTTTCACTCCTACATACGCAATCCCACACTGCTTTGCCTTTTCAACTGCCATGTTCATTGCCTTGCATCCCGAAACCATTCCCAAAGCTTTATTACCGTTCATTATTGCAAAAGCCGGTCCTTCACAAACGATTGACGGCTCTGCCTTTGCATCAAGCCCGCCCGCATTCATCTTTTGAATATATCCGTTAAGATTCTTTGTTCCGTGAGTCATAACGCCGAACGTGTCGGTCGTAATCAACACATCCGCAGCCGTATTAGCATTTTCTTCGCTTACACCTGTTTTCACGAGTGTAGCTACGGCAAAATTCTTTAACTCGTTCAGCTTAATCTTCATAATACTCCACCATCCTTTTTGGCTAATACAAAATAATCATCTTTTATATAGTTCTCTGCCGCAGACATACACTTCCGCAACTTCAAATTTATCATCCATTATTACAACGTCTGCATCATTTCCGACCTTTAATTCACCCTTTTTATCAAGGTTCATAATGCTTGCCGGTGTTTTCGAAAGCATCTTTACGGTATCGGTCAGTGGTATTCCGTATTCAAGGTGAGCCACACGCAGTGCCTTGTCCATTGTTCCTATGCTTCCTGCATACGATGATAAATCCGGAAGCTGAGCAACCCCGTTCTTTATGACAACCGGAACGCCGCCGACTTTTGCGCCAAGCATACTTGTTTTGCAGTCTGTCCCTGCCGCGCGCATAGCATCTGTAATCAATGCCATATTATCCGCACCCTTTATCTTATAGGCAAGCAGCATATGCTCCTTCGGGATATGTCTCCCGTCGGCGATAACCTCAATCGTAACATCGTCACGCAAAAATACCGCCTCGTTTACACCGGAATATACTATTCCGTCTATTTTCTGACCGGTTGTAGTCGCGCTGTAAAAATGGGTTATGTGCTTTATTCCTAAATCAAATGCCCTGTTCGCAGTATCTGCGGTTGCACTTGTGTGCGCTATAGACGGCAAAATATTATTTTCCTGCATAACCTTTGCAAACAAATCGGTATTTTCAAGTTCAGGAGCTTCGTCCCATCTCTTGATATTTCCATCGGCAATCCTTATAAAATCGCACAAAACTTCCTTTGTGGGGATTCTTTCCTCTTCGACCGGCTGCGCTCCTCTGCCGCGTGATGAAAAAAACGGTCCCTCCAGATGCAAGCCCATAAGTTGCGCTCCGCATATCGGCAATTCTATCGTCTTTTTATAGGCATCAATTACTGATTTAAGAACATCATCTTCGCACGTCATTGTCGTTGCAAAAAGAGCTGTTGTCCCATGCATACAGTGCGCCCTGCATACATTCTGCATTGCCTCCGGTTCGGCATCCATAAAGTCGGAACCTCCGCCGCCGTGGACGTGCAGATCTATAAATCCGGGCATAATATACTTTCCGTCTACGATGATTTTTTCAGCGTATGCGGGGCAGGGTTCGTTAACTGCTGCAATAACTCCGCCCGAAATCAGCAGCGAACCGTTTTCAAATACTCTGTCAGGGAAAACAACCTTTCCGTTACCAATCCATATATTTTTATTTGCCATATTCTCACCGCCGTTATATGTACTTATATAGAATTTCAGCCTTTAAAACGGTTTTTCGATTACGTTTTTGGAAACCATAAGCATTGCATCCGGATGATTTTGAATAAACGAAACCGGACATTCACTTGTCACTTCACCGCAACAAGCCTTTCTTATAACCGCCCTCTGCATATCAAGCAGCATGGAAAGTCTGAGTTTTTTTGCCCCCAAAATTTCCTTCATTCCGACACTAATAGCCTTGTCTGCAATTGTATCGACAGCGCCGCCGCGTCCGAGGATTGCATCCTTTACTTTTGTTTCAAGGCTTAATTCAACAACACGTGTAGGAAGATTTGCGAACTCCTCCGTACTCATACCGGGCTCCGGCTCGTTAAAAGCAATATGACCGTTAAGGGCTATTCCGCCCAGAACCATATCCACTCCGCCAAGCTCTGCGATTATCTCCGAAATCTTTTCAGGGTTTTTTGGGTCGGGGAAAATTCTCTGTTCCTTGGGAACAGTTAATTCCGGGTCGATAACGTCATATAAATAATCATTCATCCACTTGTGGAACGAGAACTTGCTGTCCTCGGGAATCCACTCACCGCTTTCGGTAAGATATTCGTCCATATTTATGATCCATGTATTTTTCAGGCTTATTCTGTATCTGTTTACAAGTCTTGCAAAAATAGGATATTGTTCTGTCGGTCCGCACGGACAGATAAACACGGTTTTCTTACCTGCGTTGTTATTGTTAACAATCTCTGCAATCATCTGCATTGCATATTCATAGTGCACTTCACCCGCACTGTTTGCGATAAGCAAAGGTACCTTTGTGTTTTCCACAAGCTCCTCTGCAGTAATTTCATAATAGCTTTTATTCATATAATTCACGCCTTTCTACGTTTTATAGATTAATTTCTTGCAGATTAATATTATCACTTGGCACACACTTTTTTAATGCAAAAAACTGTCACATACTTGTACATTTTTGCTTTTATGCTTGACATATTTAATTTAAAATGATATACTGTTTTCAAGGAGGTGTAAGCATGTATCGTTCGGATATACAGGCAGAATTTTCGATTCAGCTTAACACTTGCGGCACAGAAGGCAAAAACTCTTCCGCATACACCATGCTTCGTCCCAACGGAAGAAGCGATTATTATCTTCTTTATATTCATGAGGGTTATCTTAAAATCAGAATAGACGGTAAAATGAAGAATATCGCCGAAGGGAAATGCGTTATCTTTACTCCGAATGTCAGTCATGAGGTATTTTATCCGGTTAACGAAAAACAATCAATATACTACGCCCATGTGACCGGAACAGCCATTTCGGAATCAATTAATATGTTAACCCAAAAACCGATTTCTGTTTTTCCCGTTAAAAGCAACCAGCTTTTTTCTCTTATATTTATGCAGTTGATAGAAGAATTCCTCAAAAGCAGAAATTTTGAAGATGACACATTTAAGCCAACCTCTACCGTAAAAATTTCAGCACTGATATTCCAAATATTAGATATGCTGAAGCCCGAAGACAGAGACTCCTGCGATGATGTAATTTTCAACTCTATGAGGTATATAAGCAATCACTTTTGCGAGGATATCAACCTCGAAAAATGTGCATCAAACTGTTGCCTCAGCGTCAGCCGTTACACGCACCTTTTCAAAGAAAAAATCGGAATCTCTCCTTATAAGCTTATTGTACGTCTGCGAATTGAAAAGGCAAAAAAACTTCTTGAAAATACGTCTGCAAGTGTAACGGAAATATCAGAGGATGTCGGCTTTCTCGACCCGGCATACTTCAGCCGTTTTTTTAAGGATAAAAACGGACTGTCCCCGTCCGAATACAGAAAATCCTTAAAAAATAAAAACAACTCTTAAACATATATATCGCGGCGGCTGACCATTGCCGATCAGCCGCCTGAACGCAATCGCCCGTTCTTGTAACTTGTCCATAAATTCACCGCCTTGCAATAGAAAAGCCCTGCCAAAAGGCAGAGCTTTGAATGTTTTCTGTCTGCACATCTTGTGTGCATAAAGTCAGCTTGAGGTTATCATACAACCCTCCGAAGGCTCAATATAGCACGGCACGCTGACACAGCACTATATATCCGCACCTTAACAGACACACCTGTTGCCTGTTGCTAATATTATTATACTCAAAACTTTAAAATATGTCAATAGCTTTAAAGAACTTTTGTCATTATTCCTAAAAATATTTTTAATAGCAGTTTTTATCCATAAATTCCCGCAGTTTATCTGCCTTTGTTCTTGTAAGTACTGTTTTTAATGCAGAGGATTGAAATTCTGCATATTTCGCGTCAAGCAGTTCAGGCTCGTCTTTCCACACTTCGGAATATATATCCCAAGCTGTATCAATTCTGTTTTGTGCTTTGTGTACTTCTCCCATATCCATATACATCAGTCCTGCACCCCAAAGGATATTGGCATAATCGGTTGTA
>JAQXZB010000110.1 GCA_029226975.1 Clostridiales bacterium | reverse complement strand
CCATTTTATATACGCTGTCACATCACGAATATATTTTGAAACAGTCGCATCCGATTTTTCATCGGAAATGAGATAATTTTTAAATTCGTCTATATTCATCAATAAATCCTCCGCAAATTATTATATACTTTTATTATTATTTTGTAAAGATATTAAATTGCTAATAATAAAATTGCCTCGGCAAATCAATGTCGAGGCTATTGCATATTAATTTTTTTTATTGTTCTATCTTCAAAAAATCTCTCATCCGGGCAATTAGCTTCTCTGCCACAAATTTATGTCCTTCTCTACCCGGATGTAAAGGCTCCGGCGGTATCCAGCCGTGTGTATTTATATATACGGCAGTTTTTCCCTTTTCTGCATTATAATTATCAACAAAGCTTTCTAATTCTTCATGGCACCAGCCGCAGAATGCTCCGAGAACAAACACAGCTGACGACGGATGCTTTTCATATACCATATCCAGAAATTCACGGTATCTTGATAAATACTCCTCTTTACTTGCGCCTCTATCATTTGCACCGTGATTGATAACAATATAATCCGGTTCCGGCATATCTGTCGGGCAGGCATGATAGCAATATTCATATGCCTTTCCCACTCTCGGCACCGAACCGCACCCGCCTCTTGTAAGACCTACCGCACCATACCCCATGATAAGCGGCTCAAGATTTAAAGCCTGTGCCGTAAGATAGGCATATTATCATACTTTATAAACATATATTATTCTCCTCATATGAATATATTTACGGATATTTTTTAACGCTAAAAAACTCCGCATAAATTTAACAGCGATTTAAGTTTTCTCATCTATACAAAAAGAAAACAGTTTCATTTGACCGTTTTTCATTCTGTTTATAAAATCACACTCATCTGAAATCGGCTCGTCACAGCATAAACCCGCAAGTTGTTTTTGGTTTCCGGCTTTATGGTTATCACTTCCCGCACTTTCTATCAGACCATAATTTTCGGCATACAGTTTTGCCATGTGGTTTTCAAAATCTGTTCCGCATCCGTTAATCACCTCAACGCCGTGAACACATCTCGGAAACAGCCGGATGTGGTCGATATAGGCGGCCTCACGATACGGATGAGCCTGAATAACAAGCGCACCGCTCTCCATCATAAATTTAAGCTCCTCCGTTTTTTTCATCTCCATGATCTGAGGATTTTTAAGATACCAAGCCTTGTCAAGTCCGTAAATCAGAAAATCGGTCCCATAATACGACAGTTCAACACCGCAAAAAACCTTTATGCCGATTTCTTTTCCTATTTTTACACCCTCCTCATAGTCGGAAAAATAAAAGCTTATCTTTTTCTCATAAGGCATATTCCTGTCAATATTTATATTTCCGTCAAGAAAATGATTGGTAATAAACACCCCGTCATATCTCATTTTCTTGTAAAATTCCAAAGTCTCTCTTACACCTGCAACAGCGCATCCGCTTACCGGAAAGGTATGAAGATGCGTTTCATATTTGTACATATTCATTTTATTTCTCCACCTCCATGTATTTCGCAGAACAAACCTCTCATCACAAAATATACGATATCGAGAGAGAATTATCCAAAACCAATTATACAGTTAAGGGGAATTGTTCGTATATTCTGAGATCAAAAGTCTTTTCTTATATTGCCGGAGCAATCGGGAACCACTTATTAAACGGCTCCCGACTATCCGGTATGAAATAATTAATTATCCCATTACGACAAATTTATTTATTTTAACAGCCGGCGGGAACGTAAGTGCTACAGTGCCGTCTGATATAAGGGTTGTGTAGTCGATATAAGCACGACATTCATCGCCGTTTGTTCCGCTTACCGTTACTGTCGGCGTGTGCGTTCCGTTTATTTTTGCCGATATGGTAAGCTGCGAAAGTGCGGGAGCATCAGCGGTATAGTCAATGCACAGAAGATGCTTTCCCGGTTTATTGTATGTTATATTTACCGTTTCATTATTTTCCACACTGCCGTGTTCAAATACGACATCGAGATTGTCAATGGCATCTATTAGTGAGTTGACAAGAACACCTCCGTTTGCCGTAAAGCGGTCAAAAGTATTTGTTGTAATAATATATCTTAACAAATTCATTACATTTCGCTGCAGCTGTCCTCTTGTAAGAGTGCCGTCCTCAAGAGCGTCGGGTATGTTTGTGTTAAGAGATGCAGCATTACCCGCAAGCATATATACATCGTTTTGAGCCTCTGCCATTTCTCTGAGATTTTTCTTTTCGCTGTCGGTTTTGCTGAGTCTCGGCCACCAATCGGTCATAACAAAGCCCTTATAACCCCATTCTTCACGCAGTATAACAGAGTTTAGTTCATAGTTTAATGCAGTCCAGCGTTCGTTTAAAGGGTTATACGATGTCATAATCGATTTTGCACCGCCTTCTTTAACGGCTATTTCAAAGCCCTTAAGATATATCTCGCGCAATGCACGTTCCGATATTACGGATACAACCTCCGACCTGTGAAATTCCTGTGAATTTGCCGCAAAATGCTTCACTGTTGCAGCATTGTTATGCACATTTATTCCTCTTACCAGTGCGGCGCCGATTTTACCTGTTAGGAATGGATCTTCGGACATATATTCAAAGTTTCTTCCGTTAAGCGGTGAGCGGTGAATATTTATGCCGGGGCCTAACAGTGAATCAATATTATGCGAGGAAAGCTCAACACTTACATATTCATAAAGCTTTTCTGCCGCCGCAACATCCCATGTACAGGCAATCAGCGTACCGTTAGGCAAGCTTGTAGCCGCGTCTCCGTTATCCATACGGACACCGGACGGTCCGTCGCACACGCATACTACAGGAATACCGAAAGCGGCAAGTGACGGTGTAACTCCGCCGAAGGCACCCGTACTGCCCGGACGAACCTTGGGTGATGACATTCCTTCGCCGATAATCATACATCTTAAGTCATCGTCGGACAGCTGTGCGACAAAATCCTCCATACTTTCTCTGCCTTCTTTGACGTCTGTCAGTTTAATTCCCTTATCACCTGTGTACGGAATTGTCGGTGGAAGGTTTTCCTTTATCCTCATGTCATAGTCGACCGTTCTTGTCGATACCTTCCTGTATGCCGGTACAAATTCACCGTTCTTTAATTCCGGGTACATAACATCAAAATCACGCTCCGGAGCAAGAGCTTCGGAAAGTGTTTTTGTAACAGTCAAGTCGTTAATGCTGAATGAAAAAACTTTTTCTGCGCATCTGACGCATTTTCCTATGTAGATATTATATTCTCCCGGCTCAAGGACATAGCATGCCTTATGTCCGGTTATACCGCTGTCATCATATGCTGACATATCGGCAATGTTAATGTCAAGCATTATTGTTTCGCTTTCGCCCGGCTCAAGTTCACGTGTTTTTGCAAAAGCACAAAGCTCACGCACACTCTTTCCAAGCTTGCCTTGAGGTGCTCCGAAATAGACCTCAACAACCTCTCTGCCGGATTTGCCGCCGGTGTTGGTAACCTCAATCTCAGCGGATATTATTCCGTTGTGTTCAAAGATTTTTTTGGTTGCAATATCGAAGCTTGTGTAAGAAAGACCGAAACCGAAGGGATACAAAACCTTTTCGGGTGCAAAGGTTTCAAAATACCTGTATCCGAAATAAATATCCTCCCTATACAGATTGTATTCGGTACCACCGAAATCACAGCTGCACGGATAATCGGATATATCCCGCGCTATTGT
>JAQXZB010000109.1 GCA_029226975.1 Clostridiales bacterium | reverse complement strand
GCAACAGCCTCTTGGGGGTGCGGCAAAATAGTGCAGAATGAACAAACCGAAGATTTTTAGGCGTTAAGCCTAAAAATCCTTGCCCGAAGGCGTACATGGACGCCCCTGTGGTGAGGTTTGTTTATAGCATAAAGCGATTTTTAATAAAATTTGTTAGAATAACAAATTTTTACCTTAGAATTAAGCCTGTTATAACTATATTTTGTTCTAAAATCGGCTTATTTGCTATACTTTTTCGCTTTATGCGGTCTGTGCATTTTGCTACAGCCCCCTCTAAAATATATCCTTTTTACTTTTTATATATCTGCGTACAAGAATTACGCAGGATAAAATTATGCATATGAGCATGAACACCGGCACTATTACTCGGTTGGGGGTCTGCTCCTCCGCGGATTTCATCTCCGTCCACAAATTCTGCATTTCGCGGTTTGCTTCGTCGGAGAGGTTTTTGAATATGGTTGTTTTATTTTCGATAAATTCATCGTCCGGGTAGGAAACCTCATCGTTTTGCTCCTCCTCGTCAAGCATCTCAAACGCCGCGCTGTTGGGGGTTGAATAGCCGATGTACTGGGCTGTGGAGTAAGCCACGTCCGGCTCGCACATGAAGTTTATATACATCTGCGCCGCTTCGGGGTTTTTCGCACTCTTGGGAACGCACATTGCGTCAATAAACAAATTCGTTCCGCTTTCGGGGATTACAAAAGCCAAATCCTCAAATTCGTCCATGAGGGTTTTTGCGTCGCCCGCGTAGTAGGGGGCGATTATCGCCTCACCCGCGCCCATTTTGTCGAATATCTCGTCCATGACATACGCCTGAACAACCTTTTTTTGCTCCTTAAGCTTCTCGGCCGCAAGGCGAAGCTCCGTTATATCCTCGGTGTTTAGGTCATAGCCTAACATAATCTGGGCTATGGCAAAGGCGTCGCGGGGGTTGTCGAACATCAGTATTCTGTCGGCATAAACCTCGTTCCAGAGAATGTCCCAGTCAATGTTTTCCTCCTCCACAACCGTTGAATCATAGATAATTCCCACAGTTCCCCAGGTGTATGGCACTGAATAGCGCTGTTCGGGGTCATATTCGGGATTTAGGAAGCTTTTGGTTATGTTTTTGAGGTTGGGTATGTTTTTTGGGTCAAGCTCAAGAAGCATATCCTCCTTAATCATCCTCGAAATCATGTAATCGGATGGGATTATGACATCGTAGGACGAGCCGCCGCCCTTTAATTTGGCATAAAGCTCCTCGTTGGTGGCGTAGGTGGTGTAGTTAATCTTTATTCCCGTAAGCTTGGTAAACTCATCGTTTATGTTTAATGTACCGTCCGAGCCGTCCGAGATGTATTCGCCCCAGTTGTAGACGTTTATGGTTATATTGTCATCCTTAAAGCGCTTGTAATAGTCCTCGTCCTCCACCGAGAGAGTTATCGCTTCGGTTTCCTCCGGGGTTTCGGTTTCCTCCTCGGCTATATGCGAACAGCCGCTTGCCGTAATCAGGACAAGGAGCAGTGCGGCAATAAGAGATAAATACCTTTTTATCACAGCTTTACCTCCTTTTTAAGGGCGCTTTTGCGCTCCGCTATATTTTTTGATACCAGCACAATTACGACTATTATAAATATAATTGTCGAAAGTGCGTTGATTTCCGGGCTGACCTTGCGCCGAGTCATGGAATATATCGTAATCGGCAGGGTCTGAGCATTGGAGCCGTTGGTGAAATAGCTTATTATAAAATCGTCCAAAGAAAAGGTAAAGGACATCATAAGCCCCGAAATCACGCCCGGCATAATTTCCGGCAGCACAACCCTAAAGAACGCCCGTGCCGGGGAACAGCCCAAATCCAAAGCCGCCTCGTAAAGATGGGGATTCATCTGCCGAAACTTCGGCATGATGTTTAATATTACATAAGGCACGTTAAAGGTTATGTGCGCTATGATAAGAGTACCGAAGCCGAACTCGAAATTCATTCTCGCCGCAAAGAACACGAAAAGCAGCATCAAGGACACACCCGTTACAATCTCCGGATTTATTATGGGTATGTTTGTAATGTTCATTACAATGGATTTGGGTACCTTTTTCATGGCGTGTATGCCCACTGCCGCAGCCGTTCCCAGAATTGTGGCGGCTATGGAGGAGGCAACAGCGATTATAATCGTGTTTAAAAGCGAGGTTAATATCAGCTCGTTTTGAAACAGCTTAACATACCAGTCAAGGGTAAAGCCGGACATGGTGCTGTGGCTTTTTGTGGTGTTAAAGGAAAACACAATCAGCACGAAAATCGGCACATACAGAAACAGCATTACCAAAAGCAGGTATATTTTTGAAAGAATAGGTGATTTTTTCATTATTGGTCCCTCCTTACATCAATACCTTGTCATCGTCGGTGTCAAACTGATTCATAATAGTCATTATAAGAAGAATAATAACCATCAAAACCAAGGATATTGCCGCACCTAAGTTGGGGTTGTAGGAGTTGCCGAGAAACTGCATCTCGATAAGGTCGCCTATTAAAAGGTTTCCGCCACCGCCGAGCATTCTCGATATGATAAAGGTACTTATTGCCGGGACAAATACCATTGTTATCCCGGACATAACGCCCGGCAGCGACAGCGGCAGCACAACCCGAAATATAACGTGTATCCGGCTGCAGCCCAAGTCCTGTGCCGCTTCAAGAACGCTTTTGTCAATCTTCATCATAACCGAATATATCGGCAAAATCATATACGGAAGATAATTGTAAACCATTCCCAATACAACCGCGCCCTGGGTGTTTAAAAGCTTAAAGGGACCCAGACCGAAGAAGCCAAAGATTTGGTTTAATATTCCGTTGTTGCCCAAAATCGTCATCCATGCGTATGTACGCAGAAGAAAGTTCATCCACATAGGCAGCATGACAATCATAAGCATCGTACCCTGAAAGCTTGTGTCCATATCCGATAAAATCATCGCTATGGGGTACGCTATTATAAGGCATATCACCGTTGCTATGGCAGCAAGCCATATGGAACGGATAAATATATTTGAATACTGTGAAACGCTTGCCACATAGTCAAGAGTGAAGTGTCCGCCGTCAAAGAAAGCGAAATACGCCACCACAATCAGCGGCACCACAATAAAAACAGCCATCCATACAAGGTAGGGAGCAGCGGTAAGTTTTCTCATGCCAATCCCTCCTTAATCCTTCATTTTATGCATTATATGAATATCGTCCGGACCAAAGCTTAAGCCTACGGTGTCGTCTATGGTGGCAGCCTTTGTGGACTGAACAAGCCAGTCGAAGTCATAGGCTTCAATGAGCATTTCATAATGCACACCCTTAAAGGTTACGGATTTTACAACGCCGCAGATATGCTCCTCGTCCGGCGGGATTATCTGAATATCCTCGGGACGTATAACAACATCAACGCTTGCGTTTTCACCGAAGCCCCCGTCCACACACTCGAATTTCTTGCCGCTTATCATAACAAGCCTGTCGCGGAGCATCATGCCGTCAAGGATATTGCTCTCGCCGATAAAGTCGGCAACAAAGGCGTTTTTCGGCTCGTTGTAAATATCTACGGGAGAGCCTATTTGCTGAATGTTTCCGTGATTCATAACCACTACGGTATCGCTCATGGTAAGAGCCTCCTCCTGGTCATGAGTGACGTAGATAAAGGTAATTTCAAGACTTTGCTGAATACGTTTAAGCTCAATCTGCATTTCCTTTCTAAGCTTTAAGTCCAGTGCGCCCAAGGGCTCGTCCAAAAGAAGAATTTTCGGCTCGTTTACAAGCGCGCGCGCTATTGCCACACGCTGCTGCTGACCGCCGGACAGACGGTTTATCGAGCGCTTTTCAAAGCCCGAAAGATCAACAAGCTCAAGCATTTCCTTAACCTTGCGGTTAATCTCGCGCTCGGGAAGCTTTTTAATCTTAAGTCCGAATGCAATGTTGTCAAATACATTAAGATGGGGAAACAGCGCATAACGCTGAAAGACGGTATTTACATTACGCTTGTGCGGAGGGACATTTTTAATATCTCTCCCCTCAAACTCCACAATCCCCTCGTCCGGGGTTAGAAACCCGCCTATGATACGAAGAGTTGTTGTTTTACCGCAGCCTGACGGGCCTAAAAGAGTAACAAATTCCTTATCGCGTATATCCAGGTTAATATCCTTCAGTATACGCTCGCCGTCAAAAGAAACACAAATGTTTTTAAGACTGATGATGTTGTTGTTTTTTTTCAACTTTCTACCTCCAATCGGATTTATATTTTTTTAAGAAGCTTGGCTTCTAACTGCATTATACCAAATAATGTATAAAAATACAATAGCCAAAATAAATTTTTTTTCGCGCTTGACATATCCGTAACAATGGTGTATTATATAGGAAGAAAGGAGTCAATGATCATAAAAATGAATATACCAAACGACCCGGTTATACTTATGAGCTTTTTAAATACGCATATGCGGGATTACGGAGAAAATCTTCATGAACTGTGCGCCCGTTTAGGACTTGATGAGGAAAAAATAAAGGAAAAGCTTGGCGCGGCAGGCTTTGAATACAGCACTGAGCATAACCGATTTTTATAACATTCATAAATTTGTTACAAGTTTTTTGAAATTTGTAACAAATTTTTAATATTTAGAAGGCATAATTTTTTGTAAACCAATATGTTGATTTAAAATTTACGGAAAAAACCATATCTTGTACAGGTTTTTTGGGTAACATTCTTTGAAAATGGTAAAAATTACTAAATTTGGTTAATAACTTCGTAACAAACAGCCCCAAAATCGACCTTTTATTGCATTAAAATTACCGAACATTTAAAAAATCTTAACAAAACTTTTAAAAAAATTAAAAAATTTAAGTCAAAAGGCTTGACATATCAGGAAAATAGTGTTACAATACAGGCAGTTGCCGAAATAAAACAGCCTTTCGGCATATGCGTTAGCGATAGATTGATGAAAGAGAACACACAGCGAGTAATGTATCAGAACGAAAAGGAGAGAGAAATCTTGATGGGTATCGTAAAGAAAATTATTCTATCTGTTATGGCTCTTACCGCTATTACTACCACTACGGCGCTGGCAGCCGACCTGAGCGGATGGGCAGTTTCAGAATATCAGTCTGCAAACAGAGCGGGTTTGGTTTCATATTCGGTTGTTTCGCACAACCTGAAAGATGATATTTCGAGAGAAGAATTTTGTGAGCTTACAATGAATTTGTATAAGAAGCTGACCAACGAGGAGCTTATAGTTCCCGTATCATCACCGTTTACGGATACAAACAGCGTGGCGGTTGCCCAGGCATACTGCTACGGCATAGTATCGGGAACGGATGACGGAACCTTTACTCCCGACAGACTTGTAACAAGAGAGGAAATGGCAAAAATGCTGGTTTCCACGCTGGCGGCAAGCGAGGTGGACTTTGCCCTGGCGGACGGCTCTGACAAGAGTGCGATAGCAAACTTTACCGACGCGGGACAGATAAGTCCCTGGGCGGAGGCTTCGGTTATAACGGCGCTTGACAATGCGTTTTTAAACGGGGTTGACGATTATACCTTAAATCCGCTGGGAAGTGCCAGCAGAGAACAGGCAATAGCGAGTGTAAACAGAGTTTATAATAATTTTGCTGCTTCAAGCTATTCGGTGGAGCTTCCGGTGGTTACGCTTCCCGAAAACGGCAGTGAGATTGAGGAGGGCGACTTTACCATTTCATGGACGCCCGTACCGGCAGCTTCAAGCTACCATGTAATTATTAAGGATGCAAACGCGGACAGTGTAGTCCTGGAGAATATTTATTCCACAACGGAGCATACTATTTCTGAGGGAACATTGCATGGAACAAAGGAATATACCCTTGTTGTGGGCGGCGTGCTTGCCGACGGTAGCGAGGTTTACAGTATGCCGGTTGATTTTACATATGTAAAGAAGTCCGCAAGCTCATATCTGACCTCCAATCCTAAGGCACAGGCTATTTTGGATACGGCGGCTCAGTATTTGGGAGTTCCCTATCTTTGGGGAGGAACAACTCCGTCGGGCTTTGACTGTTCGGGATTTGTTCAGTATGTATTTGCACAAAACGGCATTTCACTTACGAGAACAACATATACTCAGTGGGACAATGACGGATCATATGTATCGATAGACAATCTTCAGCCCGGAGATTTGGTGTACTTCGGTTCATCTCGTGCACCGCATCATGTGGGTATTTATGTAGGCAACGATACATATATTCATGCGCCCAGTACGGGCAAGACAATTCAGTACTCGTCCTTAAGCTCCAGAAGAGATTGTTGCGGCGGAAAGAGAGTATTCTGATATTTGGAATAATAAGCAGGGGACGGCGTCCGGGTATTTTGTACCGCCGGGTACAAGGTGCGCGGAGGTCATCCCCTTTGTTTCGCTTTTGGAAAGGAATTTATGAATGGAAATTCTAAACATTATACAAAGCATAAGAACTCCGGCTCTCGATGAGCTTATGGTAAATATCACAAGGCTCGGAAACGGCGGAATGTTCTGGATATTTTTGGCGGTGCTTTTGATGTGCTTTAAAAAAACCCGCAGAAGCGGAGTTTCGGCTGCCGCGGCAATGATAATCGGCTCGGTGGTCTTTACGCTTATTTTAAAAAATATCGTCTGCCGCGCAAGACCCTACACCATGCCCGGAGCAATATTGGACGCTGCTTCGCTTTTAATACCCCCGCCCGCGGATTATTCCTTTCCGTCGGGACATTCGATGGCGTCCTTTGCCTGTGCTTCGGCGATATTTCTAAATAACAGGAAAATCGGAATTGCCGCCTCTGTGCTCGGTGCGGCAATAGCCTTTTCAAGAATGTATCTGTATGTGCATTATCCCTCCGATGTGCTGTGCGGCATAATCTTCGGGATTGCTTCGGGAGTGTTTTCAAATTTTCTTTTGGATAAGGTGTTAAAAAAACATGAAGGTAAATTATCAGCTTATTTTGGATAGGGAAATAGAAAAAATCGGCGCGTCACGTCCGCGGCTGCTTCTGCATAGCTGCTGCGGTCCATGTTCGAGCTATGTGTTGGAGTATCTTTGCAAATATTTCGACATAACCGTATTCTATTACAATCCCAATATATACCCGCCACAGGAGTTTTATTTCCGTTCCGGGGAGCAAAAACGGCTTATAGAAGAAATGGGTCTTGACTGCGCGTTTTTGGAGGGTGACTTTGACGAGGCGGAGTTTTACTTGGCGGTGCGGGGACTGGAGAATACCGGCGAGGGCGGAGAAAGATGCGAAAAATGCTTTTGGCTACGGCTTGGAAAAACCGCCGAATACGCGGCGGAGCATGGTTTTGAGTATTTTACCACAACCCTTTCCATAAGCCCTCACAAAAATGCCCGGCTTCTTAACGAAACGGGAAAAAGGGCGGCGGAAAAATACGGCGTGAAATATCTTTTCTCGGATTTTAAGAAAAGAAACGGCTACAAACGCTCCTGTGAGCTGTCAAAAATGTACGGAATATACAGACAGGATTACTGTGGCTGCGTATTTTCAATGCGGGAGCGCAGAGAACTTGAACAATAAATAAAAAAGGGTGATTTAAAAATGGAGCTTGCTTCGGTTTGTATTCTTGCCGTTGCGTTGGCAATGGACGCTTTCGGCGTAAGTATTACGGACGGAATAATCGTAAAAAAAATAAAAATAACGGACGCCCTAAAAATCGGCGCGTTCTTCGGTATATTTCAGTTTATCATGCCGCTTATAGGCAGTCTGCTTGCCTTTGTGGCGCGGGAGTATATCGAGGCATTCGACCACTGGATTGCGTTTTTACTGCTTAGCTTTTTGGGTGTGCGCATGATAATGGAAGCCTTTAAAAAAGAGGAGGAAATACCGAAAAATCCCCTGGGCGCGGGTACGCTGTTTATGATGGCGATTGCCACAAGCATAGACGCCCTTGCGGCGGGAATAACCCTTCAGGCGGTGGGCGGAGGTATCCCTATTTGGATTTCCTCGCTGATTATAGGCGTTGTCGCCTTTGCCTTTTCCTTTGCGGGAATTTTCATCGGCTCGAAATTCGGTGATATTTTAGGCGAAAAGGCGGAGGTTTTGGGCGGTGCGATGCTTATCTTCATAGGCATAAAAACGCTTTTGGAGCATTTATTCGGATAAGGATTGATTTAGATGAAAAGTGTACTGATAGGAATGTCGGGCGGGGTGGACAGCTCGGTTGCCGCCGCGCTTTTAAAGGACCGGGGATATAAGGTCATAGGCGCAACAATGCGGCTTTGGACCTATTCCGACAACGAAAATTCAAAGCATGAGGGCTGCTGCGCCGAAAGCGCGGTTGAGGACGCAAGACGTGTTTGCGACAAGTTAGGCATTGACTTCTATGTGATGAATTTTAAGGAGCTGTTTCGGGAAAAAGTGGTTGATGATTTTGTCGATGAATACAAGCGCGGCAGAACTCCCAATCCCTGCATTGCCTGCAACAGGTATCTGAAATTTGACGCGCTGTTAAAAAAGGCTCTGGCAATGGGCATAGACTATGTGGCAACGGGTCATTATGCCAAAATCGAAAGGGACGAGAAGGGAAAATATACTCTTAAGGTCTCCGATGCGGCAAAGAAGGATCAAAGCTATGTGCTGTATAATTTCACACAGGAGCAGCTTGCCCATACGCTGATGCCTTTGGGGGAATACAGCAAGGATCGGGTCAGGGAAATGGCGCGTTCCTTGGGGCTTGCGGTGGCAGATAAGCCGGACAGCCAGGAGATTTGCTTTGTGGAAAATGATGATTACGCCGGCTTTATAAGGGAATATTCGGGCTATACGCCAAAGCCCGGCAAAATCCTTGACATAAACGGCAATGTGATAGGTGAGCATAAGGGGCTTATTTACTATACGATAGGTCAAAGAAAGGGCATAGGCGCTTACGGCAGACCGATGTTTGTAATGAAAATCAACCCCCAAGACAACACAATCACCTTAGGCGAAAAGGGCATGGAATTTTCTTCCTCGCTCATTGCGTCAGAGGTAAATTTCATAAGCGGAGAAATGCCAAAGGAGCCGATAAGGGTGCAGGCAAAGGTGCGCTATCAGGCAAGTCCGGCTTCGGCAACGGTGTATCCCATGGAGGACGGGCGCATAAAAGTGGAGTTTGATGAGCCCCAAAGAGCCATAACTCCGGGTCAGTCTGTGGTGTTGTATGACAAAGATACGGTGCTCGGAGGCGGTATTGTTGAATAAATCGCACAAAATTACAAAAAACCATTGACAGATTGAGGTATTTATTATAAAATATTGTGTACAGTATCAAGAACAGGAGCTGAGCGCAATGACCGGCATATTCAAGGAACTAAACAACCTACTATTGTTCGGGCTGAAATGACAATGTGTCTTCGGTTTTGTTCTATTGTGCATAGGAATTTAATCGGGTCACATTGTTGGCCCGATTTTTGTTTTAAAGTGTGGAAAAAGGAGTTATGAGCTATGAATTACAAAAAGTATACAAGGATGTACTATCCGGTACCCATCAAAAACAGGGAATGGCCGGATAAGGAAATAACCAAAGCACCTATCTGGTGCAGCGTGGATTTAAGAGACGGTAACCAGGCTCTTTATTCGCCCATGACTATTGATGAAAAGGTGGAGTTCTTCAAATTCCTCGTAAAGCTGGGCTTTAAGGAGATTGAGGTGGGCTTCCCTGCCGCAAGCGCAACCGAATATGACTTTATCCGCCGTCTTATTGACGAGGATATTATTCCCGATGATGTGACCGTTCAGGTGCTTACCCAGGCAAGGGAGCATATTATAAAAAAGACGGTCGAGTCCTTAAAGGGTGCGAAAAATGCCATAATACATTTATATAACTCAACCTCAACACTGCAAAGAGATGTGGTTTTCCACAAAAACAAGGAGGAGATTAAGCAGCTTGCCATTGACGGTGCAAAGCTTCTTGTGAGCCTTGTGGGGGACAGCGATAATATCCGCTATGAGTATTCGCCGGAAAGCTTTACCTGTACGGAGCCGGAGTATGCCGTTGAGGTAACAAATGCGGTGCTTGATATTTTAAAGCCCACTCCCGAAAAAAAGGTTATAGTAAATCTGCCCTCGACCATTGAGGTTGCAACGGCAAACGTATACGCAGACCAGATTGAGTATATGTGCAAGAATATAAACCACAGAGAAAACGTTATCATAAGCCTTCACGCACACAACGACCGCGGAACAGGCGTCGGCTCAACGGAGCTGGGACTGTTGGCGGGAGCGGACAGAGTGGAGGGAACGCTGTTCGGAAACGGCGAGCGTACGGGAAATACCGATATAATCACCGTTGCGCTTAATATGTTCGTGCAGGGAGTTGACCCGAAGCTTAATTTGGAGCATATCGATGAGGCTATAGAGGTATTTGAAAAATACAATAAAATGTCCATTCACCCCCGTCATCCCTATGCGGGCGATATGGCGTATGTGGCATTCAGCGGCTCTCATCAGGACGCGATAAAAAAGAGCATGGATCGTTTTTCACAGGACGATGAGGGACATTGGGCAAACCCGTATCTGACCATTGACCCCTCGGATATAGGCAGAAAATACGAGCCGATTTTAATAAACAGCCAGTCCGGCAAGGGCGGCGTAAGCTATGTTATGGAAAACAAATACGGATATATTTTGCCAAAAGCAATGCTTGTGGAGTTCAGCTCTGTTATAAACGATATGTCCGATGAGAAGCAGACAGTGCTTACAAATCACGAAATACACCAGGCGTTTAAGGATATTTACATGAATATCACCGAGCCGATAAAGACCAAGTTCTATCATTCCAACAACCGGGAGGACGAAACCGTCATAGAAGCGACGATTGAGTATGAGGGCAAGGTAAAGACCCTTACCGGCACAGGCAACGGTCCTCTTGACGCACTGTGCAATGCTCTTAGAGAAAACCTTGACACGGACTTTGAAATATGCAGCTATACGGAGCATGCCTTAGAGCGGGCGTCCTCATCAAGAGCTGCGGCATACATAGGCATTAAAAACGGCAGCGACAAGGTTATATGGGGCGTGGGCGTGGATGCGAATATAAACACCGCTTCAATATATGCGCTGGTAAGTGCGGTAAACAGAATGCTGACAAATAAATAACAATATTTTCGCTTTCGTTTCAAATATGCCAAATAACGGTGAGGCCGCCTTAAACGCCCTGACCCTTGCCTTTCCGGTGCAGATACTTATGGTGGCTCTGAGCATAGGATTGCCCTTAAAAACCCTTCAGCCAGCTGCATGATATGGCTTACATTCCCCATAGCCGAAATACTCTCGGCAGTTGCGGCTTGTGTGTTTATGAAACGGATTTATAAAAAAATGGCTCTTTGATGAAAAAATTTGAATTAAAGCTTGACATAACAGGAATAATATGTTATGATTGGCGTAATAAAAGGGAGTAGCTTGCATGGGAAACCATGTGATGCAGTGTCGTCAATACGATTATAGAGTATATAATCCGTACTGTATTATCAAGAAGCGAGACTTTTATTGCAGATGCAATAAAGGTTTGGCTTCTTTTTTGTTAAGGAGGAATATGTATGGAAGCTTATCAAAAGAAAAAGGAAGAGCTGATAAAGGAGCTTGGATCCCGCGAAACGGGGCTTGGCGAAAACGAGGCTTGTGCAAGCCGTGAAAAATACGGCAGAAACGAGCTTGCAAAGGAGCAAAGAAAAAGTGCCCTTGTGCTGTTTTTGGAGCAGTTTAAGGATTTTTTGGTGCTTATACTTATTGTTGCTGCCGTTATTTCGGGGGTTTTGGGGGATTTTGAAAGTGCCGTTGTAATTTTAATTGTTATTACCATAAACGCAGTTTTGGGAACGGTTCAAAATCTTCGGGCAAGCCGTTCCCTGGACAGTTTGCGCCGCCTTAACGCACCGAGTGCAAAGGTTTTGCGGGGCGGTGAGGTGAGCGTGATTGACGCATCACAGGTGGCCGTGGGCGATATACTGGTAATCGAAGCCGGGGACAGCATTTGCGCCGACGGGCGCATTATCGAAAACGCAAGCTTAAAAACCGATGAGAGCATGCTTACCGGCGAGAGCGAGCCGGCTCAAAAGGAGGACGTGACTATTTTTGAGGAAACTCCCGTAGGTGACAGAAGGAATATGGTCTTTTCCGGCAGCTTTGCCGTTTACGGCAGGGCAAGGGCGGTGGTTACCGCTGTCGGCATGAATACCGAGCTTGGAAAAATAGCGTCCCTTTTAAAAAACGCAAAGGATAAGCGCACACCGCTTCAGATAAGCCTTGATGCCTTCGGTAAGCGTTTGTCGGTTGTGATTTTGGTGGTCTGTGCGGCGGTGTTCGGGCTTGGCATTGTGCGGGGCGAGCCGCCGGTGGACGCGTTTGTGTTTGCGGTTGCGCTGGCGGTTGCCGCCATACCCGAGGCCCTAAGCTCCATTGTTACGGTGGTACTTTCCATGGGCACAAGGAAGATGGCAAAGGAAAATGCGGTTATAAGACAGCTCCGGGCAGTGGAGGGACTGGGCAGCGTTTCGGTAATCTGCACGGATAAAACCGGAACATTAACCCAAAATAAAATGACGGTGCAAAAGCTGTTTTTTGACAACCGGATAATTGACAAGGACGATAAGCTTGGCGAGGGCGAAATGCAGCTTGTCAAGGCAGGTGCGCTGTGCAGCGACGCACAGGTGCGTGACGGGCGCGAGATAGGCGACCCTACGGAAACCGCTCTTATCGCTTTTTGCCAAAAACAGGGCATGGACGCGGATACCGTTAGGAAAAACAGTCCCAGAGCCGGGGAAATCCCCTTTGACTCGGACAGAAAGCTTATGTCAACGGTTCATGGGACGGAGGATAATTTTACAATGCTTACAAAGGGTGCGGTCGATGTACTGCTTCCGAGGATAAAGGAGGTTAAAACCGCGGACGGGAAGCGCGATTTTACCGATGAGGACGCAAAAAAGCTTCGTGAGGTAAACTTCGCTTTTTCGGACGAAGGGCTCAGAGTTCTTGCCTTTTGCAGTAAGGATATTAAAAATCCCCATATAAGCGTTGAGGACGAAAACGGATATACACTAATGGGTCTTATCGCCATGCAGGACCCGCCCAGAGCCGAATCAAAGGCGGCGGTTTCAAAATGTATCGAAGCGGGAATACGTCCTGTGATGATTACCGGCGATCACCCGGTCACTGCCGCGGCAATTGCGCGGGAGATAGGAATTTTAAGGGATAATCAGCGCACAGTCCAAGGCAGTGAGATAGATAAGCTTTCCGACTCGGAGCTTGACGCTTTGGTGGAGGAGGTATCGGTGTATGCGCGGGTTTCGCCGGAGCATAAGATACGAATAGTGGAAGCATGGCAGAGAAAGGGCTGTATCGTTTCCATGACCGGCGACGGTGTAAATGACGCTCCGGCACTGAAACAGGCGGACGTGGGCGTGGCAATGGGAATTACCGGCAGTGAGGTGGCAAAAGACGCGGCTTCAATGGTGCTTACGGACGATAATTTCGCAACCATCGTAAAGGCTGTGGAAAACGGCAGAAATCTGTACGCGAATATCAAGCGTTCGATACAGTTTCTCCTTTCGGGAAACGCGGCGGCAATATTGGCGGTTGTGTACGCTTCCATAGCGGCACTGCCCGTTCCCTTTAAGGCGGTGCAGCTGCTGTTTATAAATCTTTTAACCGACAGCCTGCCCGCAATAGCCCTCGGCTCGGAGCCGCATACAAGCGCGGTTATGCACGATAAGCCCAGGAAAAAGGACAGCTCCGTACTTGATAGGCAAATGCTTTGGGGAATTGTCACAGAGGGACTTATTATTGCCGCGGCGGCAATGGCGGCGTTTTATACAGGACTTGTCGAGAGTGCTGACAAGGCAAGCACAATGGCGTTTTCCACCCTGTGCCTGTCAAGGCTTGTCCATGGCTTTAACTGCAAAAGCACAGACCCTGTATGGCTCGGAAAAAGAGCCTTTAACAACAAGGGACTTATATGGGCGTTTTTGGTTGGCTTTGTGCTTTTAAACGCAGTGCTTCTCATTTCGCCGCTTCGGAGGGTGTTTGCGGTGTCCGCGCTCACGCTTTCACAGCTGGCGGCGGTATACGGTCTGTCCCTTGGTGTGTTTTTGGCGGTGCAGCTTTTAAAAACCGTAAAAAGAGCGTTTGGAAAATAAACGGATTTGGTATTGTAATTTAAGTTGTTTTGTGGTAAAATAAGTATATTAAGGACAAGGAGAGATCGCCGATGTGGCATTTTATAAAACATTTTCGCACAATTACCCGCCACAGACATCAGGTTATTGTGCATTGCTTCAAGGCGGGAATACCCATGCAGGGCTTGATGCATGATTTGTCAAAATATTCGCCAACAGAATTTTTGCCCGGAGCAAGGTTTTACTTGGGTGACAGAAGCCCCACAGAGGCGGAGCGGGGCGAGCTGGGCTATTCCAGAGCCTGGATGCACCACAAGGGCAGAAACAAGCATCATTTTGAGTTCTGGACGGACTACAATCCCGCCACAAAACGGCTTGAGCCGGTGGAAATGCCCTTAAAATACGTTAAGGAAATGTTCTGCGACAGGGTCGCCGCCGGGAAGATTTACCGGGGCAGGGCGTACACAAACGATAACCCCATAGAATACTTTATGAGAGGAAACGCGAGAAATACAATGCATCCCAAAACCGCAAAGCTTTTGGAAGAATGGCTCAGAATGCTTCAGCGGGAGGGAGAAAAAAAGACCTTTAAGTATATAAGAAATCTCAAATAAGGGGGCGCTTTTATGGCGGAGCTGTTAAAGAGGCTTTACAAGCTTGTGTATTCAAATAAGTTTTTTGCTTTTTTGATGATGCTTATACAGATGTTTATATTTGTTTCCGTATACACCTGGCTTAGCAGTTACTATTTCTATCTGCATTCGGCTATGGTGATTTTGAGTGTGCTTCTTGTTATTCATGAGTTTAACAAAAGCTCCGTACCGGAGTTTAAGATGACCTGGATATTTATAATCATGGCCGCGCCGGTGTTCGGTGCACTGCTTTATATATATCTGCATCTTGATGTCAGGACAAAGGATTTAAACCGCTCTTATATAAGAAATCAGCATGAAACGCGCCGTTATCTTGAACAGAACGAGGAAACCATAGAAAAGCTTCGCGCCACCCATCCCAATGCGGCGGCAATGGCAAATTACCTAAAAAAATACAGCGGCTCGCCGGTGTATGAAAACACGAAAACGGACTATTTCTCCACCGGTGAGGAGGCTTTCGAGGCACTGAAGCGGGATTTGCTGAGCGCACAAAGCTTTATATTTTTGGAGTTTTTTATAATAAACCAAAAACATTCCCTGTGGCATGAGATTTTGGAGATATTAAAGCAAAAGGCAAAAGAGGGAGTTGAGGTGCGCATAAGCTATGACGGCATGGGCAGCGGACCTCTCGTTCCCAAGGACTATCCCCACACCCTTAGGGAATACGGCATACGCTGCCGCGTATTTTCGCCGGTAATGCCGCTTTTGTCCACTTATCAGAACAACCGCGACCACAGAAAGATATGCGTAATAGACGGAAAAATCGCCTATACCGGCGGAGTGAATATTGCCGACGAGTACGCCAACCGCATAGTCCGCTTCGGTTACTGGAAGGACAATGCAGTCCGTTTCGAGGGCGACGCGGCGGCAGGCTTTACGGCGCTGTTTCTTGAAATATGGAATATCGAAACACCGGACGGATTCGACAATTACGAAGCGTATATATCCGCTGCCCGCTCCGCCGGTCAGGTACAGGGCGGGGGCTATATAGTACCGTTCGGTGACAATCCCTTTGATAATTACCCTGTAGGCAAGCGCGCTTATATAGATAATCTTTCAAATGCCCATGAGCATGTGTACATAGCCACACCCTATTTGGTTATTGACAATGAAATGTATGAGGCTTTAAGCTTCGCTTCCCAAAAGGGCGTGGACGTTAAAATCATGATGCCGCATATTCCCGACAAGCCCTATGCATTCTGGCTTGCCCATACCTATTATACGGAGCTTGTGGAAGCGGGAATAGAGATTTACGAATTTATGCCGGGCTTTCTTCACGCGAAAATGTCACTTGTTGACGGCAGACGCGCCATAGTCGGCACGGTAAATCACGATTACCGCAGTATGTATCTTCATTACGAATGCGGCGCATACATGATAGACGTTCCCGAAATCAAGGATATGGAACAGGATTTTCTCGACACGCTTAAAAAATGCAAAAAAATAACCTATGAGGACTGCTTAAACTTCCCGCTTTATCAAAGAGTTGTGGGCAAGGTGGCAAGATTGTTCGCGCCGCTGATTTAAAGGGAATTTATTCACCTTCTCGGCAATATGCTTTATAGGAGGTGGTTTATATGAAAAGACCTGCGGCATATATTGTGGCGGCTACTGTAACGGCTTTTTTGGTTTTTGCGTTTTTCGGGTGCCGGGTATTGGGAATAAGCACTACAGCCCTTGATTTTCTTAAATCCTACGGCTGGGAATGTGAGCCGTACCCCATCGAAAAAAGCGAGGTCATAATTCCCGACCCCTTTGATTTGGTTTACGAAAGCTATAACAAGCTTCAGCTTGAAGCCGGGCTTGATTTAAGGCCCTATGCCGGAAGAAAATGCATGAGATATACCTACCGAGTTACAAATTACCCCCAAAAAACCGATGATGAGGTGCGCGCCAACGTACTTGTCTGCGGCGGTGAATGTATAGGCGGGGATATATGCACCGTTGCCATAGACGGATTTATGCATTCCCTTGCCGGGAAAAAATGATTGACTTTGGCTAAGGATTGGAGTATAATTACAATATACAGAAGGAACACAGAAATGAAATATATTAAGATAATACCATTTATTACAACTTTTGCACTGATGGCGGTTATATTTATGTTTTCGTCCCAAAACGCCGAAACCTCATCACAGGTCAGCGCCGGCGTTACCGAGAAAATTGTGGATTTTATATACCGCGGTCTTTCGCAGGCGCAAAAAACGGAAAAAATTGAGATGCTGCATTATGCTGTGAGAAAAGCGGCGCATTTTACGCTTTATACCGCACTGGGAGTATCCGCGGCGGCTATGTTCGGAGTAATTTTTTCGGGCAGAAGCCGTCTTGGGATATGGATTTTAGCGGTGTGCTTTTGTATGCTCTACGCCGTAAGCGATGAGCTTCATCAGTTCTTCTCGGACGGACGCACTCCCATGATAAGGGATGTGCTTATAGATACCGCAGGCGCGGTTACGGGCGGAGCGCTTTGGCAGGGATTTTTGATATTATCGGGGAAAGGAGGCGGCAGGAATGATTGATTTTCATTCTCATATATTACCGGGCATGGATGACGGTGCGACCTCATGTGAGGTGTCTCTTGAAATGCTTAAAAAAAGCCGCAGTTCGGGAGTGGACGCGGTGATTGCCACCTCCCATTGCTACCCCCACAGCAACAATTCGCTGCTTCACTTTCTTGACCGCCGTGAAGCGGCGTATGAAAGCCTTTGCGAAGCAATAGAAAAGGACGGCGGCGAATATCCCAAGATGATAAAGGGCTGTGAGCTTAATATGTTTATCGACATAGCCAAGCTTCCCGACGTGGGGCGAATGTGCATCTCCGGTACGGATTACATAATGGTGGAAATGCCCTCCGACCCATGGAAGGAATGGATGACGGAGGCGGTGTATAATCTGACTGTTTTGGGCTTAAAGCCCGTAATGGCGCATATTGACAGGTTTTTAAATCAGAAGCGGGAGGCACTTTTAGCGCTTTTCGAGCTTGATGTGCTGTATCAGGTGAACACCTCCGCATTTTTAACAAGGCGCATGGACAAGCAGATGCGAACGCTTTTGGAGGAGGGACACGCGCATTTTTTGGGAACGGATATGCATAATATGCAGACAAGAACGCCCAATATGGCAGAAGCAAAAAAGGCAATGAACGAAAACTTCGGCGGTGAATGTTGGGGATATTTTGAAGAAAATGCACTGGCGGCACTAAAAAATCAGCCGCCGGTCAGTGATTTTTTCACTCCCGAGCCAAAAAAGTCATTTTTGCTTAAATTATTTGAAAAAAAATGAGCATACCCCCTTGACATTTTGCGCCAAAAACGTTATAATGTAATTAGTTATTATAAAATCTAATGAAGTATCTAAATCAATCGTTCGGCGGGTATACTTCCGTGGGAGGATTGTCTGCGGAAAAGGGGCATCCGCGGAAGTTAAAGAATTTATAAAATTTATTTTAAGGAGTGAAAGTAATGAACAAGAAACTAATATCTATGCTTACATCGGTTTCCTTGTGCGCAGGTGTTGCGGTTATTCCCATGACATCGGTAAGCGCGGCGGGTACTACGCTCTACGATGTAATGACAACACATTTTAGTGCGATACCTGAGGGTATCAAAATTGACAAGGACGGTAAGTATACCGTAAAGTATGATGCCGAAAAGGGTCATCTGGTACAGACACCCGCTTTTGAGGTACCTACCGATATGAAGGTAAGAAAATATAACACAGCCAATAACGATAGCGACGGTTGGGTTGAGGGATTTACCGGTAGCAGTGACGGAGGAACTATTTCTTCCGCAGACGATGTTTTGCTTGATTATCAGACAATTATGGATATGACAAGCGTAAAGGAACTTTACAATGCGTACATAGCAGCAGCCGGCAGTGTTATAACTGCTTTGGGCGGAGAGGACACAAGCGCGCTTAAGGCAGAGCTTGAAGCTACAAAGGTTAAAGGCGAGTTTGATGTTACAATTGGTTTCAGCGGAAACTCGGATTCATTATATAATTCCGTAAGCGGACTTTCGGCTGCGGATTATCAGAAAATGTTTAGTCTGATTGATGCAGAGGGAAACAGTAAGGATCTTGACGTTTTGTACAAAGTAGAAGACGTTAAGGCTGATTCAAACAAAAAGGAAGTGACTGTTACTTTAATGGTTGCAGACAGTGCGGATGCGGACAGTGCGGCAAAGACAAGTGTTGACCAGTATTTGGGCAATCAGATAGTTATGAAAAAGGAAGCACTTAAAGCAGTAGCACCGAGTGCAGGAAGCACATATACTTACGAGGTTTACGGTACAGTTACTGGAGCTACAAGCATAGTATCGGGTGATAAGACACTTGGTGAGATAACTTACCGCGCTGTTCAGGATGCAAAAGCAGCGAATTTAGTAAGTCAGAAAGAAATTGCGGCAACAGTAAAAATTGCTAGTCCCACAAACACGCCCAGTGGCGGTGGCGGCGGTGGCGGCGGTGTAGGCGGTATTTCCGGTGCACCTATCGTAACACCGAAGCCCGGAACAACACCGGCTCCCGTAGCTACAAATACACCGACTCCGACTCTTGACCCCAACAAGATGGTTGAGACACCGGAAAAGCTTGAATCAGAGCTTCACTATGAGTACATCATAGGTTACAATGACGGTACGGTAAGACCTAACGGCAACATTACAAGAGAAGAGGTTGCAACAATCTTCTATCGTATGCTTAAGGACAGCGTAAGAAAGTCATTGTTCACACAGCAGAATAACTTCAATGATGTTGACGCAGAGAGATGGTCAAACAATGCAATTTCAACCCTTGCAAGCGGCGGCATTGTTGCAGGTTATGAGGACGGAAGCTTCAAGCCCGCAAACGCTATAACAAGAGCTGAATTCGTATCAATGGCTGCAAGATTCTATGGTGCAGTAACATATAATAACATCGACTTCACAGACGTTGACGGTCACTGGGCTAAGAATAGCATTGAAGCCGGCGTATACTACAGACTTATCAGCGGTTACAGCGACAACACCTTTAAGCCCGATGCGAACATCACAAGAGCTGAGGTTATGACAATTGTAAACAATATCCTTAACCGTGCGGTTGACGAGGAGGGTATCCTTGAGGATGTTCCGCAGTGGTCAGATAACAACAAGGGTGACTGGTACTATTACACAGTTCTTGAGGCAACATGTCCCCATGACTATGTAAGAAGAGAAGAAAACAAGGTTATGGAGAACTGGACAAAGCTCAACGGTGCAACCGATTGGGAAGCGCTTGAGAAGTCCTGGACAACAGGCGCCGAGGTTTCGCTCACTCCTTCAGACAACACAACAGGTGCTGAAGGTGAAGCAACAGAGGAACCCGAAGCAACAACAGCTCCGGAGGCAGAAGCAACAGAAGCTCCCGAAACAGCTGAATAATTAAAAAATCAAAGACGGCTCGCATTATGCGAGCCGTTTTGGTGTGTAGATAAAATATGACAGATTGAGAGAAATCAAATCGGATAAAGCATATTTTGACGGCGCGGAAAATGTTGTGTAAATAGTATAAAAACGAACCTCCTTGGTGAAAATTATGGTAGAAATAATTTTTATCAAGGAGGTTTTTCGACAATGAAAATACCAAAAGAACTTATCAAAGAATATGTAAAAAGTGAGA
>JAQXZB010000108.1 GCA_029226975.1 Clostridiales bacterium | reverse complement strand
ACAAACTGCTGTATTATTCGCCGATAAGTGTTTTAATTTCAACTCACGCACCCCATGCGGGGTGCGACTTGTGGAATATATTGCATTTTTACGGCATAATTATTTCAACTCTCTCACCCCATGCGGGGTGCGACTACGCTTCCAGCTCTCCCTTGTTCATGTAATGGATTTCAACTCACGCACCCCATGCGGGGTGCGACTTACCGGCTCAAGCTTTTTTACAATACCCTCGAAAATTTCAACTCACGCACCCCATGCGGGGTGCGACATCAGTCACTAATAATAGACTACATTTATGACGGATTTCAACTCACGCACCCCATGCGGGGTGCGACACCCCGGCGTATTTGACGGACTTGCAGACGCAATATTTCAACTCACGCACCCCATGCGGGGTGCGACACGGGGTTTATTGATGAGGTTGAAGCGGTCAAGCATTTCAACTCACGCACCCCATGCGGGGTGCGACTCTATACCACCAAAAGCGGCGCTGAGTTTGAGGATATTTCAACTCACGCACCCCATGCGGGGTGCGACTTTATGAGGGGTCACAAGTGATATTCAAATATCAATTTCAACTCACGCACCCCATGCGGGGTGCGACTGCTGTCGGAACTATTGACAACCGTTCTATACAGATTTCAACTCACGCACCCCATGCGGGGTGCGACCCTAGATATTGTATAAAATATCTCGTTTGCACCCACATGAAGCGGACTATTACTGTATTTTTGCCGCTAAAACGGCAAAATACCCTTCTTTTTGCGGCGAACCTCCCCGGAAAATCACTTTTATCATGGGTTCGCTGCTACAATATAAGCGCGCCCTCAGGATCATATGTCTCCTTTGCACCTATATGCTCAATCTTGTTCTTCCAATTGTTGCCCAAATAATAAAACCTTAGGCTGTCCTTATCCTTATCAATAATTTTAATCAGCCTATCCTTTAGCTTCAAAAATGTCGAATAATCCACATCAACCTCAAATACCGAATTCTGAACCCTCTGACCGTAGTTTACACATTCCTTTGCAACCTTGTGCAAGCGTTTTCGTCCGGCTGCATCTACGGTTGACACATCATAACTTACCAAAGTCATCATATCGATCACCTCACTATGTAACAGGGATATTCATCAAGCTCTCCCCTTATGTACTTTGCAAGGAGTGTACTTTGCACATACGGCAAAAGTCCCAGCTGGATTTTCTGCTTAAGATACGGATGCATAATATCACTGCGTTTCTTTTCCTGCCATTTTGTGAGTATTTTCTTTTTTCCGTCCTTATTCAGAAAAACCGCCCCGCTTATTTGAGTTTCGAAGTCATCTGCCTGAAGTATTTTTAGGTTAATCGCAGTCAGCACAAATCTTTCCGCTATACATCTTGCCTCCTCAACCAAATCACAGGCAAGAGATTCTCTGCCCGGTCTCGGTGTATGATAAAAACCCATATAGCTGTCTAATCCGACACTTTCAAGTGCGGCAGCATAATCCAGCGTAAGAATGGTATACATAAATGACAAAACCGCATTCACTCTGTCAAGCGGCGGTCTTTTGCTTCGCATGACGAAGCAAAAATCCTCTTTTTGCTTTAAAATAAGCCGGTTAAATATATCAAAATACGCTTTTGCCCCGCTCCCCTCTATACCGAGTATTGCAGTTGGATTTTCTTCATTATATACCTGTTCAATATAATCGGTAAGCTTTTTTATACAACCGCTTAGCTCGCCGTCCTCATCTGTTTGAGGATAATCCTTCAATGTACGCTTTATGACGCTTCGGGTATTTGCAAGCTTTGCCGCCACAGTATTTTGCAAAAGCACACTCGGCGGTTCTTTAAACAACTCAAACTGTCTTTTTCTCAAAAGAATATTTCCTCTGCTTTTCCCCTGCACCCTGGCAAGAAACTGTCCCGACGGCGAAATAAAGCTTATAGGAATACCGTACTGCGCACATTTACCCATAAGCGCCGGAGAACAGCCCAAATAGCTAAAGCAAAAAATCCCCTCAAGATTTGAAAACGGCAGTCTGAGCTTCACCTCGTTATCCGCCTTGCACACAATGTTTTCTCCGTCCAGTGTGAGATATATGTTTTCATCGGTAACATACAAAGTATTTAACAACTTTCTCATATGTCCTCCTCGCTCATTACAAGCTTTTTAACCTCATATTTCTTATTTGCCGGCATGCATACATCCTTTACGGAGCACCCGCTGCAATTTTGTCCCTTTACTCGCGGAGGAATTACGCCGCTTTCCATACAATTCTTCATGTTTTGCATAAGCTCTTTAAGCAGCGCATAATATCTGTCAAACTCCTCCCGAAGCGGCAGCTTTACTCTTTTTCTTGTATCCGCATAATACACATAACCGTCACTTTTGCAGTTCCACACATAATCTGCACACAGCATTTGCGCAAAAACCTGAATAGCGTCGGTTTCCCGTATTTCACCCGACATTGGCTGCTTGGGCTTATATTCAATTATATGAACTTTATATTTTCCCTCCAATCCCTCAATTTCATTTCCGGCTGAGGACTTTTCAAATTCAATGCAGTCGGTTACACCATATAAATCAAGCTCATCATTGTAAACCGCTACCGAGCTCATTTCAATTTTTTTGGCGCTTCTGTAATCGTGACTTCCCGAATGTACTCTCTCATGCATGAGATTTGCTTTAACAACAAACACATTTTCCGCCCAGTCCTTATTTATCTCAAGCAGACCAAATCTCCGAGGACAATACATATAATGCTGTATTGAGCGTATGTTTATCATTACAGCTTTTCCTCTATGTAAACTCCGTCCGGCATCCGGGCATCAATGCTTACCTCATAATCTTCGTATGAGCGTGCAGATACCACTCCGTCTTTTTTTGAAACCTTTATCTTGTCAAACAGCGTATGTGACGGTGCATTGCCCAGAGGGCTTTCGTGCTTAAACACAATAAGCTTTCTTACACACATTTTGCCCCTTGCGGCGCTTCTGTCATGCTCGAACATATTTATAATTGCTTTCCACAAAATTTCTATATCATCTTCGCTAAAGCCGGTCACCTTTTGGGCAAGGGCTGCCGAAACATATCCGTCAACGCGGTAGAGCGCATACGGAATAATGCTCTTTCTTCCCATTTCCGTCTCGCCCGTTTCCATTCTGTCCTCCGTTGTGCGCGCCTGACGTGTAATGGAAATATCCTGAATATATACCGGGTCTATGCTTCTTGCAAAGTTAATCTGCACCGGACCTCTTACAATTCCGCAGGGATCGTTTCCGGTGCTCATTACGGCACCGAATGTCCTTACATCAAAATAATTTTCGCACATATAATCTCTTGCAGCCTTGACATCATCGGGATTTTTTCCCTTTTGTCCCGTTTTTAAGCTGCTTTCTTTATATGCCTCGGTAAACTTTGAATTAAGGGATTTATCCGGCTTTATTAAAATATTATAGCCCTCCTTACCCTCCATACACAGCTCTACGTAATTGCGTATTTTTCTTTTTATGCACACATCCGTTATTATCCCGTATGAGGTTTCCGGATCCACTCTGGGCATATTCCCCGCATCCGGATCCCCGTTGGGGTTTCCGTTCTCCACATCGAAGAGTACCGTAAATTCATACTTGTTGTTAATAGCTTCCATTTTTATTTCCTCCTTTAATTTATATTGGTTACGATTGAAAAATTTACTCCGAAATCTCGGTTTTATCAGAAGATTTTTTGTAAAAATCTTGATTTTGGTGATAATATCCCAGGATAAATCTGCCCTGTTCATTTAAGGGCAGCGTCTGTGGGAACTCACAGCATAGCTTGTCCGTTATTTCTCCCATAAGCTTATTGTCCGCTACCGCAAAATCATCATTTCCCAGATGATACTGAGCAAGCACCATAAGCTTTGGAAATACGGTTGCCGGCTTTGCGCATGCCGAGGCAAAGTATGAGTCCTTTATTGTGCGGTCAAGCTTGGTCTTTGCCGCATTTTTCTGCACTCGCTCCAACACTGCAAACAATCTTCCGCACAAATACGCCTGATTGATATTTTCCTTGTCCAACGCCATTTTTATTTCCTCCGTTTCATTATTTATTCTTACTTTTCTGTTTATGCAGGCCTTTATTATTCCCGCACGAACATAATTTACAAATTTATCCGTTTTTACACGTCTCACTGCAGTTTCGAGCAAGGCATCCGGGTATCTTGTTCCGTTAAGTATTGCCGTAAACATTGCCGACAGAAGCGGCGGCGGTGTTTTTTCCTTATTGCTTTTGGGCGACTTAAGCTCACTGCATATACGCCACAGCGGTATCTGTGCCTTTGTGTCCTCCAAAAGCATATCAGCCTGATGCCTTGCAAGATTTTCAAATATTTTCCCGAATTTGTCGCGGTATACGAACTTCTGCGCTATCCTTGAATTATTCGGAGCAAGCCCGGCAATGTAAAACTCGACATTTTCGTCAATATTAAGAGCCGCCAAATCCGCCTGTCTTCCCTGCCCAAGCTCCCGCATTGCATTAAAGATTGCTTTATCCGTCTGCTCTGAGTCCGCCTTATCCCCCTCCATAAGCATGGAAAACATATCGGTTTCCGCACTGTCATCCTCGCTCATTGCCCAGAACACAACAGTTAAATCCTCAAGGTACATTTTATGGGTTCTGTCCTTAAGCAAAATGTTTAACGCCTGTGTATATCGTTTCATCACTGACTGAGATATTGAGCTGTTATAGGACTGTGTTTTTCCGTATGACTCTACCGCCGTACCCTTAAAGCATACCAGGGAACAGCCCGAAGCCTGTCCTCCTGCAATCCCTTGTACCTTATCATGTATACGGGCAATTTGGTCCCATTCTCCCGTTACGGCACATATTCCGTCCGGCTCGGCGGCTGTATTTGGGCTGTTTAAAACCTTTTTCATTATCTCGCCGTCCATATCATGGAGCGTGCATTTTGTATTTCCGTCAAGAGCAAAGCAGAAATACCCTCCGTCATAGTCCTTGCCAAGCTGTTTTAGATGCTTATTTTCGGTTTCCTCCTCAGGCTTCCAGCGGCTTATAAAGTTTCTGTAAGCTTTTACAATTTCAGAACTCATACCCTCGGTAAAATCAAGGTTTCCTTTTACAAAGCACTCATGTGATTTTTTCGCCTTCATGGTTTTATCCTCCGGCGAAAACTCACCTGTTTTTTTATCGTAATTCAGGCCGAAAATATAGAGCGGTCTGTGTTCTATTATATTAAAATCTATTCCGGGCTTCTGTGTTCTTTCGGGCAAGTCAATCTCTCGCATTTCAAGCTTTGTTTTGCCTTTTTTATCAGGCTTTGACTGTCTTCGTATATCCGTAATACTGCTTATGCTCCCGTCCGGACGAAGCATTATCATATGACTGACCTTCTGTTTTGAAATGCCCTCGGGGCATACCTTGCCGGCACGGGAAAGCATATCATAATATTGATTAAGCGCATTTATCAGCATTTTACCGTCCCCCTGTATTTTTCTACATCTATCACACCGTCAATCATATGCGGTCTGTAAAAAGAAGCGTCGGCATCGTCCGAGAATTTTCTCTCCTCCCAGTCATCGTTTTTGGGTCTGCCCTTATCCTTAAAATTCATTCGATAAAGCATATACCCCAAATCCCTGTCACCCAAAAGCGACGGTGATATTTTATCCATGGGAAATTCATCCACCGGTTCAATGCTTCTTACCGAAAATTCGCGACAGCCCAGTACCGGCTGACGAAAGCACTGTCCGTTCTTTAGACGCCTTAACAAAATATTATAATGCTTCTCCCGATTTTCGTCACCGTTTTCGCTCCTTATTCCGGTAAGCTCAAAATGAAACTCAATTCCGTAGAGTACATTTTTTAAAACCATGCCGCCGCGCTGCATAATTGTATCTTTAGTACATATGTCCGCCTCCTCCACTTTGGTTTTCATCTGCTTTTTCACCTTTGATAAGCTGACCTTGTCCGTCACCTCATTGCGGCGTATATTGATAAAATCAATCGGATTAAAAACTATGATTTTATCAATCTCATACCGTATGGCAGGCTTCCAGTAAATGCTTTTTAAAAGCCCCTCCAGCGCTCCCGGTGTGGGCACGTCATAGCTCACCCTTTCAACCTTCATCGCCGGATTCGTAAAACAAGCATAATCTCCGCTTACCATTATTTTAAATCCATAACTCATTTTATCCTCCTTACTCGGGATAGTATCCCGTATTAAATACAATAATTCATTTCCTTATGCATATCCAAACCCGAATACTCATCGTAATAATCGCTGTTTGTAAGCACATACACGCCTCCGGGAAGCTGCTTTATAAGTCCCACTTTCATAAACTCATCAAGCTCATATCGGTGCAGCGAAGCGCAGTATTTCTGAAGCCGACGCTTAACCGAAAGCTTGCCGAAGCTTAACTCATCAAGCAGATTTTGGTTTTCTTTACCGGGTATTACCACAGCGCAGGTTTCGTTTTGTATAAATCCGAAATTTTCCGAATATTGCCTAAATGGTATTTCATATACATTTATATTTTTTCCGGCAAGATTGGCAATGCTGTTTTCTTCAATTTCCTCATCATACACCGCAAAAAGTCTGTCATAATATTCCCTCACACATTCCTGTGAAGTAATATCCTCAAATTCGTTAAACAGGCTTCTTGTTATATTCGCCTTTAGCTGAATTTCTCTTGTTACAGCCGACGTTTCAAACACGAACACATCACCGGTTTTTGCTCTGCCCTCCCGGTTGCAGCGACCGCCGGACTGAATAATATTATCAAGTCCCGCATTTTCACGAAATACCGTTTCAAAATCCAAGTCCACTCCCGCCTCAATAAGCGAGGTTGATATAACTATTATCCGCTCACCTCTGTTAAGACGGTCACGAATTGCCGAGATAATCCTTGAGCGGTGCTCGGGAGTAATATAGGTAGACAGTTGATACACCTCACAAGCATCTTTGCACAGATTATAAATCTGTCTTACCGTTTCACGCTTGTTTACAATTATAAGAGCATTTTTACACTGCATTGCCTTATCCGCAAGACCTTCAGCCGACACCTCGCCGATAAAGCTGTAGCGGCATTTTTTAAATGCGTCAAAGCATGATTTATCTTTCACCGCATATACACACTCATCCTTGTCGGCATATTTTTCAAGCAAATGCCCGTAATCCGGCATGGTTGCCGACATCAGCAGCACCGTACTGTGCAGATACCTTGTTATATAGCCTATCGCCCGCATACAAGGCTTGATATATTGCGTGGGCAGCATATGTATTTCATCAAACACAATTACACTTTGAGCCAGGTTATGAAGCTTTCTTAATCTGCTGCTTTTGTGATGATACAGCGATTCAAAAAACTGTATATTTGTGGTCACTATAAGCGGCGCGTCCCAGTTCTCACAGCTTCGCTTCAGCTTTTCTCTTTCCGATTCGTTCTCGTTAACATCCTTATCATCAAAATCAAAATTTGAATGGTGCTCAACCACAGGCAGAACATCACCGAAAACAGAACGAAAAATCTCCGCGGTCTGCTCGATTATGCTCACATAGGGTATAACATAAATAATGCGCTTTTTTCCCTCGTCCAAAGCCTGTTTAAGCGCCGCCTTTATACTGCAAAGAGTTTTTCCACTGCCGGTAGGCATATCCACAATATATATACTCTTATTTTCCTCAACACTTTTATATACCTGCTCCTGCAGCTTATTCCTGGCTTTTTGAAGCTCTGTTTCGGGTACAAATGCCCCAAGCTTTCTGCACACCGCGTCATACGCCGCCGCAAAATCTCCGGGCAGTCCCCTTTTTGTATCCGGCGCGCAAAAGCTTTCGGTATCGATAAAATCCGCATCTGTAAGACATGAGTATATATACCTTGTCAAAAATGCATAGCGTTCAATGCTCTCCTCCCGGTCATTGCCGCATATAACCATTTTTTTTATTGTATCTTCGGGAAGCTGATAAGAAATCTCATTTTGAAAGGCGGAATAATCCTCCGTATCCCGCTTTAAAATCCCATGCAGTGTAGGTGTATCGGGCAAATCGCTTCTGCTTCCTCCGTCGCACAGTCCCGTATGATGCCCTGCAATGCAGTATTCAAGCATGGGTATGTATGTATTAAGCTTATTTTTATGCAGCTCCTGGGCTCCGTATCTTGCGTGTTCCGTACGAGGTCCTGTCCCGTTTATTCGATTTTGGAACGCCTGCGTATACTTTCCCAGATCATGCATAAGTCCGCACAATCGGGCATATTCCTTAAATTCGTCCACCGCATATTCCTCGGCAAGCTGTGCCACGTTTTCAAGATGTGTTTTAAGACTTTGTTCATCTCCCGCTTCAGTTTTGTGCGCTATGTATTTATCAGCCACGGCAATCCCTCTTTTTTTCAAATATGTCATGTTAATTATACCATATTTGTCATTTTATGTCAATAATTTATCAGCAAATTACACATAATTTTTGATAAAAAATAAAGAAAGAATTTCAAGTGAACACCGCTGTTGACTGCAGCGCGGCAATGTGGTATAATTCATATAAAGACAATTTAGCGAAAGGACAATGTCAATGAAAAGACTTGTAACAGGTATTCTTGCCCATGTTGACTCCGGCAAGACAACACTTTCCGAGGCAATGCTCTACACAGCCGGTGAAATCCGTACCCTCGGCAGGGTGGATCACAAAGACGCGTTTCTCGACACCAATGAAATAGAGCGCGACCGGGGAATAACGATTTTTTCCAAGCAGGCGGTAATGAGCTTCGGCGATATGGAGCTTACTTTACTGGACACTCCCGGTCATGTTGACTTTTCGGCTGAAACCGAACGAACACTTCAGGTTTTGGATTACGCCGTACTTGTCATAAGCGCCTCAGACGGTGTTCAGACCCATACCGAAACACTGTGGCGGCTTTTGGAGCGCTATAATGTTGGGGTGTTTATTTTTGTAAATAAAACCGACATTTCCTCATTCTCCCATGAAGAATTGATGAGTATGATAAAGAGCCGTCTCGGCGATTGCTGTGTGGATTTTACCGATAAGGAGGGCCTTTATGAGGATATGGCAATGTGCAGTGAACAGCTTATGAACGGCTATCTTGAAAACGGCGTTCCCAATATCCGCGATATACGCTCGGCAATATGCAAGCGTCAGCTTTTCCCCTGCTATTTCGGCTCTGCCCTAAAGCTTGATGGCGTGAGTGAATTTATGAAAGGCTTTGACGAATACACAAAAAATCCTGTTGTCGGCGAAAGCTTCGGCGCAAAGGTGTTTAAGCTTTCGGAGGACGAACAGGGCAGACGGCTTACGCATATGAAAATCACCGGCGGTACTTTGCGTGTCCGCGACCTGCTTTGCGGCACCCGAAACGGACGTGATAAGTGGTCCGAGAAGGTAAATCAAATACGCATATATTCCGGTGCCAAATTCATTGCCGTTGATGAAGCCCCCTCAGGGAGCGTCTGCGCCGTAACCGGACTTACTCAAACCTATCCCGGCGAGGGCTTGGGTGCGCAAAGCGACTCCGAGCCTGCCCTGCTTGAGCCGGTTTTATCCTACAGCATAATTCTTCCCGATGGTGCGGATATTGCAAAGTCGCTTAGCGAGCTTAAAAAGCTTGAGGACGAGGATCCGCAGCTGCATATTCTCTGGAACGAGCAGCTTCACGAAATACAGGTTCGGCTGATGGGCGAAATACAGCTTGAAGTTTTGCAGCGGCTGATTGCCGAGCGGTTCGGCATGAATGTCACCTTCGGCCGGGGCAGCATTGCTTATAAAGAAACCATTGCCGCTCCCGCAGAGGGAATCGGACATTACGAGCCTCTTCGCCATTATGCCGAAGTGCATCTGCTCTTAGAGCCTGCCAAGCGCGGCAGCGGACTGCATTTTTACAGCGACTGCCCCGAGGACGAGCTTGACAGAAACTGGCAGCGGCTGATACTTACGCATCTTGAGGAAAAACAGCATATCGGCACTCTTACCGGCTCTCCCATAACGGATATAAACATCACCCTGATAGCCGGGCGCGCTCATCAAAAGCATACGGAAGGCGGAGATTTCAGACAGGCAACATACCGCGCCGTACGCCATGGCTTAAAATGCGCCGAGAGCGTTCTTTTGGAGCCATGGTATGAATTTAGGCTTGAAGTTCCGCAAGAATGTGTCGGACGCGCTCTTACGGACATACAGCGAATGAGCGGACGTTTTAATCCCCCCGAAACGCTTGACGAACGGGCGGTCATCACAGGCGCCGCCCCGGTTTTTGAAATGCGGGATTATCACCGGGAGGTCATCGGCTACACCGGCGGCCGAGGACGGCTTATCTGTCTGCCCAAGGGCTATGAGGAATGTCACAATCCCGAACAAGTAATCGAAGAAATCGGCTACAACAGCGACAATGATTTGGAAAATCCCGCCGATTCCGTATTCTGCTCCCACGGTGCCGGATTTGTCGTAAAATGGGATAAGGTGCGCGATTATATGCATATAGATACGGGAATAAGCTTTGAGCCGGAGGAAGAGGAGGAGCCGGACGTGGGCGCGCGGGTCAGCGCATATCTTGACAGTGCCGCAAGCGATAAGGAGCTTATGCGGATTTTTGAAAAGACTTACGGCTCAATAAAGAGTGACAAATATCATGCGCTTCAAACCCGCCGCGAGCCCGCTCCCAAAAAGAAAACAAAGGTCTCCCCGATACCCAAGGGACCTGAATATCTTCTCGTTGACGGCTACAATATAATCTTTGCATGGGAGGATACAAAAAAGGCTGCCGAACAAAGCCTTGAAGCCGCGCGCGGTATGCTCATCGACAAGCTGTGCAATTATCAGGGCTACAGGCAGTGTGAGCTTATACTGGTTTTTGACGCGTATAAGGTAAAGGGAAATCCCGGCGAGGTGGAAAAAATCCATAATATCAGCGTGGTATATACCAAGGAAGCGGAAACCGCGGATATGTATATAGAAAAAACCGCCCATAAGTTAGGCCGGAAGCGTCGGGTACGGGTTGCCACCTCGGACGCTCTCGAACAGCTCATCATACTCGGCAGCGGTGCCATACGCGTTTCGGCACAGGAATTTCGCGATGAGGTGGAACAGGCGGAGCAGGAAATACGGGAATTTATCCGAACAATGCGGTTTTAACAAATTGCCGAGAAAATACCGATGTTTCGGTGCATTTTTTAATACTTGCACAAAATTAACTCCAAAATATTGTAAATACAAAAAAAGCGGTGTATAATACAGAATGAGAAAAAACGAGAAATTTAAAAGAAACAGAGGTATATTGCATGATAAGCAGAGAAAACATAAGAAATATTGCCATAATCGCCCATGTTGACCACGGCAAAACAACGCTTGTGGACGCGATGCTGGAGCAGAGCGGAATTTTCAGGGACAATGAGGTTGTGGACGAGCGCGTTATGGACTCAAATGATTTGGAGCGCGAACGCGGAATTACCATTCTTGCAAAAAACACATCACTTTATTATAAGGGTACAAAAATAAATATAATAGATACGCCGGGACATGCGGACTTCGGCGGCGAGGTGGAACGCGCATTGGAAATGGCGGACGGCGTTCTGCTTTTGGTAGACGCCTTTGAGGGCTGTATGCCCCAGACTCGGTTTGTCCTTTCAAAGGCACTTGCCCTTGATTTAAAGCCGATAATTGTTGTAAACAAGGTTGACCGTCCCAACGCGCGGCCTTATGAGGTTGTTGACGAGGTGCTTGAACTGTTTATCGACCTTGACGCAAGCGAGGAACAGCTTGACACCCCGGTAATATATGCATCGGGCAGAGACGGCTGGGCAACAGCCGAATATAATCCCGAACAGCCCAACGATGATTTAACGGAGCTTTTCGAGCTTATAGTAAACGCCATTCCCTGCCCCGACTGTGATGATGACGGACCTTTTCAGATGCTTGTATCAAACATCGATTATGACGAATACACCGGAAGAATTGCCGTAGGCAAGATTGAAAGAGGAAAAATTACTACAAATATGCCGATTACGGTATGCAGACCCGACGGCTCAACCACTCGCGCAAAGGCAACCAAGCTGTATACCTTTGAAGCGCTTAACAAGGCTGTTGCAGACGAGGTCGGCGCGGGAGATGTTGTTGCAATATCCGGTATTTCCGATATAAACATAGGCGAAACCGTCTGCGACCCGGAGCATCCCGAGCCGCTGCCCTTCGTTAAGATTGATGACCCGGTTTTATCAATGACCTTCAGCGTCAATGACAGCCCCTTTGCCGGAAAAGAGGGAAAATTTGTCACCTCGCGGCATCTGCGCGACAGATTATTCAGAGAGCTTGACTCAAACGTCAGCCTGAGAGTTGAGGAAACGGACTCAACCGAAGCCTTTACCGTATCGGGACGCGGCGAACTGCATCTTTCCGTACTTATAGAGAATATGCGCCGCGAGGGCTATGAGTTTCAGGTATCAAACCCCGTTGTTATCTACAAGGAGATTGACGGAGTAAAATGCGAGCCTATCGAGCGCCTTACCGTAGACGTGCCGGACGAATACAACGGCGTTGTAATGGAAAGTGTTACGGCAAGAAAGGGCGAAATGACCAATATGTCTCCGGCGGCAATGAATTACACCCGGCTTGAATTTCTCATTCCCTCCCGCGGACTTATAGGTTTCAGAAGCGAGCTTATGACCGCCACAAAGGGCACTGCCATCGTAAACAGTATTCTTGAATGTTATGAGCCGTACCGCGGCGATTTTGCCGGCAGAAACCGCGGTGCAATAATCGCCTGGGAGGACGGCGAATCAATCACCTACGGGCTTTACAATGCCCAGGAGCGCGGCACTCTCTTTATAGGTCCCGGCGTAAAGGTTTATGAGGGAATGATTGTCGGCGAGAACGCAAGACTTGAGGATATTGTAATAAACGTGTGCAAGAGAAAACACGCCACCAACACCCGCGCTTCCGGCTCGGACGATGCCTTAAAGCTTACCCCGCCAAAGCAGATGAGCCTTGAGCAGTGTTTAGATTTTATAGCGGACGATGAGCTTTTGGAAGTTACTCCCGAAAACCTCAGAATGAGAAAGAGAATTTTAAAAACCGATTTAAGAGCAAAAGCCAACTCAAGAAAGCAGCTCTAAACCCAAAAACCCTCTCGGTATTTATACCGAGGGCGTTTTTTTTGATATATTTGTAAATATTATTAAATTCCCCTTGCAAAAGCCGCGTTTTTATGATATACTGTATGTTGACAAGGGGAGCTTGTGCGACAGGCTGAGAGGGAATTGTTAATTCCGACCCGTAACCTGATTCGGATAATGCCGGCGTAGGAAAACATTTTGATTTTTACGGACAGCATTGAGGCTGTCCTTTTTTTGAAAGGATGATGTATATGACTTATACAACGCAGATGGATGCCGCAAAAAAAGGCATCATAACCCCGGAAATGGAAATTGTTTCGGCAAAGGAGGATATAGACGTTGAGCTTTTGCGGGAAAGAATTGCCCGCGGCACGGTTGTAATACCCGCAAATAAAATGCACACCGCTCTTTCGCCGGAGGGTATCGGCGAGGGGCTTAAAACCAAAATAAACGTAAATCTCGGCATTTCAAAGGACTGCACCGACTACAGCCTTGAAATGGCAAAGGTTGACATGGCTGTTAAGATGAACGCCGAGGCTATAATGGATTTAAGCTGCTACGGTAAAACCCATGATTTCAGACAGCAGCTTATAAACACCTGTCCGGCGATGATAGGCACTGTGCCCATGTATGATGCGGTGGGCTATCTTGACAAGGAGCTTGCAGATATTACCGCCGAGGAATTTTTAAGTGTTATTGAGGCTCACGCGCGGGAGGGCGTGGATTTTATGACAATTCATGCCGGAATAAACCGCAGAACTGCCGAAATCTTTAAAGCCGCAAAAAAGGACGGCGGCCGCATTACAAACATAGTTTCAAGAGGCGGTTCACTGATATTTGCATGGATGGAAATGACGGGAAATGAAAATCCCTGGTATGAATTTTACGATGAGGTTTTGGATATTCTGGCAAAATACGATGTTACCATAAGCTTGGGCGACGCCTGCCGTCCCGGCTCAACTCATGATTCCACCGACGCGGCACAGATAACCGAGCTTGTGGAGTTAGGGCTTTTGACAAAGCGCGCATGGGAAAAGAATGTTCAGGTAATGATCGAGGGTCCCGGTCACATGGCAATAGACGAAATTGCCGCAAACATGAAGCTTGAAAAGCGGCTTTGCCATAACGCACCCTTTTATGTGTTAGGTCCTCTGGTAACGGATATTGCACCGGGCTATGACCACATAACCTCCGCAATAGGCGGTGCAGTTGCAGCGGCAAACGGCGCGGATTTCCTGTGCTACGTTACTCCTGCGGAGCATTTGCGGCTGCCCAACGCCGATGATGTTAAAGAGGGCATCGTAGCCGCCAAGATTGCGGCACACGCCGGTGATATTGCCAAGGGCATACCCGGCGCAAGGGATATAGACAATAAAATGAGCGACGCCCGCCGCCGCGTATGCTGGGAGGAAATGTTCCAATACGCGATTGAGCCTGAGAAGCCCCAAAGATACTATAACGAGCTTCCTCCCGAGGAAAAGCACACCTGCTCCATGTGCGGCAAGATGTGTGCGGCAAGGACAATGAACAAAATCCTGTCCGGCGAAAAGGTTGATGTTCAGTAAAAATCATTTTATACGCAAACGGGGAGCGGCATGGATTTTGCCCTCCCCTTTTTGCTATTTTCCTGTGATATACCTTATCGCATTTCTGACCATTATTGCCGCATCGGCACGGGTGATTTTTTCGTCCGGGTTGAAATTTCCGCTGCCGTCGCCGTTTACTACACCCATTGCTTTAAGCTCGTTTATATGCTGTTTTGCATAGTGTCCGTTCAAATCCTTAAATACCTCCATAACGCTTCCCTCCAATCCGAAGCCCTCGGCAATTCCCGCCGCAGCCGCTTCCATAAGCTCCCGCTTTTTATTTTCATATATTTCCATATCCGCCGGGCTGTCAATAAAGCATATCTCCAAAAGCGCGGCACTCACGCCCTGACGCTTTACCTCTGATATGACATTCCAGTTATTTACCTTCACTCCCCGGTTTTTCCAGCCCGCCGCGGCACATATGTTTTTAACAACAGCTTCTTCTACAGTAACCCCGCTCTCCCAAGGTGTCACATATATTTCCGTACCACTGCCGCCGCCGGAGTTAAAGTGCAGCTCCAAAACGTAATCATATCCGACAAAGCTGTGGCTGTTTGTCTTTAAATACTCAAACCAGTTTAAAGAGGTATCGGCAATTTCAGCTTCGCCGTAAAAATCCAGCGCATTTTTGAGCAAAGCCGCTGCTTCCCGTGTAAGCTCCGCTTCGGTAAAGCCGTTTCCGACCGCTCCGCTGTCTCTCCCTCCATGTCCCGCAATAATCAAAAATTTCATAAAAACGCCTCCCGGTTTTAATGCCATTATTATAATATGCGGCTGCTTATGCTTTTGCTATATGTTTTTAATACATTAGCCTTCTTTGATAAGGTTTTTTGGTATTTCTCATCGAAAAAACCCCTTGATAAAAATTACTTCTACCATATTTTTCATCAAGGAGCTTTGTTTTTATACTGTTTACATAACATTTTCCTCGCCGTCGCAGAAACGGCATATTTTCAGCTTAGCTTTGGTCAGCAACTTCCTTTGTGCTGTGTTCGCAGAGCTGTTTCATGGTGCTCATGCCATCCCACAGAAACGCGTTAACGCGTTTGCAGTTTTCAAATCCGTCAAGCGTATCGCTGTATCCGTCCGCAGTCTTCAGGTAGCGCCCCGGTTAATGCTGTAAAGCCAAGATGGATATTTTTCCCGCTCCAACAGACGCATTGCAGCGTCCAGCTGAAGCGGGGAGCGGTATTGTCCATTCCGATAGGGTTGGTCTGATACTCGACTTGGAGTTTTTCCACAGCGATTATATCGACATCGGCAGCCGCTGTGACAGCCGGCATGGCAGTGAAAAGCTGTGCCATCATGCAAATTACCGGCAGAATTGCCCATGAAGCCTTAATCGTTCTCATACTAATCACTTTTTTAATCCTATCTGTAATCCACCTGTCGATTCTGCATTGCCACAGACGCATATGAGATACTGTATAAAACTCATATAACCGCAAAATCAATCGACAGATACTGCAAAGTCCCCGCCTACAGCCCAAATTTAAGAATCTCTTGTACAGTGATACTGCCCGGCGTTTTTCCCTGAAGCTGAGCCAAGGCTTGTTCAACAGCAGGAACACTGCTTGTGGTTACCACATGATTACATTTAAAATGTGCAATCTTTATTTCCGGAGCTTCAAAATTCATTTTCATAATCCCATACCTCCTTTATCATTTCACAGTCATACTGATATCGTTTTCATCTTTAATGATTCCCGATACAATAATGCCTACATGTATGTTGCCGGTAATACCGCTTATATTTTTGAAATTCTGTGTACCCTTATCAACTTCGTTAACATAAAGGGTCAATGAAGTCGGCGATGCACCGCTCTTGTCTGATGTAATTTCTGCGATAAAGCCCGACGCCGTCTCGGTTGCATATTCACCGGTACCATTGACTGTGAAAAAAGTGTCCGGTACAACTGATGCTGTGAAGGTTGGTTCTGCTGCCGGCACTGTTCTCGTTATATTAACATCTGTAAACCAATAGTCAGACATCGTCTTGTCGGTCGTAGTAGTAGTGTTAGGTTTACTAAGCAGCGCAACCGTAACCGTTCCGGATCTTCCCATAAGAACATTCGTTAAGTTAAGTGTAACAGTGTTACCTTTGGTTGTATCTACGTCTGTCGCTACAGTCTGTACACCGCTTATTGTAGGTCTTGTTGCCCAAGTGATTGTTGTCCAGTTATCACCTGGTGCCGTTTGGGTAGAAGTCATAACCGCTGTGTTCATATCCGCAATAGCCGCAAATATATCCATATTAGCTTGTCTTTGATTATGACCGTAATCGCCGACTTTCATAGTAAGAGTATATGTATCTTTTGCCGTTACCTCTGCGGGAAGCGTAAACTTAAGATAGCTTACGTTTGTGTCAAGATTATTTTTCGCATCTTTTTCGTTGTACTTTATACCATCTCCACCGGCTACGGGCCACTTGACGGTATCAATTGCACCTACTATATCGCCTGTGTAGCTTCCTCCGAGATGTATACTTCCATCATTTTTGTAGCCATCATTTCCCCAAGAGTTCTGGTAACCGCAGGCAATAGCATAGGCATTTATTGTCACATTCGTAGTGACATCGTTTTCCGCAGCTGCGACAGTTGCCGCCAACGAGCCTGTGACTGCTATACATGACAGTATCGCAGTCAGTTTCTTAATTGTTTTCATTCTGAAAACCTCCTTTTATAAATTATATATTACATCAAGTTATTGTCCTCACACAACTTAACTGCAATCAGTTTGATTTTGTGTATGAAGCGCTTTCGGCAAGCGGCTTCATGCCCGAAATACTGTCCCACAAAAAGGCTTCAAGCTTATGACAATTCTCATAGCCCGTAAGCTCCGCGCTGTATCCGTCTATAAATTCTGTCTTAATAAGCACTCCGTTTGTATCATAGCCCGCTACCATAAGAACACCCTCGGAAGCATTTGTTACGCTTACGCTGCTGTCGGTAACGGTAATTTCCGGCTTATTCTGCGCTTCTGTCGCTGTGAACGTGTATATCGTGCCGGCTTTTGCATTCTTTATTGTGTATTTTTTGCCGTTTCTCATGTCGGCATACGTTTCGCCGTTAAGCATAAAGGTACCGTTTTCCTTATCATAGCCTATTGTTATGTCACCGTCCGCGGCAGGTGTGATTGTGAAGCTTTCAGCTTCATTATCAGACCATTTTATGGATACTTCCGCACCGTTTTTAGCCCTTATACCGCTTATCTCGCCCTTATCCCAAACGGAGGGGAGCGCGGGAAGGATATAAATATCACCTGTCTGTGACTGCACTAAAAGCTCCATAACTCCCGCGGCAGAGCCGAAATTACCGTCAATCTGGAACGGTGCGTGAGTATCGAACAGGTTTGAATACGTTTTCTTCGCAAGCTGATAGCGGAACAGCTCAAGCGCCTTGTCACCCTCAAGCGTTCTTGCCCAAAGCAGGAATTTGTTCGAGCAGGACCAGCCTGTCGAATCGTCGCCGCGCTTCTGTAATACCACCTTAGCGCCGCTTAGCAATTCAGGAGTATCGCGGTTTATAAGCGTTCCGGGATACAGTCCCACAAGATGCGAAATATGCCTGTGAACGGGATCTCCCAATGCATTTCCGTTTGCGTCTGTGTTATATGCTGTTTCCTCTGCCCATTCCTTTATCTGTCCGTCATCGCCAAGCTCAACGGGAAGCTCAAGATGATTTCTGATTTCCTTCCATGCGGCAACCTTATCAGCGTCAACTCCGAGTGTTTCAGCCGCCGCAATAGTGTAGTCATACATTCCCGCAACAAGCTGCAGGTCATACTTGATACCCTCATGAGTAGGTCCTTGTTCGGGTGAACGTCCCGCCCATGTGGTGTAATAGTAGCCGTCAGGATATTTATCTGTATCGGATGTCGTCTTTTTCTCGTTTGTATAGAGATACTGCGTATAGAAGTTTGCAGTCTTTCTCATTATCGGATAAAGGTCATTTGCCAGAAGCTCCCTGTCACCGCTTGTCTGATACAAATCCCAAAGATTATACATAAGCCATGCGGTGTTGCCTGCCGACTGAATGTTAGTGCCTCCCGTAAGGTCTGTTGTACCCATTATTGCCTGCTTGGTATGCATTATGAATACATCGTCCTTTTCATCGGTGCTGTCAGCAAAGGTAAGCTTGCCGTTTTCAAGCTTATATGACTTCGGCGTTACATTATACATATTCTTTGCGGTTACTCGTCCTGCGGGGATTTGGGAATTAAACCAGCCTATGAGTGACTTACCGCTGTCCAAAAGATTAGCACCGCCCGCAAACCAGTAATTCATTTCCATATTGATGTTGATACAATAACACGAACCCCATATTTCCGCTGTAGACTGGCACCACTTGCCCTGCAAGGTAGCCGGCATTGTTGTTGAGCGTGATGATGAAATCATCATATATCTTGCATAGTTATAATGCAGTTCCTCAAGGTGCTTATTAAGATTCTTATACGCGTCTGCGTCATAAGAAACATTTGTTACACCGTCTGATGTTTTTGTGCCTATCACGCTGTTATATGATGACTGTAATTCATCTGTAGGCGTTGTGCAAATCTCGTCATTATCTGTAAGAGAAAACTTAACCGTGTCAAACTGCGCCTTGTAATCTGCGGTATGCTCAGCCTTTAACGCGTCATAAGTCACAGCGGAGGCATTTTTTATTCTATTTTCAGCCTTTTCTATTGCCGCCTGTACTCCCCTTGTACTCTTGTACGGTGTTTTATCCATATTTACCGTACCGTCTGCGTTCATTTCAAATTGCTCCGCATCATAATCTGCCGCGGCAGCAACGATAATTGTAACGCCTGTCGCACCGCTGATATTAACAGTGTTGTAACCGTCCGTCACAGTGCCGTCATCTGCTATAACCTTAATTTTTGTGCAGTATTCCAAATCAGACTCCTGATTCCATGCGGCATTACCGCCTGCTGAATAAGGCTCACTGTCCTTTAACCTGCCGATGATTGTAATTTCGCCGTTATTTACCGTTACCTCGCCCGGATGCATTGAAACAGGCTTTACATCAAAGCTTAATGCTCCGTCTGTGTCCGACGTATATCTGAACACAAGCACCCCTTTCGGATATGAGGCAAAGTATTCACGATTGTATTTAACTCCGTCATATTCGTACTGCACATGCGCGACAGACTCATCAAGATTAAGGTCGCGGTAATAATTCTTTATCTGAGCTTTATCCGGCATATTGAAGTCAACAAAGATATTGCCGACGCTCATATATCCGTTGATGCCCTCACTCATATTTTTATTTACATTACCCGTACCTACGCTTGTCTGAACACCCCTGTAGCCTGCCGCCCAGAAGGTTTCCTCGTTAATTTGAATTTGGTCTTTGTCAGGAAGTCCGAAAAGCATACCGCCCATGTAACCGTTGCCTATCGGCAGTGCTTTCTGCTCCCAGTCAACACCGTCGCGGGCATAAATACTGTTATTTCCGTTGCTGTTGCCTTTAAGATACGCGCCTGTTTTATACCACAGCGCATTATCCGTTGTCGGCATAGGATATGTTTCACTATCGTATGTATAGCTTACATTAAGCTCGGATACATCAACCGTATCCGGATCAACTCCGTAGGGCACACCCTGCGGTGCCATAATACCCGCCCCCATACCGAGACCTGATTTTGCACCTGTTATCCAATCAGCAACAAGAGGAACATTTTTGTATATTGTTTCGGTTGTTTTGAATATTTCCTCCGATACAATTTCATCATTGCCGTTTACTATATACGCTTTTACCTGCGCCGCATTCTTAAAGTTCAGCGGAGTTTTGATTTCCGAAACGCCCTGTGCAAGCTCATCAAGGACAGCCTGCGTTTGGGCAATTACTATTCCGTTGGTGTCAGCAGCCTTCACAATTACCTTAAAGCCTTTTTGCGCACTGTCCGTATCTACCGCAACGCCGTCAACACCCTCTGCTTTGGTAAGATCGGCGGCGCAGTTTTCAAGAAATACACCCTTTATTGTGTATGGTGAGATTTCTTCTCCCTTTACAGTAACAGTAAAAGTGTCAGAAACATTCGATGTTGTCTGTGAGCCTTCTACCCGCAGCTCTGCCTTAATTGTAATATTGCCCGACTCTGCATTTGCAGGTACCGTCAATATACCGTCATCAATCGAAGCACCATGATTGTCGCCCTCAATGCTCCATGCGGTTGCCCTTTCGGGAATAACCGTTCCGTCTGCGGTAGGTATTGCTTTAAACGAAAGAGCTTCACCCTTTTTCACCAATTCATCACCTACAATTTTAACCCCGTCCGCGTTGCTTACTGCCATAAGCTCAAGATTGAGCGTATTTTTTATACCGTTATATTCGGCACTTACGATAACCGTTCCCTCCTGCGCTTTGGGTGTTATTGTGAGAAGTCCGTTGCTGTCAATGCTGACTCCGTTATAGCCGTTTACCGAATATGTGACTGCCGCGCTTGCGTCCGCTGTCCCTCTTGTAACAATTTCCGCGCTGTCCATAAGCGTTGTTATGCTGTTATATACGTTTGCGGTATATTGGACTGTCTGATTTTGCGAAGTTATATATCTCGATGTTATGTTATCTTCCACGTTAAATTCCATTGTGTCCGCGCTGTCGAGAATTTCTATATCAGAAATTGCCATTGCACCCCATTTTCCTAAATTTATATTGAGCTTTGTAACAGCGTCATTTACTTTTACCGTTGCGGTATACCATTTATCAAAGTCACAGTTTGCCTTAAGGTCAATCACCTCAGTGCCGACTGTTATTTTATCCTCCGCGCTGTTATCCTGATTTCTGTTGTTTCTTCCGTCGTTTGTCGCATAGGGCTTTGCATAGGTAATTTTCAGGTATTTACCCGCTCCAACCGTCTCCGGCATTGTCAGCGCCGCGCTCACACTGCCGTTGCCGCCGGAGCCGAAAAACAGATAATATCCGTTATCGGGAAGTCCTGAGCCGTAGGGATAATAGCCGCTTTTTACTTTTGTTTCGTTGTCCATTACTACAACATTATTATAATTTGAGCTTGCTGTTGAAACCATAAATCCTGTGTTGCTGATTTCTGTTGCTGATAATGATGATGTATTAAATGCTTTGATTTCGTTATATTCCGAACCAAATTTATTTGACGGACCTTTCGGTTCTTCAACAATTCCGTTCAAATCAGCCATAACATTGTAAAAGGCAAGCACACTTTCATTTGTTGAGGCATCAACAAGCGTCGGTGTAAAGCGTTTGCCGTACATACAATCAACAGCTACATAACCTTGCAGATTTTCGGAAGTAGTAAGAACAACTTTGTTACCGTCTTTTATTTCAGCTGAAGTAATTGTCATATCCGTACCCTTTGCACTGTTTGAAGCAGTAACAAGCGGGGATGCATTGCTTCTTATGACAAATTCATTTTTTAAATTGCCGAGCTCAATATTGTTAAGTGAGTTTGTGATTCCTATGCGCTTTGTACCCGTTGCCGCCGTTAAACCGTCTGTATCTTTAAACGCAAGCGTGATTTCTCTGCTGCCCGTTACTTTGGCACTTTCGATTGTCGGCTGTCGGAAATCAACCGTAGTATCTCCATACACAACATTTTTTGCCGTGTTAGCCCATTTTGTACCGAGCTTTACATTTGATGCGGCACTGTTATGAATTGTGTCGCCAAGCTCCAGCTCGCCCGTACCGACAACATAAACGTTATCGTAAAGGCTTTCGTTCTGACGCTGAACGTCTTTAACGTATGACCACGCGTCATAATAGCCCAAGGACGATGTGCTGTCCTGATTTGCGTCATTGAGCTGTGTTGTGATTATCGGAGTATCAGCTCCGAAGAACTCACGCATAGCGTCAAAAACCTTCTGCTGTAAGTTTTTATAATCATAGGCATAGCTCTCGTTTATCGCATCATTGCAGCCCTGATACCACAAAACACCCTTTATGTTGTGTGACGGCATTTTGTCGAAACAGGCTTTAAGTGCATTCATAAGATAGCCGCTGTTTGCATCGTTTCTCACACCGTCAACCCACTGATAAATATTCGTGCCGCCGACGGACGACTGCACAATACCTACCGGCACACCCTCGCTCGCTGCAATTTCTCTTGCAAAGGAGGTCACCGGTGAGGTTCTTACGCCTGTTTTAAAGAAACGTCCCTCACCTGCCGGATGCGACATCTCGTGCCACTTGCAGTCCTCGGCATATATTATATGCATATTCTCATTAATCGGGTCGTCGTTATCGGGGTCAAAGCCATCTGTTATCGCACCCATGTCCGTCATGTTAGACTGACCTGCCGCAACCCATACATCTCCGACACCGACCTTTTCATACCTTGCAGCCTCACCCTTGTCCGAGTTTACTGTAATGTCATAAAGTCCCGTATCAAGTGTTTTAGTATATGTAAATTCATCGTTTACAATATCCGCATTTTCCGATACACCGTCAATATCAATACTTACTGACGATGCGCCGGAAACGGCGCCTTTAATGGTAATAACAGCCTGATTGTTTTCATCACGCTGATAAATCTGATATGACATTGGTGCCGATGTGATCGCAACACCGTTGACATACTCCAAATCCGTGCCCAGTGCCGCTATAACCGTGCCGCCGTCTGAAATTTCAAGCATTTCACAGTTGCGCGCATGCTTGAACTCAATAACGCCCGCACTTGTCGCTGTGACCTCATCTGTGCTTAATACCGTTCCGTCCTTTAACTTCTGTTTAACGGTATAGTCTTTGCCTGCTTCAAGTCCTTCCGCACGGAATACGGGCTGATTTATCCTCATTCCCTGAATAACATCGGGGATTTCGGTAATTACCTTTTCATCCGTATCGTCACCGTAGCAGGTCTGAGAACCGACCACATTCTGATGCTTGAAAACCACCGTTCCAATATCAATCGTTTCCGCTTTTGCCGTCAATCCGACAACAGACGAACACAGCATTGATATGCTCAAAATGCTTGATAATACTTTTTTCATAATATGACCGTCCTTTCGCTTTAAATATACTATATCTAACTAAATTATACATAGCTTTAGGTCAAATGTATATGGCTTTATTCTCCCAAAATTTGTACTTTTTCTCTTTTTATTGACTTCCGGAGCATTTTGATGTATAATCGAAACAGGGGGCGACAAAAATGTTAAATCATAATTTCAGACTGCTTACGGATTTATTTAATTATACAACTATAAGAGCGTCGCATATATTTCACTGCAGCGTCGGCAGTGAATGGCAGTTTAATGATTACTGCCATAATTTTAATCGTATCTATGTTGTGCTTGACGGCAGTGCCAAGCTTTTCAATGATACGGAAAATATCACAATGCTGCCGAATAATATATATATCATTCCGGCAAATCACACTTACAGCTGTCGTTGTGATGAATATATGGAAAAATTCTTTTTTCATTTTACCGCAACAATTATTCCGCAGCAGGATTTACTTTCCGATATTAACAGAATTATAACACTCCCGATAAGTGATGATGAAATCCTCTCACTTCGTGAAATTCTTTACAGCGAGAATATTAAGTCGGCGCTTCTTCTGCAAAACTGCGTCCGCTCGCTTATATTACAGATTATTGAACCGAGTGCAGATAAGATTGAAAGGGATATTGCTGTTTACCTCAAATATAAGAAGTTATATAAATATATTGAGGATAATTTATATGCGGATATATCTGTGGCAGAGGTTTGCAGACATATCGGTTTTTCACAGACATATATCGGTCAGAAATTCAAGGCTGATACAGGAAGCACAATAAAACAGTATATAACCTCTGCGATTGTAGAACGGCTTCGGTATTTGCTGCTGGTTACTACACTTTCAATAGGCGATATTTCAAAAGAGCTGCATTTTGACAGCGAGTCATACTGCTCTAAATTTTTTAAGAAGCATGTCGGCATATCCCCAAGCGAATATCGGAATATTCACAAGGTAGCAATGTAGAGATGAATTTCAATATTATGTAATCAACTCCCTCCGTCAATTGGCAGAGGGAGTTATAATATCGTATATTTATGACGCATTACTTTCACATAACGGCCGCTGTTGTGAATCCCATAGAAGCATTTTTTTTACTGCGCCTACTGCTTTATACGGCATAAAATACTGAACAAATGTCTTTTCCTCATATGGCTTTGAACTCAATACCGCCGCTGATCCACGGTCCTGCAAGACCTACAAGTGCGGGCTTTATAACCTCATTATAATAAACTGCGTCATAGCCGTTTGTTTTATCGCAAAGACGCTTCTTCGCTCTACAGATAAACCGGTCTCGGAAATTGCCGCCCAATGCGGTTTTCTTGATACCAGTAATTTTATAAATCACTTTAAAAACTCTACTGTGATACTTTGCTTTTTGCATATTATCATGCGGCATCATCCCTTATTCTCATATATCAATCACAAACAGTCTTGCCGAATTGTTTTTTTCCATATTTACATTGAGAATTAAATTTTCAAAGCTAAACCTCGTATTACTGTCGGCAGGGTATTCGAGCCTTATCCGCGAATTGTCCTTTGCCCATTTGTGGAAATTCAGTTCAAGCTCTGTTTCATCGGTGTTTATTCTGAATATCGCAAGAATAATTTTATGTTCCTCCTCATTCTTAACCCCAATACCGTATATGCCGCTGTCATTCATTTTAAACATCCCGGTGGGGAAAATCGGTATAGCATTCTTTATATACTTACGCATTTTTTTATAAACACCTATGCCCTCCCGAATTAAATTCATGTTCTTATTATCTGCTTTATCAATTCTTCCCGATAAATACATTATTCCGAACATTGACGTAATCATATTGAAAACAGTTTCCTCACCGTCGGCAAACCTTGATAAATAGCTGCTTGTGAAAATTTCCTCGCCTAACTCTTTGTCAAAAAACTTTACCGGTATCGGATAAGACCAAATTCCCATTTTGCCAATGGGCATAAATGCCATTGTACCGTTTATGATGGACGGATTATAATAATATATCTCCTGGTCGGAGGTGCTTTGCAGGTTAAAATGTGATAATGTTCCCTCATCGCATCTTAATGCGCCGCTGCCGCAGTTTTCTATTATCATATCGGGATGCTTCTCATATACAGTGTCAATTAACGAATAAAAGCCTTCAAGACTCTTTTTTAATCCGTACCCTTTCCCGTGAACATCGTCACAACCGTTTCCGACGCAATGATTATAATCATTCTTAATATATCGTATGCCCATATCGTAGAGTCTATCAAATACAGACAGAATATATTCCCTGATTTTTTCATCATTCATATTAAGTGTGTAACAGCCCTTTCCAAACTGTATTTTGTTTCCGTCCCTTGTCAGTACGGAATGTTCCGACAGCTTAAGAATTTTTGCATCGCTCATTGCTGTTTCTATTTCCAACCACACACCGGGAAGCATATTTTTGGACTTTATATAATCGATAATCCCTTTAAAGCCGATATCACCGAATTTCTTATCGTCGGGTATCCAATCTCCCATATTGGTATGCCAATTTGCATCTATACAAAAAATCTCGGCGCCCGCCTCCGCTGCGGCATCAATCAACGGAATAAGCCGCTCTGCCGATGGTCTTGCCCATAAGCAGTTCATATAGTCATTAAAGCAAACCGGTAATTCTGCAAGTATTTTGCCATTCCTGTTTTTATATTTTAAAATTTCATGAGTTGCCTCCTCAAAACCGCCGTCACAAACACCATATAAAACGTAGGAGGTCACATACTCCTCGTTTGGCTCGAGAAAAACCGCTAATCCGTTATTATATTCATTTAAGCTGTTTACCTCGGCGCAAAGAGTTGTATCCGCCGTTATGCCGTTGCCCTTGGCATCAATTTCAATTTCCCAGCTAAATCCCCCCTCATGTTCCATATAATAGCATTTACCGAATTTCTTATCCTCAATTACGATAAAGGGATAATACTCACCCGTACTCCGCGTGCCGTTTGAGGAAATTGTCATCTTTTGGTAACTCGCAGGATGCTCCGCAACGGCTCGTAAACCAAAATTCTCAATTGATGCTGTCTCCCATTGTCCTTCGCCTTCCCATGTATTGCGGCAATAATGGATTAATGTGCTTTTGTCAAGACTGCCCGCCTCATCAATAAAAGCAGAACTGAATCGATTTATTTTAATTCTAAGAGAACCTATATTCCTTACTCGATTTCTTTGGCGAACCACGCTCGTACCGTTAAATCGCTCTTTTTCTTCCGTTACCTCAAGATTATGCTCCTCATCCAAATAAACAATACACTCCGTATTGCCAATCATATATCGATTTATTTCACGCAAACCTTCGCTGTTAAAATAAAGACAGCATAACGATATACTCTGTTCATCATTTACAGCAATTTTAAAATTAACCATTGTAATACTCCTCACTTTATAATATCTTTATTTTTACTTTTAAAAGTCTTTAGTTCATTATATGATATCCCTTTTTATGAGTCAAGTAATACTTTTTGGATAGGTAACACTTTTCCGAATATAGAGGTAATAAATTGATAAACATTAACATTTTGCTTGACAAACTAATCTAAACCGGATATTCCGGACAATTTTAAAGTCAAGCTTTTTGGATGTCCTCATTGTCCCCAAGTGTCACAGTCCGAATACCTCGCGGTTTGTTCCGTAGAAAATATCGTCATGACCGCTTATCAGCTTGCAGAATTCTTCAAATCTGTCCCATGTGTTTTCAAAATCAAATTCATATGCGTGTCCCCATATGTAAAGCAGCTGAGGCTTATCGGATTTTGTTTCCAAAAACCTTTTGCCCAGCTCAAACATCTTGTCCCCATCGGCGCGGTGATATACCGTAGGTTTAAAAACATATAGGTTATCCTGCATATCAAAGCTGTGCGACGATACCGTTGTACGGCAGTACTTCACTCCCGTATTATCACGTATAACCTCTGCGATATGCTCGTTGAAATTGATTCCGCCGCACGGATATGCCATTCCCACAACCGACTTTCCCGACAGCTTTTCAAGGTTAAGTCTGTCCTGCTCAACCTGTCTTATGACCTCCTCATCGGTCTGATCGGGCAAGAAAGGGTGTGTCAGAGTATGCGCCGCAATCTCATGATTTTTGTAAATATCCTTTATCTCCTCCGGCTTGTTCTTGATGTGAGTTGCAATTTGACCGTCATGCATAATCTCACCCGAAAGTCCCAAAAGCTCCGAATTGATATTGAATGTCGCTTTAAGCCCGTATTTGTCGAATAGCTCAATGAGCCGCTTATCCTGTGTAACACCATCATCGTAACTGAAGGTGACTGCTTTATTGTACTTATCTAACCACATTTTACTTCTCCTTTTTGTTCTTCTGTTATTTTAACTCAAAATCGAATATTCGAAATTCACCGCATCCATGAGTAGAAACCGGTATAAATCTTACTGTACTTACACACCAATCAACATCATGCAGAACAAATCGCTGATGATTATCCGTTACCGATATTCTTTGCACATTTCCGTTTTTGTCACTGCCCTCAATTATGTATTCCTTTATCAGTGTATCGGGAAGTTTAAAATTCTTTTCTCCAAGAGGGTAGTTGCATGGCATATTGTGATATGCTCTGTTAAGATTACTGTCGAATACCAATCTTATTTGGCTTATGTGTTCATCTTCTTCAAAGCGGTATTGAGCAACCTCGCCGCTGTTTAGCTTTAGACAGTTTTCGTCGCCTCTATCCTTGCCATTTCTTATAATGTCATGACTGCACATAGCCTTTTTGCTTAGCTTGGATACATTTCTTTCTCTGAAAGGTATATAGCAGTCATCAGCCATCAGCTTTTGCTGCAGGCTTACAATATCAATATTTTCTATATTTGTTTTGCTGTCAACTGCCATTGCAACAGCTGTGCCGAGAGCTTGTCCCAATATAGCGCAGGTTGCCATAACGCGGGAGGAGCTTAATGCTGCGTGAGTAACGCTTATATTACGTCCCGCAAACACGAGGTTTGAAATATTATTTGAAATCATCGCTCTGAGCGGAATACCCCATGGACTTGGCGCAGGATGATATATTGTAGGATGTCCCTCTGTATAATAAAATCCCTGTGGGAAGTGATCGTCCATAGTCCAGCCGGCATATGCTACAACATCATCAAATCTACCTTCGCTTTCTACGTCATTCTGCGTTATCACATATTTGCCCTTATATCTTCTGCTTTCACGCTTGCCGGGCAAAAAGCCTATCCATTCCAGCTCCCAATTATCGACGCCGTGATCGCCATAGTTTTTCATATGATCCCATACACCGTAACAGATTTTTAAAAGCTCATCACGACATTTATCCGTATCATGGATACAGTCCCATTCACCGCCTATTTCTATCCACCAAAAATTATTATCTCTGTCATGATCCTTAAACGGTAAGTCCGCATCAGTTTCATATTTATATGCCCATTTAGGCGGTATAAATTCCTGTTTGCAAGGGGTTTCTCTTATCTGAAAAAGACAGCTCATACCCATGGTCTTTTTATCAGCCACATCGGGCGGTATAGTTTCGTTATAGTCAGACTTTGCCTCGCGTCCGTACATAAATTCTGCGCCCGTTAATGGTGCAAGTATGGAATCACCGGAACAATCTGCGAAATATTTTGCATTTATTATATGGAATGTTTCGGCATTTGACTGCCATGCTTTTATGCTGACAATCTCATTACCGTTCATCTGAGCGTCAAAACAGCTTGTATTTAACAGCAATGTAAGATTTTTTTCAGCTTTTGCCTTTTCGTACAGAACGCTGTCCCAAATAGGATATTTTAATCCCTTATTGATGTAAAAATTCTCAAGCATCAGTTCTTCTATTATACCTGTTTCTCTGCAGTCGGTACCATGGGCGCCGCATACCCACATACGAATTTCCTCGGATGCATTACCGCCCAGAACCGGTCTGTCCTGAACGAGATATGTTTTTATGCCGTTTCGTGCAGCGGCTATTGCGCAACACAATCCTGCCAGACCGCCGCCGATAACACATAAATCACCTGTATACTTTATTGTTTTCATATTGACTTCCTCCTTAATTTATGTTACTATAAGCATATAATAACACAAAACCATATGATTATCCTTTGTTTTTACGCAAGATTTCATTGTTTTTGTGCAAAAAGGGGTGTAGTTAAATGCAATTGACCGAAGCAATTAAGAAATATATTCTTTATTTAAAGAAAGAATGTAATCTTCTTATCTCACTTCATGTGAGCGATTTTGATAAAATAGTTTTATCAGATGATCTGATGCAGTTCAATATACATGATAATTCGTATTGCGCTTATATTAAAAGCAGCATCAAGGCCCAAAGCTGTTGTGTGCAAAAGCAGATGAGAGTTATAGAAAAATGCAGTACAGGTGCTTTTTGCGGCGTCTGCCATGCAGGTGTAAAAGAGTTTATATATCCTATTAACAATAACGGCGTCACTGTAGGATTTATAAGCGTAGGCGGCTACAAAAGCGACAAAGCTTCAACATACATTGATGCGGTTTCAAAAAAATATAAGCTTCCTAAAGAGAACCTTATTTCTGCATATGACACGCTTAAAGACGATATACCGGATAAGACATTCATAGACACACTTATAACCCCTCTGTGCTGTATGCTTGAGCTTGCTTATCACAGACAAACGGAACACCAAGCGAATACGCAGAGCTTTTGCGGTGCTCTTGTAGAATATATAAAGCAAAACCATACGCAAAACATCGCCTCGGAGGATATTTGCAGGCATTTTTCCTGCAGCCGTTCAACAATAAGCCATAAATTCAATAAGCACATGGGGATGAGTATTAAGTCATATATAAATATTTTGCGGATTGAAGACGCAAAATATCTTTTAAAGTATTCGGATTTGAATATTACGGAGATTGCATTTTTGGTTGGTTTCCGTGATTCAAATTATTTCACCGGGATTTTTAAAAAGAAGGTAGGGCTGTCCCCGACCGCATACCGGAAATCACAATGAGGATTTCCTTGCATCACATAGCATCTATTTTAAGCTATATATAGATATATTTCAATTTGTTTATGTTGGAGGTATTTTATGGAAACATTAAAAAATGCATGGGAATTTTTTCAAAATCAGATTTTGGGTATGAAATGGCTCAGTGAGCTCATCGGAAATATGCTGTCGGGCTTTGGAATTGATATAAGCGGCAGACCGGGCGGAAGTATACAATTCTTTTTGTATGATACTGTTAAAATCATGGTGCTTTTAGGTGTTTTGATTTTAATTATATCATACATTCAAAGCTATTTCCCGCCGGAGAGAAGCAGACAAATACTCGGCAGATTTCACGGCTTGGGTGCAAATACCGCCGCGGCACTTTTGGGAACGGTAACACCGTTTTGCTCCTGCTCGTCAATTCCGCTGTTTATGGGATTTACAAGCGCAGGTCTGCCGCTTGGGGTGACATTTTCTTTCCTCATATCCTCGCCCATGGTTGACTTAGGCTCGCTTGTACTCTTGATGAGTATTTTCGGCTGGAAGGTTGCTGTTTGCTATGTAGCAGTCGGTCTTATAATTGCGGTTTTGGGCGGTACGCTGATTGAAAGGCTTAATCTTGACAATCAGGTTGAGGAATTCATCAGAAGCGGCAAAAGCTTTAATCTGCCGCAGGCAAAATTGAATTTTAAAGAACGTCTTGAATATGCGAAAAAACAGGTTTTAAGCACCGCAAAAAAGGTTTTTCCCTATGTTCTGATAGGCGTTGGCATTGGCGCGGTTATTCATAACTGGATACCCGACAGATTTATCATTAAAATACTCGGCAGTGAAAATCCCTTCGGCACTGTTATAGCGACCGTTGCCGGAGTTCCCATGTATGCCGATATATTCGGCACAATTCCAATCGCCGAAGCACTGCTGAAAAAAGGCGCACAGCTCGGTGTTGTGCTTTCGTTCATGATGGGTGTAACCACGCTGTCATTGCCGTCAATGGTTATGCTACGCAAGGCGGTTAAACCGAAGCTGCTTACAATATTTATCGGAATTTGTACATTGGGAATTATTCTTGTGGGATATTTCTTCAATGCAATTCAATATATAATTTTATAAAGCTTGGAGGTCTTTATTATGGCATTATTTAATTTCAAAAAGAACAAATCGGCAGACATCACTTCTTCCTCATCACTCTTTGGCAGTATTGAGTGCATCAAGGTACTGGGGTCAGGGTGCAAATCCTGCCATGCACAGTACGAAAACGCAAAGGCAGCCGCAAAAAACATGGGACTTGACATCGAAGTCGAATACATAACCGATATGCAAAAAATCATGGAATACGGTGTTATGAGTATGCCGGCTATTGTTGTAAATGAAAAAGTCATTTCATCGGGCAAGGTACTCAAAGCAGCGGAAGTAGAAAAGCTGCTTCTTCAGTAACACACAAAGCGGCTGCATTTTTGCAGCCGCTTTCAGACCGTCGACAAATTGGTCAGACCGCGCGGGATTTTAAATCAAAACGAAAGATTTATTTGATTTTACTTTTATCGGTCCGATAAGTCCCGACGGCTCGAACATCATCCATTTTGAAAAACCGTCGCGCATTTCATACCCGTATGAATTTGTTACAATGACCTCAAGAATGTTTTCGCCAATCTTAAGAGCATCAGACATATCAAACTCATACGGCGGGAACAAACGTACTCCGATGTTTTTTCCGTTCAATGTCACTTCCGCTGTTTCTCCCACATAACCCAAGTCAAGGATATTACAATTAAGATTATCAACATGAAATGCGGTTTTATATTTTATGTTTCCGGAAAAACGAGGAAGCTCATCTTTGCCGGTAATATTTATCGTGCAGTCCGTTGTTTTATAAGGCTCAAATGACGGAAAATCCTCTTCCCTGCATATTTCTATTTCGTATGTGCATTTCAGCTCATGCTCCTCAAGCTGTTTGTTCGTATCATTTTTTATAACATCGGCTTTTGGCATATCTGAAAGGACTATAACCACAGCATTATACGGATGAAGCACAATATCTATCTCTCCCGTTTCACTGTACGCTCTTACTGCCTTATTTTCAAATGCGTCATAGATAATATAATTCCCGCCGTTAAAACCTTTAAATCTAATGCTTGCATTTATTGCTCTTGTAATGTCCTCATTACTTATTACATACAGTTTGGCATCGTCATGAATATAATGGCAATATCTTATAAACTTACTGCCGTTGATAAACACTTCACGATACTGCTCCATGAACTCTATAAGATTATCCGAATGAACAAAGGCTATATCTTCAATCCCACAGTTTCCGGTACAAATTACGCGATTACCGAGTTTTTTGAGTTTATCATAATTCTTCGGCGAAATATATGAGGTATACGGAACTATTATAACAGGATACTCGCCGCACTTATCCAAATCGTCAAAGGATATAATGTCGTAATCCAGCTGATTGTCATACAACTGTTTAGCAACATCTTCTATCGGATAAAACTCCTCGGCACTCCAGCGAGTCTCTGCATCATATATCAGAGCGCATACAGGCACATATCGTCCGCCGTTTAATAAATGGCACATTCTGTTCTGATACTCCATCAGCTTTGAGAAGTATTTATACTGCGGATTTTTTCCGCCCGCATAAAAATTCGGCGGACAATCGTCATCATCTTTTTTAGGCGAAAAGGCATGAGGAACAAAATAATTTATACCTCTTACAAGCATATGGTCTGTCAGATACTTCATCGTTTTTGTTCCCTCGGCCCAGCCGTATGCGCCAAAAATTTCACACATTGCCCTGCCATGCTTATTCTCCTGAACGTGTGCCGCCCCGGACGCAAGCTTTGCAAGTATGTAATGAAAAAATTTGTTGTCCATCTGCTTGTAACACACCTCACCGGTATTTGAATATTCGGTAAGTCCCGGTATAATCTGATGAAGCACAACATCAACGCCCGACATATCCTGACCCGCAATTGCCCTAAAATAATGTCCGGCACCGTTTCCGGTCATTGTGTGGGCATTGTTATCTTCTACAACGTGACCGATATACATAACTCCATGTTCTCTGCACCACTTTCCGATCTTACCGCAGAAGTTTTCGCTGTACATGTGCGTTATGGTATTCATATATACCTCCCGCGCGGTTTGGCCCTTGCCGTCGGCAAAATCAAACCATATTCCGCTAAGCATTGCAAGCGCATTCTTTCCGAATTTATCTAAAAACACATTCATAACACTTTCATGCCATGGATAATACATGAATTTTTCACCTATCGGCGTAAAAAACTCATTCTTTGTATTGTTCATAAACGCAGGCTCATCAGAGAAAAAACCTGCAAACGTTTTTCCGAATTCATCTCCAAAATGCTCATAATGCTGCTCATATACCTCTTGAATAAATGCGTCAACAGCCTCAGGATTGAGCTTATCGCAGAAAACGCGGCTGTAGTCCGTCATTCCGGCACGCGATTTTACCAGTATGACTATTGAGAAAACACCCTCCGGAAGATTGAAATATACCGCTCCGTCAGATATATTTGCTGTTAAATCTATAACATCGCCTGTGTACTTATCTGAATTTGGGATACGTTTGAGTGCCAAAGCTCCGATTATTTCATCTTCGTCCTCCTGTTTCCAAATATCGGTCAAAACAGAGCCGTCGTTTACAGGTCCGCATACGTCAACATGAAATTCGGTAATATTCCACATTTGCAAGTCCTTCAAGCGTTCCTCAAATATACCGTTAGCATACCCCGACGGAAAATGCTTATCGT
>JAQXZB010000107.1 GCA_029226975.1 Clostridiales bacterium | reverse complement strand
TTAATTCCCATGCTTTTTACTTTTTGCAGAAACGGACGGATTTTTTCGCCTCGCGCCGGTGGAAATACAATCCCTTGACCGAATGTGTAAATTGCGAAAAGAACAGAACCTCGTCAAAACTGTCCTTGTATCTTTTTAGATTTTCCTCAAGATCACCGAGATTTGCCGAGTTTATCCTGAGTGCAGATGTGTATTTATAATTCATACAAACTCCTCCTGTATTTTTTTAAAAGTATATCATTTATCATGCTGTGAGTAAATGTAAAAATATTGTTTCTTTTTATAAAATTATTGCTTTTTATAAATTAATGTGATAGAATAAAATCAAAAAGGGAGGGCGGAGAAAATGAACAGAGGATATATTAATTACAATGCAGATACCTCCGGCGAATTGTATTTGCTGCATTATGGGATAAAGAATTGCGAGCGTTCGGAGCTTTGCGGACCTATGATGCGTAATACATACATTTTACACTATGTAATAAGTGGCTGCGGCTGGTTCTGCGACGGAAAAAACAAGTATACTGTCAATCCGGGTGATATTTTTGCAATTTATCCTGATGACGTTGTGTCATATGAAGCGGATGAAAATGAGCCTTGGTTTTTTTGCTTTATTGTATTTTCGGGCAAAAAAGCAGAAGAATGTTACGAAAAAATAGGCGTAAGCCGGAGTATGCCGGTGCGGGCGGTCAATAACAATGATTTTATGAGAACAATTGTGGACTGTCTTGATTATACCGATAAGAACAAAGACAACCTGTCTCAGTTCAGGCTGACGGGATTTATGTACGAAGCCCTGTCGTGCCTTGAAAAGGACAGCGGCAAAACGTCGGAGTCATCTTCCGCAAAGTCATGTATAAACGCCGCCAGACTGTACATGGACTGCAACTTCGATAAAAAAATATCTGTTGCCGACATTGCAAAATACGTCGGTTTTGAATACAGCTATTTTTACAGGATTTTTAAAAGGGAAACGGGAATTAATCCGGAGCAATATCTTATTAATTTAAGAATTGAAAAGGCAAAAAAGCTTATAAAAAACGGATATTCCTTTAAGGAAATTCCCAATATTGTCGGAATCGGAAATATATATTATTTTACAAAGCTTTTTAAGCAGACGGTTAAAATGACGCCGTCGGAATACAGAGACAAGATTATTTCCGATAAAAATTCCTGACACAAAAAAATCACAGCTTTATCCGTGCGTTTTTTGTTGTTCGTGCTATTGACTTTGGCCGGATTTTGTGGTATATTATCCTTTATGGGAGGATTTTTACATGGACAGACATTTGATTTTTCTTGACATTGACGGTACATTATATAATAACGGGACGGTATCCGATAAGGATATAAACACTTTATGGGAAGCAAGAAAAGCCGGTAATATGGTGTTTATCAATACCGGTCGTTCTTACGGCTATATTCCCGAAGAAGTGAAAAATCTGCCTATTGACGGATTTGTATGCGGACTCGGAACATATGTAAGATATGAGGACAGCGTTTTAAGGAGCAGTACTCTTGAAAAAAAGATTGCCAAAGAGGTGGCGGACTATGCCCTTTCTAAAGGCATAAAAACTTTATTTGAGTGCGAGAACGGCATTATTTCTATAAATTGTGAAAGTGAAAACGAGCTTAAAAATGCCGATGAAATATATACAAAATATGAAAGCTCGAGAATTTCAAAGTGTACGTTTTTCGGTACACTTTCGGAGGATACGAGGGAATTTTTAAATCAGTATTTTACCGTTTACGAATATAAAGCTTATTCGGAAACGGTAAAAAAAGGATATTCAAAGTCAAAGGGAATGAAGGTATTGGGCGAATTTTTTAAGGTACCTCCAGAGCGTATGATGGCAATAGGGGACAGCGCAAACGATGAAGATATGATAAGCTATGCCGGAATCGGAGTCGCCATGGGAAATGCGGATATAAGACTTAAGAAACAAGCTGAATACATAACCGCACCGGTGACAGAATCAGGCGTCAGTGCGGCGATAGAAAAATATATTTTCGGAAGGTGATCCGGTGAAGGGGTTTGACTCGTTATCTAAATATACAAAGGCGTTCGGGCTTTGGTTTGTGCTGGCTTTGGCAGTAGGAGCTGTCACAGGCGTGGTCGGAGCGTATTTTCATAAAACAATAGATTTTGTAACCGATTTCAGAGAAGAAAACGATATTATAATTTGGTTTTTGCCGATAGTGGGAATTATTATTACCGCCCTTTACTCTCTTTCAAAGGATAAGCTTACCACGAATGCGGTGATTTCCGGAATAAGGGAGGGCAAGGGCGTTTCGTTTGTAATGGTGCCCTTTATTTTTATAGGAACAGCTCTGACTCATCTTGCCGGCGGAAGCGCCGGACGGGAGGGAGCGGCACTGCAGATAGGCGGAGGAATAGGAAGCGGATTCGGAAAGCTTTTAAAAGCAGGAAAAAATATGACCGGGGTGCTGACGGTCGCCGGCATGGCGGGAGCGTTTTCCGCAATATTTACCACGCCGGTTACTGCGGCGGTCTTTGCTATTGAAGTTGTAACGGTAGGGCACATGAGATATTTTCAGTTTATGCCCTGTATGGTTTCGTCAATTACCGCTTATCTTATCAGCCTAAGCATTGGAAATACGCCTCTTTCTTTAAATCAGCCATCAGCGCTTTTATGTCCTTGTATGATACAAACTTTGTTGTATTGCGGATTTGATGAATAATACACTGCTGAATCTCTGTATTTGGGTATACTGCTTCTATAGCATTCGTAAAGCCTGTAAGCCCATCAACGCATGCTATCAGGATATCCTCAACTCCACGGTTTTTAAGGCTGTTCATAACAGAAAGCCAGAACTTTGCACTTTCATTTTCACCAACCCACATGCCGAGGACTTCTTTAATACCGTCCATATTGATACCGATTGCAATGTATACAGCCTTTTTGATAATCTGCCCTTCACTGCGGACGTGAAAGTGTATTGCATCCATGAATACAACAGCATAGATTTCCTCGAGCGGTCTTGACTGCCATTCACGTACCACAGGCAGTATTTTATCGGTTATTCTGCTTATGGTGGTATCAGAGCACTCAAGCCCGTAAATATCCTTAATATGAGCCTCTATATCACTTGTTGTCATTCCCTTGGCATACATTGATATTATCTTTTCCTCAATGTCCCCGGTTAAGGTTGTCTGATTTTTCTTGACAAGCTGCGGTTCAAATTCACCATTGCGATCTCTTGGTACTTTGATTTCAGTTTCTCCGAAACTCGTCTTAAGTGTCTTTTTGGAATAGCCATTGCGGCTGTTTTCGCCTTCCTTGTTGCGATAATCATACTTGGTGTAGCCTAATTCATCATCAAGCTCTCCGTCCAGACCATTTTCAAGCATTTCTCCGACCATCATCTTAAATACGTCTTTGAGGTCATCAAAATTCTTTACATCCAGTCCTTTCATAATATTGCGCAAATTCTCTTTGCGTTCCAGTTCTGCTGCCCGTTCTTCGGGACTTAATTTGTACCTTGGCATATTAAAAACCTCCAAAATGATATTTTTATTATACATCATTTTGGAGGCTTTGTAAAGACTTTACACAAAATCCGGGATTGTCTCTCCACCATGAAAAAACACGTCACTTACGGCGTGTTTTTTTATGTCAAAATCGGCGGACGAATCATGTACCATGACCGTCCGCCGTTCCCTATGCTCATCGTTTCTTAATTCCCTTAGTTGCAAGATAAACGGACACAGCAAGCATTGCACCCTCGCTGAATGAGGTAATAATACTTGACGCTGTAACCGTTCCGATTAAAAATCCCATGCATTTCAGCTCCTTTCACTTGCTTTGCTTATTTCATCAACGGCAAGGAGTATAACAAGCGTTACTCCAAAGCCTAATAGTGCATATTGCATTGTATCACTTTCCTTTCATAAAACAAGGACTACGGAAAAGTATTTACCATAGTCCTTGTTTTTTAATATGCATTTGATAACGGAATTAATTCATCAAATGATGTCCACATAAAAATCTTGAATGAGTCATATGATTGATTCACAGTAAAACGAATATCACCGCTCATTTTCGATGACGGTTGAATAATTGTATCAATTAGTTTATCATTTTTATCGTATATTGCTAAAATTATTATTTTATCAATAGTGTTTAAATTATGAGGATTAAATGTAACATCAATTGTATCATTACCATTACTGTTAAATGCAACGGATGATATTTCATATGGCATACCATCATTATTCAATTTCATAAATTTTTTGCTGTATTTTTTTGCATAAGTTTCTGCTGTAGAACTTTCAAATCCATATATTGTTGCCGCTGACGGAATAGCATATGTCCCTGTTATGGTACATTCCTTATTAAGAACATAAAGTTTTTGTATATTTGAACACTTGTAGAAGGCATATGAATCAATGTTTGAAATTGTACTTGGCAAATATACTTCTGATAATGAAGTACACGTCCCGAATGAATTTTCACCTATTTCAATCAATGATTCAGGGAAAAATATTTCTGTCAATGAACTACAGCCTCTAAAGCTGTTTTTTCCTATTGATTCAATACCTTTCGGAAACTTGATTGACTTTAGTCCTACACACTCATAAAAAGCACTTGGTGCTATGGATTTAATATTATCAGGCAGTACTATTTCGGTATTGCTTGGCATATTACCACCATATTTTAGTACGGTATTTCCAACAATTTTAAGACCACTCAAATTGTTATACCACGGAGTATTACCAAATGCATTATTACCGATGAGAGATACAGAATCGCCACCGGTTACGGATGATAGATAATTACAGTTATAAAATGCACCTACATCTATTTTTGTTACAGTTTGCGGTATATAAATAGATTTTATGTATAATCCGTAAAACGCTTCTTTTCCTATAACAGTTATGCCGTCTTCAATAACAACACGATTAATTGAACTTCTATAGTAGTACCATGGTTGAAGATCCGTGTCATAATTTAATATTACGCCACTGCCGCTCGGACTTATTGTAAGCACCCCATTCTCATATTTCCAAAAAGAAGAGCCACAATATCCTGAATCTTCCGCTGCTAATGCTGTCTGCATAAAATTACTTAATATACAAATAAGTATTATACATTCAATTACTCTAATAAATTTCTTCATATACATGCTCCTTTTTACAATTTACACGAAAATTTTGGACATGTGCTTACAGCAGGACGCTGCATATTGTTCAAAGTACATACACTCTTCGCATGATTATCAAACTCCCAAAGCCCTATATTCGGAGCTTTCGGTTTGATAGCAGAGTTTGTTGGGTCATACCAATGCTTACAAAAAACGCAAAATTTGTTTACTTTTATATTTCCTGTTGCCATAATAAATCACCTCTCATTTTTTAAAAATCGTATCTTTTAAATTATTCCTGTTTTCTTGGGTACATTTAAAATTTTCTTTACTCGCTAAAACTTGTTGCCTTGCTTCTTGAATTTTAGCACGCTGTTCAGGTGTTTTTGCTTTCTTTTCATATTCCTTAAGCATACGCTCTTTGTTGTTCAATGATGATTTTGTGGCGTCCTCTAATAATTCAAAAATGAATCTACCGATTCCCATAAAAATTCCTCCTTAAATATCATTAATCATTCTTCTAACCGTCTTTTCGCTGTATCCGTACTTTTTTGCCAACTGTTTCGACTGCCACTTTATGCATTTATTATATTCAAAAGTGTTTCGTCTTTTTAGGCATCCGCTTATTTTTGTTTGTACATAACAATTCCATTTTCAAGATTATCATCATAATAATATATTATTTTATCCCCTTCAAATACGAACTTATATCTTGCAGGAGACAATCCGTGACCATATGGCAGAAATCCCCCTCTACCGTATGCTATAATTGTTTTTTCATCAACAAAGCTCATCGAATCGATTATCTGCGTTATTTCTTTTCCCCTTAGTCTGTATAACTCTATGTCCATACCATTGCTGTCAATGCTGTGTATGGTAAAACCTATACAGGCAGGGAATTCTCCATCTACGGTATCCGCCCATCGACCCACATATTTTGAATAATCAATCTTACTCTTAGCCTTGTCAGCCGCCGCCTTGCTTGTAAACCAGCCTACATTGACCCATGACTGCACATCCTTTTTATATACCACCGAGGAACGTCCGTCCGGAGCATATATTGTTGTTACCGGCTCGGAATACCAGCCCTTGGATTTTAGCGCGGCAACATCGGATTTATACACCAATGATGATGAGCCGTCGGGCGCGTATACATAAACCACCGGCTGCTGATACCAGCCGTTCTTTACCGCGTCATCAACATCGGACGAATATATGACAGATGAAGATCCGTCAGGCGCATATACTCTTGTTACCGGGCGCTGATACCATCCCACGTTCTCCCATGCGTAAACATCCGTATCGGGCACATCCTCGCTTCTTCCGTCCGGCGCATACATCATTTGCGCCGAAACTGCCGTTTGTGCGGCAAGCAATACGGACACAATTGCCGCCGCTGATTTTTTTGTGAATTTTTTCATTGTTAAAAGCCTCCCTTTCAAATTTCCTTTATCATTCTTCTTATTGTCTTTTCGCTGTAACCATACTTTTTTGCAAGCTGCTTTACGTTACTGCCGTCATATTCTATGGAAATCTGCTTTTTGACATAATCGGGATTAAATAATCTTGTAGGGAATGTTATCTGCATACCCTTGTACATTTGATATATTTTAATCGCCACATCAGAGCCGAATTCCTCCGAAATCTCCTCATAGACAGTATTATACAGCTTGCTTGTATGCTCACCGCCCACACTTATCACCTCTTGACAATATTTTACCAAATTCTGCTGTGGAAGTAAAATCCCAATGTCCTTGTATTTGTCCATATTACGATGTATGAAATTTCTTCCTGCATCTGAATATATGATACCACTTTTTACCGCAAGTTTTAAGTGCTGTCGGCACAGTATTGTAATTTTTTATAATTTAGATGATAAAATGAACAAAATCAATTGCTGAAATATCGTAAAAAAGCTTTTGATAAAACTATGCCTTTTGCGAAAGGCAATAAAGCATCGAGGCGGTCATGCATATGACCGCCTCGAACATTTTTTAATAATTTTCTGCTTTTACCTGGAAATATGCTTTGGGGTGCTTGCATACGGGGCAGATTTCGGGAGCCTTCTTGCCGACAACTATGTGTCCGCAGTTTAAGCACTGCCAGATGCAGTCGCCGTCCTTGGAGAATACAAGCCCGTCCTTCATGTTTTCGATAAGCTTTTTATATCTCTCCTCATGCTCCTTTTCGATTGCGGCAACGCCTTCAAACAAAACGGCGATTTCGTTAAATCCTTCCTCGCGCGCTTCCTTTGCAAAGGTTGCATACATATCTGTCCACTCGTAGTTTTCGCCTGCTGCGGCGTCCTCCAAATTTTCAAGCGTTGAGGGGATCTCTCCGCCCTTTAAAATCTTAAACCACAGCTTTGCGTGTTCCTTTTCGTTTGCTGCCGTTTCCTCAAAGATATTGGCTATCTGAACATAGCCGTCCTTCTTTGCCTTTGACGCATAATAGGTATACTTATTACGCGCCTCCGACTCACCCGAAAAAGCCGCTCTTAAATTAGCTTCTGTTTTTGATCCCTTAAGTTCCATTGTTTTTTCCTCCTTATAAATAATAAATATATTTCAACTATTTGTTCATCAAATAGTTTACTTCGTACTTTGTCAAATGCCGCCATCTGCCTATGGGCAGATTTCCCAGCTCCACAACGCCTATACTTGTCCTTTGAAGCGCCGCCACCTTACAGCCCACCGCCTCGAACATTTTCCTGACCTGTCTGTTTTTGCCCTCATGTATCGTTATTTTCACAAAGGTATGGTTGTCTGCCGCGTCAAGAATTTCCACTTCTGCCGGGGAGGTGACATAATCCTCTATTTTAACGCCCTTTCTTAGTCTTGCCAATCCCGAAATGGATATACCGCCCTTGATTTTTGCTATATAGGTTTTGTCGGTGTTAAATTTCGGGTGGGATACCTTGTAGGCAAAATCCCCGTCTGTCGTCAAAAGCAGCAGTCCCTCTGTGTCATAATCGAGCCTGCCCACAGGGAAAATCCTCGCTTGGGGCAAATCCGTTTTTACCAAGTCAACCACAGTGGGTCGGTCAAACTGGTCCTTTGCTGTGGAAACATAGCCCACAGGCTTATTTAAGGCGATGTAATAATCCTTATTGCTTATTTTAAGCTCCCTGCCGTCTAAGCAGACTACGTCCGCGCCGACCTCAACCTTTACGCCCTGTTCCCTGACCTTTTCACCGTTTACGGTTACTCTGCCCTCGCTGATCATGCCCTCCGCGCCGCGCCTTGACGCTTCACCGCTCATGGCTATATACTTTTGCAGTCTTACTATTTCTCCCATGTATTGCTCTCCTTTCACAGCCATATGCCTAAAATCCGCTTAAGCTCATTCATAAAGCTGCCCTCCGGGGCTTGGTTTTTTTCCTCCCCGGAAATTATATTTATTGTTTCTATTTTTCTGCCGCCGTAAAACACCTCGGCATAACCCACCTTTTCGCCCTCGTTGGCGGGGGCTGTTCTTGGGGCAAAATGATTTACCACCTCAAAGCTGCTCTTTACTCCTCGGCGCACCGGCACAGTCAAATCCCTTTCATATACCAGCCTGTGTCCGTCTTCTTCTCTTGCAATGTCCCCTGCTTTTACCACAGTCTTGGGATAATGCTCTGAAAAAGCATAATCCAAAAGCTCCGCGTGGGTATTCCAATCGTCGCTGTCATCAAGGGTCACTGCAATAAACATCATGCCGTCACGCTCCGCCGCCGAAACAAGACATCTTCCCGTTGCCTTTGTATATCCGGTCTTAATGCCTATGCAGCCCTCGTAACGGTTTAGGAGCTTATTATGGTTTACATAAAACATCTCCTCGTCACGGTTTTGTGGCGTTACGCCTATAACCTTAGTGGCGGCAATACGGCGAAAATCCTCGTTTTTCATGGCGTAGGCGGCTATTTTTGCCAAATCATAGGCGGTCGTATAATGTCCCTGTGCCTCTAAACCGTTGGGGTTTTGGAAGCTTGTATTTTTAACTCCTATTATATTGTAGGCATAATCATTCATCAGCTCCGAAAACGCCTGAGTGCTGCCGCTTATATGCTCCGCCACCGCAACCGCCGCATCGTTTCCGGAATTGAGCATAAGCCCATATATCAGCTCCTCCATGCGGTACTGATCGCCCTCCTTGGTGTAGGCGCTGGAGCCTTCGGTATACGCCGCATTTCGGCTTACGGTCACAATCTCGTCCCCGTCCGCTTTTTCAAGGGCGATAATCGCGGTAAGAATTTTGGTTGTGCTTGCCATGGCGTGGGGCTTGTCGCTGTCCTTTTCCCATATAATTTCATCGGTAACCGGATTTATAAGACAGGCTGAAAACAGCTTGTCATTCATCGCCGAAGCGCCTTTTGGCAGAAATGCACAAAAAATAATCAAAATCACTATATATTTTTTCATGACGGCAGTGTCCCTCCCTGATTTTAAGGAATAAATATACCCCATTATTAAAATATATAGATTTTTTTTATTTTAATTCTTGACAAATCGATAATTTACTGGTATAATACTGTTTGTAGTCGCGAGGGTGGCGGAATAGGCAGACGCGCACGTTTGAGGGGCGTGTGGTTTAACCGTGCCGGTTCAAGTCCGGTCCCTCGCACCAAGAACAGCCTTTAAAGGCTGTTCTTTTTTCTTGTGCGGGAAGCAAAATCAGCAGCACGGATCGCAGGGCGGCTTGGGCGGCGGACAGCAGGGCTCGCAGCAACAGTTATTGTTGCAGTTTGAGCCGAATATTCCTCCTCCACAGCACAGTATAATCGCTACAATCACGATTATCCAAATCCAGTCAAAACCGCCGTCATTACATCCTCCGAAAAGTCCCATAACAATTCCCTCCTTTATATCTTGGATATGATATACTATGCCGGAGCGAATTTTTTTGTTACAGCCCTTATGAATTTATTACCTCGGTTTCATGGAACACATAAACGCCCTGGGGCGTTTTTGTTGCATACAGGATTATCTTCGGGCTTCCGTCACCGGGCGAAATAACCGTCATATATCCCTTTTGAGTGGGAGTTATCTCGCCGAACTCCGCCCCCGGATGATGCGAACGCATATAGTCCGAGATAGCACGCGCCTGTTCTTTATATCTGATTTTATTGAATATGCCCTTGCCGGCAAGAGCGCTGTACACTCCCGCCGCCGCAGCGCCTAAAATTATGGCGTGTCTTTTCTTTAACATAATTACTCCTGTTTGTGGTATTCGTTATATACATCTCTTCTGGGAACACCCCTGTCCGCGGCGGCAGCCTTTATTGCCTCCTTGGAGGTCATTCCCTCTTTAATATATCCGTCAACATGCTCCCTGATGCTTATGCTCTCCCATTTTTTAGCATCAGGCTCCTTTGTCTTTTTCGCTCCCTCAACGACAATGACATATTCGCCGCGGGGATTATGCTCCTCATAGTATTTTACAGCCTCAAAAAGCGTCATGCGAAGCACTTCCTCATGAAGCTTTGTAAGCTCTCTTGCGATTGCGATGCGTCTTTCCCCGCCAAATACTCTCTCCATATCCGAAAGAGTGTTTTTAAGCTTATGGGGCGCTTCGTAAAAGATAAGCGTATGGGTATCGTCCTTTACCGCTTCAAGATGCTCCGACCGATGCCGCTTATTTACCGACAAGAAGCCCTCAAAGGCATATCTTGCCGTAGAAAGCCCCGAAAGTATCAGCGCGTTTATCCCTGCAACGGGGCCGGGAACGGACGTTACCTCTATTCCGTTTTCTATGCACAGCCTTACCAAATCCTCGCCCGGATCGGAAATTGCCGGAGTTCCCGCGTCGCTTACCTGGGCGACGTTTTTGCCCTCCTTTAAAAGCCGGATAATATACTCGCCCTTTTCGCGCTTATTATGCTCGTGATAGCTGGTCAAGGGCTTGGAAATACCGAAATGATTAAGAAGCTGCATTGTTCTTCTCGTATCCTCCGCCGCAATAAGGTCTGCCGCGCCGAGGATTTCTATGCACCGCGCGCTCACGTCCCCCAAATTGCCTATGGGCGTGGCGCACAGGTATAACATTCCTGACATTTAATCAACACTTTCTGTTATATATTTTATTCACTTCACTGCTGTAATTTCCGATTTCGTCAAAAATATACAGCTCGGGCAGCAGCCGAAGCTCCTCGCCGCCTTGATACATTCCCTCGACAAGCACCAAATTAGGCGCTTTCCCCCGCCGCGGTGCCACCGTTCTCAATTTTTTCGGCTCGATTTTATGAGCGCGCATTGAGCAGAATATATCCGCAAGTCTTTGAGGGCGGTGAACCATGAACAGCCTGCCCTTGGGCACCAAAAGCTGCGCGGCGGTGTGCATTACATCGTCAAGCGTACACATTACCTCGTGTCTGGATATGGTTTTTGCATCGTCAAGGTTTTTTATTGCCGCGCTGACCTTCATATACGGCGGATTGCAGACCACCTTGTCAAAGCTGCCCCTGCCCAAATAAGAAGCGCAGTTTTTTAAATCCCCCTCGATAATCTCGACCCTGGGAAAAAGACCGTTATACTCCACACTGCGCCTTGCCATATCAGCAATATCGGGCTGGATTTCCACGCCGTATATTTTGGGCGTGTTTGTTTTTGCCGACAAAAGAATGGGTATCACACCCGTTCCCGTACATAAATCCACCGTTCTTTTCGAGGGCGCGTCCTTTGCAAAGTCCGCCAAAAGCACCGCGTCTGTGCCGAAGCGAAAGCCGCCTTTTTTTTGCAGAAGCATAAGACCTTCAAGCTGCAAATCCTCCATGCACTCGTCCGCAAGCATTATGCTCATTATCAGTCCGCCTTATCCACAACGGCAAAGCTTATCTCGCCCATTGCGGCGACTTTGCCGTCAACCGTTGCCTTGACGTTTGCCTTGCCCATGCCGTGACGGTAGGTTACAAGCTCCGCACAAAGCTCCAAAACATCGCCGGGAACTACCTGTTTTCTGAATTTAAAGTTATTTATTCCCGTAAACACGCCTATTTTGCCCTTGTTCTCCTCCATGCCAAGCAAAAGCACCGCACCCGCCTGGGCAAGTGCTTCGGCTATAAGTACACCGGGCATAATGGGCATTCCCGGAAAATGTCCTTGGAAAAATTCCTCGTTTCCAGAAACATTCTTTATTGCCTTTATGGACTTGCCCTCCTCCATTTCCACGATTTTATCAATCAGCAAAAACGGGTATCTGTGGGGCAGAATTTTCTGTATGTCCGTAAAATTAAGTATTGCTTCCATATTCAAAGCTTCCTTTCCTTTAATCGCGTATATACGCTTTTTTATGATATAAATGAGTTATATCGGTAACGGAGTCAATCTCCTCAAGAGCAATTCCCGCTCCCTTTACAACGCAGTTTACTATGTCCTCGGCAAGAGTGCATTTAACGCCTATCACCTCGCTTATGCGCCGGTCAAGTCCGTTTATCAGCGCTCCGCCGCCGGTCATTATTATTCCGTCCTCTATAATGTCGCTGTGCAAATCCGGAGGTGTTTCCTCCAAAACCTCCTTAATTCTCTCGGTTATGTTGTATACATAATCGTCAAATATATGACACAGGTCGTTTGCGTAAATTTCCATGCGCCCGGGCAGACCGGTAATCGAGCATATGCCCTTGACCTCACAGGAGGGATTGTCCTCCCGCTTTACCACCGTACCGATTTTTTTCTTGACATTATCCGCCGTTCTCGGACCTATGAGCAGGTTTTTCTCCCGCTTCATGTATTTTTCTATCGCCTCGCTAAACTCATCTCCGGCAATCTTCAAAGAACGGCTCACCACAACACCGCCCAGTGAAATAACGGCAATATCCGTTGTTCCGCCGCCTATGTCCACAACCAGTGTTCCGTGAGAGCGCGAAATGTCAAAGCCCGCGCCGAGAGCCGCGGCAACCGGCTCCTCGATTATATAAATATCCCTTGCGCCCACCTCGCGCGCCGCTTCGATAACGGCTCTTTGCTCAACGTCCGTCACACCGCCCGGCACGCACATCATAATACGCGGATGACCTATCGTCTTTGCCAGAATTTTTGACAAAAACGCCTTTATCATCTCACTTGCAAGCGTGAAGCTCGAAATAACCCCGTCATGCAGCGGCCGCACCGCCTGAATAAACGGCGGCGTTCTGCCGAGCATTTCCAGCGCCGCGTCCCCTACCGCGCACACCTCGTTGGTATCGGTGTTGACGGCTATAACGGTAGGCTCGCTCAGGACAACTCCTTTATTTTTTATATATACCTGCGCCGTAGCCGTACCCAGGTCTATACTTATATCGCTGTTAAACATAAATCCTCCAAAAGCCCCTTTAATAAACGCCGGGCTATTCTTTTATTATACACTATTTTTTTGCTTTTCTCAATAGTTTTTACGATAATTTCAGGATTTTTTTTGCATTTTTGTAAAGAATGTCCTCTTTTTTATCATCGCTTATCTCCAAGTCCTTGAAAAACGCCGCGCTTTCTCCCTGATGCTCCCAGGGCGAATCGGTTGCAAAAAGTATCTTGTCGCTGCCGTGATTGTTTATTATTCTTATAAGCTGCTCTTTGTCTATAAAATCCTTGATAAAGGCGGTATCGAGCATTATCGGTGTTCCTACAAGGTATTCCTCCACCTCGTCCCACATTGTCCAGCCGCCCAAATGTGCCGCTATTATCTTATCGCCCTTTACATAGTCAAGAGTGTTTTTAAGCTGACGGGGCGTGCAGTGGCGCGGCGGCAGTACGCCAACATCGTTTCCCGCATGGAAAACCGTATAAAGTCCGAGCTTTTCGCATTTTTCGAGTATTCTTAAGGTTTCCTTACCGTCCGCATCGCACTGCTGATACTCCGGGTGAAGCTTTATTCCCAAAAGCCCCAGCTCCTTAATTTTCTCCAAGGTTTCCTCCCAGTCCTCCTGCATCGGGTGAAGCGACCCAAAGGAGAATATGCCGTCATGCCCGTTTATTTTTGCGGCAAATTCGTTTATGGTCTCGGACTGGGTTACCCTTGTGGCAATGGGCAGCACCAAGGAACAGTCTATGCCGTTTCTTGACATCGACTCCTTAAGCGCGTCCAAGGTTGCTTCAATGACCGCCGTTCCCTCCCGTATGCCTGTGCGGCGTATGTTTTCCTCAAGCTGTTCTATTGTACGTTTTGCAATTTTTTCGGGAAAAATGTGCGTATGAAAATCAATTATCATGTATAATCCCTTTCCTTTCAATAATATTATATTAAATAGTTTCCCCAAAGTCAATGATTTAACTTGCAATTATCAAGAATTTATGGTATTATTTTTATGATAACATCAGAAAGGTTTAAAAAATTATGAAAAGGCAAACACGAAGCGAAGCAAGACGCGCTGCTTTTACGCAGATTTTCATGCTTAATCAGCAGGGCGAGTGCAAGGAGCAGATGTATGACGCACTGCTTGAAGCAATTCCCGAATGTGAGGACAACTTAGGCTACATTACAACCGTAGTAAACGGCGTTGACGAAAAGCGCGAGGAGCTAAACTCCATAATAAGCGCCCATTTAAAGCCCGGCTGGACTTTGGCGAGAATTTCCAAGGCTTCACATTCAATTCTGAAGCTGGCGATTTATGAAATGAAGTATGTAGACGATGTTCCCCCCAAGGCGGCGATAAACGAGGCTGTGGAGCTTGCCAAGGAATACTGCGACGAAAAGGACGCGGCGTTCGTGAACGGGCTTTTGGGTGCTGTTTTAAAAGAGCTATGATTTTTCTGGGCTTTGACACAAGCAATTACACCACCTCCGTCGGCGCGGTTTCCCAAAAGGAAATAACCAATATCCGCTCGCTACTCCCGGTAGAGGAGGGTTGCCGCGGAATACGCCAGTCCGAGGGTGTGTTTTTGCATACGAAAAATATTGCCGGGCTTTATTCTCGGCTTGACATTCCTTTTTCAGAGGTTCGCGCCGTTGGCGCAAGCACACGTCCGCGAAATGTCGAAGGCTCATATATGCCGGTGTTTTTGGTAGGCGAAGCCTTTGCCCGGGGAGTTGCCCATACTCTTGATGTGCCGTTTTTTGAATTTTCACATCAGGACGGGCATATTATGGCCGGGATTATTTCCTGCGGTGAGGAGTCATTGCTCGAAGAGGAATTTATCTCGGTGCATCTGTCGGGCGGAACAACGGAAATTTTACGAACCCGTTTTAACGGCTGCGGCTTTGACAATATTATAATAGGCGGAACAAGCGACATAAGCGCCGGACAGTTTATAGACCGCACAGGCGTTTATTTGGGTATGCGCTTCCCCTGCGGAAAGGAGCTTGAATCCCTTGCAAAAACCGCCTCCTGCATCGTGAAGCTGCCCATATCGTCAAAGGGCGCTTATATGAGCTTTTCCGGTGTGGAAACAAAGGTAAAGGGGCTCGTTCCCGATACCGACGCCGCAGTGCTTGCACTTTCCGTACTTACAAATGTGCGCGACACCCTTATAAAATCGCTTAGCGCGGCGATTGACATGACAAATATTCATAAAATTCTCGTTGTCGGCGGTGTTGCTTCAAACTCGCTGATACGGCAGGGACTTAAGAAAGCTCTTGACGCGAAGGTATTTTTTGCCTCGCCGGAGCTGTCCTGTGACAACGGAGCGGGAATTGCCGCTCTTACCCAAAAAAGCTTTGAGGGATTACAAAATGGAACCAAAAACAGTAACAGTATCACAAATCAATAATTATTTAAAACGCTTAATCGACCATGCTGTACAGCTTAATGACGTATGGGTAAAGGGCGAGCTTTCCAACTTTAAGCTGCATTATTCGGGGCATATTTATACCACCCTAAAGGATGAGGGCGGAGTTTTAAAGGCGGTTATGTTCAAAAGCAGTGCGTCAAAGCTCTCATTTGAGCCGAAGGACGGTATGAAGGTGCTTGCCCGCGGAAAAGTGGGCGTATATGAAGCGGGCGGCGTGTATCAGCTTTATATAGAAGAAATGATTCCCGACGGTGTGGGCGAGCTTTATATTGCCTATGAACAGTTAAAAGCAAGGCTGGGCGAGGAGGGACTTTTTGACCAACGTTACAAAAAGCCCATACCCCGATACCCGAAATGCGTGGGCGTGGTGACCGCTCCGACGGGTGCGGCGGTAAGGGATATTATAAACGTAATAACAAGGCGTTATCCCCTTGCCGAAATAGTCATATACCCCGCCCAGGTGCAGGGTATGGGCGCAAAGGAAAGCATCGCAGAAGCGATAGAATACTTTAACGAAAACCGGCTTGCGGACACTCTGATTGTCGGCAGAGGGGGCGGCAGCATTGAGGATTTATGGGCTTTTAACGAGGAGCTTGTGGCGCGGGCAATTTTTAATTCAAAAATCCCCGTCATTTCGGCTGTGGGACATGAAACGGACTTTACCATAGCGGATTTTGTCGCGGATTTGCGCGCACCCACGCCCTCGGCGGCGGCGGAGCTTGCGGTACCGTCGGCGGCGGAGCTTGCCTCATCGGTGCAGACAATGCTCTCCCTGGGCGCACATTCGGTGCTTAAGGCTCTTGAAAACCGACGTATGCACCTTAAGGCACTGCGTCCAAAAAATCCGAAGGATATAATAAATGACGGAAGCTTAAAGCTTGACACCTTAACGGGCAGGTTGTTAAACGGCTATAAAATGAAGCTTATGTCCGCAAAAAAGCAGCTTTCCCAGTCGGGGGCAAAGCTTGACGCGCTAAGTCCGTTAAGGACCATGGCGCGGGGCTATTCGATCCCCTTATCAAGCGACGGAAGCGTTATCCGCTCGGCAAAGGAGCTTTCGCCGGGAACGGAATTTACCCTTAAATTAAATGACGGTCAGCGCCGCTGCCGGGTTGAAGAATAAATGAAAGGATGATAATTATGCCAAAAACATTTGAGGAAAATATTACGGCTCTCGAAGAAACCGTACGCCGTCTTGAAGCCGGTGATGTGACCCTTGACGAATCCCTTGCCCTTTTTGAAAAGGGAGTAAAGCTTTCCAAGGAATGTCAGAAAATGCTTGACAGCGCGGAAAAAAAGGTAAATATTCTTATTAACGGGGAAAAACAGGAGTTTAATGAATTAAATGAAGAACAGGCTTAACGAACTTACAAAACAAATTGATGCCGCGCTTGACTTTTACCTGCCTGCCGCGGACAATGACCAGAAAATCATATATGAAGCAATGCGCTACAGCGTATTTGCCGGGGGTAAAAGACTGCGCCCGATACTCATGCTCGAATGCGCGAAAATGTGCGGCGGCAGCGTTGAGGAGGTAATGCCATTTGCCTGTGCCATGGAAATGATACACACCTATTCCTTAATCCATGACGATCTTCCGGCAATGGATAACGATGATTTACGGCGGGGAATGCCCACAAGCCATAAAAAATTCGGCGAGGCAAACGCAATTCTTGCCGGTGACGCGCTGCTTACAAGAGCCTTTGAGGTTGCCGCGTCGGCAAAAACCGACCCTGCCGTTACAGTCAGGGCAATTTCCATGCTTGCCGCTTCCGCGGGCACAGAGGGCATGATAGGCGGACAGATACTGGATATTCAAAGCGAGGGCAAAAAAATCAAGCTTGCTGAATTAAAGAACATTCATCTTTTAAAAACCGGCGCGATAATCAGAAGTGCCTGCACCATAGGTGCCATAGCGGCGGGCATGAATGAGGCATATATTAAAACCCTTGACGATTTCGGAACGAATTTGGGAATTGCGTTTCAGATAAGGGACGATATTTTAGATGTGGAGGGCGAAACGGCGGCTTTGGGAAAAACGGTCGGCTCGGACGCTTCTTTGGAAAAAAACACCTATGTTCGGCTTTTGGGGCTTGAGCGGTCAAAGGATTTGGTTGAGGAATACTCCGACAGAGCGAAAGCCGCGCTTGCGAAATTCAAGAAAAAGGCGGATTTTTTAACAGAGCTTACGGATTATCTGATAAATCGAATAAATTAACAAAAAATTCATAAAAAAGAGTGGTAATTTCACTGCGGTTATGATATAATATAGAATGGTGTTATGTTTAAAAAAACATTTATGTTCATTCTTCGGAATGTGAGCAAAAACAAATGAGGTGATTTTGAAATGGGTTTTTTGGAAAAGCTGTTCGGTACTTATTCGGACAGAGAGCTAAAAAAGGTTGAGCCTATTGCAAAAAGCGTTATGGCGCTTGAGGACGATATGGCAAAGCTTTCCGATGCCGAGCTTAAGGCTAAAACTCCCGAATTTAAGGAAAGATTAAAAAACGGAGAAACCCTTGACGATCTGCTTCCCGAAGCATTCGCGGTAATGCGTGAGGCAAGCTGGAGAGTTCTGGGTATGAAGCATTTCTACGTTCAGGTTATAGGCGGCGTTATACTGCATCAGGGCAGAATTGCCGAAATGAAAACCGGCGAGGGTAAAACTCTTGTTTCGACTCTCCCGGCATATCTTAATGCGCTTACCGGCAAGGGCGTACATATCGTTACCGTTAACGATTACCTTGCACAGCGTGACAGCGAATGGATGGGCAAGGTTTATCGTTTCCTCGGCATGAGCTGCGGTCTTATTATTCACGAAAAGGATAACGACCAAAGGCGCGAGGCTTACGCCTGCGATATTACCTACGGCACAAACAACGAGCTGGGCTTTGACTATCTAAGAGATAACATGGTTGTCCGCAAGGAGCAAATGGTACAAAGAGGTCACAACTACGCCATCGTAGACGAGGTTGACTCCATTCTTATCGATGAGGCGAGAACTCCGCTTATCATATCCGGTATGGGCGAGAATGCCAACGACCTTTACAAGGTTGCGGATATGTTTGCAAAAAGGCTTAAAAAGCTTGTTCTTACCGAGCATGACGATAAGACCCTGGACGTTGATGTTGACGCGGATTATATAGTTGACGAAAAGGCAAAAACCGCCACGCTTACCGAGCGCGGCGTTAAAAAGGCGGAGCAGGGATTTGGCGTTGATAATCTAAGCGACCCCGAAAACATGAAGCTTCTGCATCACATTAACCAGGCACTGCACGCAAACGGCGTTATGCACAGGGATCAGCAGTATGTGGTAAAGGACGGTGAGGTGCTTATAGTTGACGAGTTTACCGGACGTATCATGCCCGGCAGACGCTACAGCGACGGTCTGCACCAGGCAATAGAAGCGAAGGAGGGCGTTAAGGTTGAAGCGGAGTCGAGGACTCTTGCAACAATCACCTTCCAGAATTTCTTCCGTCTTTATCAAAAGCTTTCGGGTATGACGGGTACGGCTCTTACCGAGGAGGAGGAGTTCCAGCATATCTACAAGCTTGACTGCGTTGCCGTTCCCACCAACAAGCCGGTTATTCGTGTTGACGAGCATGACCAGGTTTACAAGACTGAAAACGGAAAATTCACTGCGGTTATCAATCAGATAAAGGAATGTCACGAAAAGGGACAGCCGGTGCTTGTCGGAACGGTAAACGTTGACAAATCCGAGAAGCTTAGCTCCCTTTTAAAGCGCGAGGGCATCCGCCACGAGGTTTTAAACGCGAAGTATCACGAAAAGGAAGCCGAAATCGTTGCGCAGGCAGGTAAAAAGGGCGCTGTTACAATCGCCACCAACATGGCGGGACGAGGCACCGATATAATGCTTGGCGGTAACGCCGAGTACATGGCAAAGCACGAGATGGCAAAGCAGGGCATTGACGATGAGCTTATCGCCGAAGCAACGGGCTTTGCGGATACGGACGATGAGGATATTATCGCGGCAAGAAAAATGTTTCAGGATTATCTAAGCAAATTCAAGGCACAGATACAGCCTGAACAGGATGAGGTAAGACAGCTGGGCGGTCTTTACATTATCGGTACGGAGCGTCACGAATCAAGACGTATAGATAATCAGTTAAGAGGACGTTCGGGCCGTCAGGGCGACCCGGGTACATCGCGCTTCTTCCTTTCCTTGGACGATGATTTGATGAGAATTTTCGGCTCGGAAAGAGTTAAGAAGATGGTTGAGGCTCTCGGACTTGAGGAGGATCAGCCGATTGAAGCGAAAATGCTTTCAAACGCTATAGAAAACGCACAGAAAAACTTGGAAAGCCGTAACTTTGATTCCCGTAAGCACGTTTTGCAGTATGACGAAGTTATGAACGAACAGCGTAAGATTATTTACAAACAGCGTCAGATGGTGCTTGACGGTGAGGATATGAAGGCTACTATTTTGAGCATGATTGACGCTGTTGTTGATTCTGCGATAGAGGACTATATCGGTATTTCAGATGTTCCTGAAAACTGGAATTTGACTGCACTTAAAGAATTTGCAAACACTGTTTTGGCGGCAGACGGCGACTTTGACGTACCGAAAGAAGATTTTGATACGGTTACAAAAGAAGATATTCGTGAAAAACTCATTGAAATCGGTAAGAAACGTCATGCTGAACAGGAAGAAGTATTCGGCGACAGAATGCGTGAGGTTGAAAGAGTTATCGTACTTCAAGTTGTTGATACCAAGTGGATGGA
>JAQXZB010000106.1 GCA_029226975.1 Clostridiales bacterium | reverse complement strand
TCTGCGCTGTTCTGTACTGCCTGCTGAAGAGGTCCCGTTCCGTATGAAATTTGATTTGCAACGCCGAGAGCCTTTCCGCTGCCCGATTCCCACTGCTGCCATATTCTTTGATTAGCTGTCCAGCCGTCCGATTTTATTATTGTAGAATATGCAATCGTTGCCGTCTCTGCAGCATTGGCAATAATATTCATTGTCGGTATGACCACCGTCAGCGACAGAAGGATACTCAATATTCTGTTTTTCATATTTACCTCATCTCTTTCCGGAACATACGTCCTTTATTTCCGTATGTTCCGGAAATAAAAACTTAATTAGTTGGCCGTCAGCATTATATTGCCGCATATGGGACTAATTTCATTTAGATTATTCCAAAGCATTGCTCTTACCTTTTCACCGCTTTGTACAGTGTATTGAGCGCCCAAATTATCGGCACTTACAACATTTACAAGCTTATCATTGCTGTCATATACCGCAACAATCATATTATTTGTATCGCTGTAGTTATTAAACTTTACAGCTGTACCTGCCGTTACCGAACCGGTATCTCCGGCTTTTTTGATGTCCGTTCCCATAGCTGCTGTCAAACCGTTGGTAATTCTGAAATTCCTGATGTATAAATCATATGCAACTGTTGCATCACTCGGACTGCTGAACAATATCTGTGTGTCATAAATATTGCTTATATATCCGCCTGCCACAGGGACCTTAATGTAATTCCATTCTTTACGCTTAAGGCTTGATAATGCGGTATCAGTAGTCTTCCAACCATCAGATGTTGTAAGTCTGACCTTTGAGGGGATTTCTATGCTATCCGCATCATCCGCATCAATATACATTTCCATTTCTATAAAGCTGTCAGCTGTAAAGTTTTGCTTATTGCTGTGGCCCCACTCAAAAACAAGCTTTTCTATCTTTGTACCGCTCTGTGCTTTTGCCTTCACGGTCCATTTGCGTGCATTTGCATACGGCGACGCAGCATCGGTAACAGCACTGCCGGCATCATAATTATCGCTGTTATAAAGTTTTAATCCCTTACTTCCTCCGAGAGAACTGCTCAAGGTTCCGTTTGTTGTGATAACATCGGCAGCTGTTACGGTAGGCACATATGTAATGTTGGCATTTTTTAAATAAACATTACAATTTTCAGTGATTGTTGACGGTAAAACAAATTCAATTCTGTCTAAACGATCACAATTATTGCAGGTGTATTTTCCGTCACTTGACTTAAACTCCGAAAGCGGCAGGCTTACCGTATGCCATGCGCCTTGCGAAAGAGCCAATTCTTTGTTATATGTCAATGTAGGCCAAGCGTTGTCAGTTGCGTGTGCCGGAAAATCTATTTTCTTCATAGTCAAATCCGTTGTTGTGTAAATCTCAAATTCAAAATATGCTTTATCTGCAGTGTACGGAATTTTCAAATTAGAGCCGTATGCGAACATACTCAATCTGTAACCGCCGTGCTCTGTTGTTACGGGATACATAAAAGCTGTAGTGCTGCCCGTCACTACTGCTGCATACTGTGCATCGCTTACTCTGTTTGATGCACCGCTGTCACTCTTTTTATAAACACCCGGTTTTTTATCACCATACTCCCATCTGTAGACAACATTTGCTATGGGGGCGTAATTGGAGTCAACCAACTTTGTAAATTTTACCTTCTCGACAGGTGCTGCCGCGCTTGCCGCAAGGCTTGTGCTTATCATGGCAAGTCCCATTACAATACCTATTGCTTTTTTTAACATATTCTTCATTTTTATCTCCTTTCCGCCGCCCGAAGGCGGCATACATCCGCTTTTTACAATTACCTGTATTTTGTTGTTTAATCAGAATATCGGCACTTCAACAGACGAGCATACGGGATACATATCATCTGCGCTCTTCCAGACCATCGCCTTTATTCTCGTATCACCGCCGGCAACCGTATATTCTGCCGCCGCCGCCGATGAAACCACAATCTTCTTAAGAGCATTGTCGCTGTCATATACCGCAATTATCAGGTTTCCTACAGCAGATGTATTTGTAAAGGTCACCACATCTCCCTGGGAAGCAAATTCATAATCCGAAGTAACCGACGCATTTTTTGCAATGCGAAAATCCTTTACATACAGATTATAGCTTTCTGTTGCGGCTGTTGCATTGGAGGCAAAGTTTATCTGAGCGTCAAATATACTTGTAAGCTCCTGACCTATAGGCAATGAAATATAATTCCACTCGTTTCTTTTTAATTCAGGCAATGAGAAGTCGAAATTTTTCCAATCTCCGCTTCTTGTCAGACGAATCTTTGACGGAGCATGGATAACTGCCGTATCGGCGGCTTCCATGTATATTGCAAGTTCAATGCAGCTGTCTGCACTGAAATTCTTAAGGTTTGAATTTCCCCACTCAAAAACAATCTTTTCAGCCTTGTTTACTCCGGCATCCTCAGGCTTGCCCTCGCCTTTTGCGGCCATTGTCCACATTCTTGAGCCTGCCGGTATCACGCTGTCCGTACCAATTACCGACCCTGCATTATAGTTCCAATCATTGTAGTACTTAAGTCCCTTGTTTCCGGCAACGTCGGCATTTATTGTACCGTCTGTCTTTATTACCTCTGCCACAGAACTCTGACCTATGGGATGCACTATGACAGTTCTTTCGCCGTATGCCGTCTTTACGGTATCGTTATATGACTCTATACGATAAGTATACGCTCCGCCCGGAATGCAGCCGTCATCGACATATGAGGTTTCCGTAATATTTTGTGCAATCAGAACATTGTTTCTGTACAGATTATACCCTGTTACATTTCCCGCGTATGCCGTCCATGTCAAGCTTGCCTTCGGCGCGTTTGATGTGTCCACAATTAAATTTACGACCGGGTCATAAGTAAACTTAACAGCTCTCATATATACAGTAAAATCTGTTTCTATAAGCTCCGGCAAATAGAATCTGATGTTATCTATAAAATCAAGACT
>JAQXZB010000105.1 GCA_029226975.1 Clostridiales bacterium | reverse complement strand
TGATAAAAAATTTCCTTATAAAGAAAAACTGAAACTTCCGGGACAACTTTTCTAATAACGAATAACAATGCACCGCTTTGACAAAATTTTGAGTCAGAAGCGGTGCATTTATTTTTAGAGATAAGTTTCATTGTGAATTGAGAAAAAGTGTAGAGTGGCAAAGTTAACCCGGAATAAACGCATATGAAATTACGATGGAACTTTTCTTTTTCTCAAGTCAAGACAGGAGAAGAGTGAATAATAGGACCTACCCCTATTTTTTCTGCATTGCTTTTCATCAGACCCCGCAGGAATATCAGATTTTCCTGCCCGATATGTAAATATTTATTATCGGCAAACTATTTTATTAAATTGTATGGACTTGACACAAGTAATTCTATACTAAGACGATAGAACCGTCCTCTTGTCTTACTAAATGCTTTCTCACCCGATCACCTGCAAATTCCCATTTACCTATTTCTACATTTTCCGACACTCTTACTATAAAGACTGTATAATTTAGATGACGAGCATCAACGGCTCCCTTGTGTAAAGGGAGCTGTCAGCTATCAAATCATACATTTTATCTACATCAACAAGACAAATGGATTCTTCATAAAACTATTGAATCGATTTGCTCGTACTCTTCTTTTGTGAAATTAATATTGTCCGTCATTTTAAGATTTTGTAGTATTTGTTCAGGTTTCGAAGCTCCGATCAAAACACTGGTAATACCTTTATGGCTATACACCCACGAAAGCGCCATTTGTGCGAGAGTTTGTCCTCTATCTTTTGCCATTCTATTTAAATTTCTGATTTTTTCTAGCACTTCTGCGGACAAAGAGTTTTCATTTAAAAATCTACTGTCCGTCCTCACTCTGCTATCATCCGGAATGCCATTTAAATAACGGTCAGTAAGAAGTCCCTGAGCAAGAGGACTGAAAGCAATCATTCCTTTTTTCTTTTCAACAGAACTTTTGAGTATACCGTTTATCTCAACACTTCTGTCTAAAATAGAATACTTGTTTTGATTGATAATAAACGGACAATGAAGTTCTTCAAGAATACTTGCTGCTTCTTCCATCGTTTTTCCGTCGTAATTTGACAATCCAACATAAAGAGCCTTTCCGCTTTTTACTATACTATCAAGTGCCCACATTGTTTCATAAAGCGGTGTATCCGGATCCATTCTGTGATGATAGAAAATGTCAACATAATCAACCCTCATTCTTTTTAGACTCTGGTCTATGCTGGCAGTTAGGTATTTTTTACTTCCCCACTCACCGTAAGGACCCTGCCACATATAATACCCCGCCTTCGTACTTATTATCATTTCATCGCGATATGCCTTTAAGTCATCGTTTGCGATTTTGCCAAAATTTATTTCAGCACTTCCCGCTGCTGGGCCATAATTATTGGCAAGATCAAAATGTGTTATACCATTATCAAAAGCAGTAAAGCACATCTTACGCATATTTTCAAAATCGGCATTATCCCCAAAATTGTGCCATAAACCGAAAGACACTGCCGGAAGTTTTAATCCGCTTTCGCCACATTTTCTATATTCAATATTTTCGTACCTTTTCCCACTGGGAGTATAATTCATAATTTCATTTCCTTTCGTCAAATTTCGACAATCTTTATAGACTCGTGTCAAGTCAGGCCAAAAAATTATTCTTTTTTTACTTCGTGCATTCCATATGAACTAATCCTATAATATCCGTTATCATCTTTTTGATAAGCGTTCTTATAAATAAAACTATGACAAAAAATACTATCTTTTTTCATTGCAAACTTCCTTTTTTCCCGACAATATCTGACAAATTATCATTGATATTCCTGAACGATTTGATTTCTTAAAACATTATATCATATAATTGAACTTTTTTCAATATTTGCATCGTTTTTATGGCAAAAACACAATAATCGGTGCATTGTTTTTCTTTTTACGAAAATACCGATATTATGGGCTTTTCGTGCAAAAAACAAAACCGCAATTTTGTATCAAAATTGCGGTTCAGCTTTGGCTGCGGAATCAGGATTCGAACCCGAACAAAATGAGTCAGAGTCATTCGTGCTACCTTTACACAATTCCGCAATGTCATATCGACAACGATAATATTCTAACAGATTTAATACGGTTTGTCAAGACTTTTTTTGAAAAAATATAAAAATATTTTTTTTGCCAAAGAGCGGAGGCGTTTTTTTGCCTCCGCTCTCCATATATCAGCTTGCTGTCAGTATCAGCTCGTCATTGCCGCCGTCGGCAGTTATGGTTGAGCCTTCTTTTATGCCGCCCATAAGCGACAGCTTCGCCAAGGGATCCTCCAAAAGCGTCTGTATTGCCCGCTTTAAGGGTCTTGCTCCGTATTTTACGTCATAGCCCTTCTTTAGGATAACGTCCTTTGCCGACTCCGTCACATTAAGAACTGCGCCCCGCTCATTGAGCTTTGTGACAATATCCTTAAGCAGCAGCTCCGTAATGCTCTTTAACTCGTCCTTGGTAAGGGGCTTGAATGTGACTATATCGTCTATTCTGTTTAAAAATTCCGGTTTGAAGAACTGCTTTAAGCTTTTTTGAACATTGTCCTCAAGCTGCAGCTCCCTGTCCGCCAAAAAGCCTGTGGGTGATGCCTTGAACTCCGAGCCGGCGTTGGTGGTCATTATGATAATCGTGTTTTCAAAATTAACGATTTTACCATGGCTGTCGGCAATTCTTCCGTCATCGAGAATTTGTAAAAACAGATTAAATACCTCCGGATGCGCCTTCTCTATCTCGTCTAAGAGTATTACCGAATAGGGGCGGCGGCGAACCTTTTCCGTAAGCTGTCCCGCATCGTCATAGCCCACATATCCCGGCGGTGAGCCGATAAGCTTCGATACCGAGTGCTTCTCCATGTACTCGGACATATCTATTCTTATCAGCGCTTCCTCACTGCCGAACATTACCTGCGCAATGGTCTTTACAAGCTCCGTTTTTCCCACTCCCGTCGGTCCGGCAAAGATAAAGGATACCGGACGCTTTTTCGTGGTAATATCCGCTCTTGCCCGGCGTATGGACCGGGAAACCGCGTCCACCGCCCTGTCCTGACCGATAACACGCTCGTGAATACGCTCTTCAAGCTCCAAAAGCCTTTGAGCTTCGCTTTCGCTTAAGCGGTGTACCGGGATTTTTGTCCAGCCCTCGATTACCGCGGCAATATCGTCAAAGGTGATTTCCGACTTGGAAGCTTCGGCCTTTGCCTCGTCAAGCTTTTTGTCAAGCCTTATGCGTTCGGTCTTGATGTTTGCTATTGACTCAAAATCCGAATTTTCCTGTGCGGCGGCTTCCTTTTCGTCAAGAGCCGCCAATTCCTCCTCGATAAGCTTCGTATCGTAAAGCGCCTTGTTTCTCAAATTCACTCTTGAGCCGGCTTCGTCTATTACGTCTATTGCCTTGTCGGGCAAAAAGCGGTCTGTGATGTATCTTTCCGAAAGGCGCACTGCCTTTTCGATTATATCATCGCTTATTTTGGTATGATGGTATATCTCGTAATAATCCTTTATTCCCTTTAATATCTCTATGCTTTCCTCAACGGACGGCTCGTCAATAAGCACCGGCTGAAAACGTCTTTCAAGAGCGGTGTCCTTTTCGATATGCTTTCTGTATTCGGTAAGCGTTGTTGCGCCTATTACCTGGATTTCACCTCTTGCAAGGGCGGGCTTTAATATGTTTGCCGCGCTCATTGCGCCCTCGGCGTCCCCGGCGGCTACAATATTGTGTATCTCATCTATGACAAGTATAACATTGCCCTGCTCCTCCGCTTCCTTTAAAAGGTTGGTGAGCCTTGCTTCAAACTGTCCTCTAAACTGAGTTCCGGCAACAAGGGCGGTGAAGTCGATAAGATAGAGCTGATAGCCGAAAAGCTTCGGCGGAACGGTCTGCTCCACAATACGGCAGGCAAGCCCCTCCGCAACCGCGGTCTTGCCCACGCCCGGCTCGCCCAAAAGCACCGGATTGTTCTTCTGGCGGCGGTTTAGAATTTGCACAACCCGCTCAATCTCCTTTTCGCGGCTTACCACTCTGTCAACCTTGCCCTCGGCAGCTCTTTCCGTAAGATTGGTGCCGTAGGTTTCAAGCATACTTTTTTTGCGGTTTTTCTTTTTCTTTTTGTCTTTTTTGTCCGCAGCCGCGCCCTCGTCAGAGGTGTGTTCCTCCCGGTTTATGGGCAGGTTTCCGAACAGTCCGCCAAACATCTTATCCAAAGGTGCGGTCTGGGCACCGCCCTCGTCAATACCCTCCGGGTCGGCAAAATTTTGAAGCATTGCCTCGAAATTTGAATTAAGGCTGTCAAGTCCGCCCATATTATCTATAAACTCCGACATCTGACCGTTTAGGGTGTCAATATCGTCGTCATCATGTATCCCCATCTGCTCCATCATGCTGTTTAAGGGCTTTATGCCCAGCGATCTGGCACAGGAAAGGCACAGCCCTTCGTTTGTAACCTTATCGCCCTCCATCTTTGTGATGTATAAAACGGCGGGGTTCTTTTTGCATTTAGCACATAACTCCATCGTGAGTATTCCTTTCTTAAAAATTATTATCAAAACGTATACGCCGCCATTATATCACAGCGGAAAAAAATTTTAAAGCCCTTTTTTAGTATATTCATAAAAAATTTAATATTATTCAGACAATTTATAAAAAAGTACCAAAAAACATGGTTATATTATGATAAGTTTGTCTGAAAATTATCATTGATTTTTCTTTCGATAAAGAGTAGAATATAAAAGGCAATGTAAAGATTATGTAAATACAGAAGTGTCAGATACAAAGGGTTTTAGTATGAGATAGGGGGATTATATGCCGGATCATGTATCATTTCTTACGCTTTTCAGCATTGTTTTACAGGTTTTTTCGCTTTCGATCGGGTTGTATTATCTTTTTGTGGGACTTTGCGGATTTTTGCCGATAAAGGAGAAGCACAAAAAGATAAGCGACAAGCTTCACCGCTATGCACTTATAATATCCGCTCATAACGAGGAAGCGGTTATAGCAAATATGGTGGAGTCCTTAAACAGGCTTAAATACCCGCGGGAAATGTATGATATTTTCGTAATCGCGGACAACTGCACCGATAAAACCGCCGAATGTGCAAGAAAGGCGGGAGCCATTGTTTATGAAAGACATGATTCCTCAAAGCGCGGCAAGGGCTTCGCACTGGAATGGATGTTTGAAAAGATTTACAATATGGATACCAAATATGATTATGTTTCCATATTTGACGCGGACAATCTTGTGGACGAGAATTTCCTTGCGGCAATGAACGACAAGGCAAACCGCGGCTTTAGAGTGGTTCAGGGCTTTTTGGACAGCAAAAACCCTTACGATTCCTGGATAAGCGCGTCATATTCTTTCTGTTTCTGGTCAATAAACAGAATTTTCCAGCTTGCACGATACAAGACAGGTTTGTGCTGCGAGCTTTCGGGGACGGGCTTTATAATAGCCGTTGACACCTTAAAAAAGCTTGGCTGGGGCGCAACCTGCCTTACCGAGGATATGGAATTTACCATGAAGCTTTGCTTAAACGATGAAAAGGTGGCGTTTGCCTATGACGCAAAGGTCTATGACGAAAAGCCGCTTACCCTAAAGCAGTCCTGGCGTCAGAGAGTACGGTGGATGCAGGGTCACTGCGATGTTGCTTCGAGGTATTTCTGGAAGCTTATTAAAAAGGGAATAAAGGAGAGGAAGCTCAGCTGCATAGACTGCGCTACATACCTGGTCCAGCCCATAAGAATAATCGCTTTGGGAATAATCACGTTCTTTGCCTATGCACAGACCTTCCACCCGGACGGTGATTTGGGCTTTGTACAGATAGGCTATCTGTTCGACAACTCGTGGATATGGTCTGTAATATGTATTTTGCAGATGCTTTATATGCCCTTTGTGGTCATATACGAGCGCAGAGAGTTTAAATGGATTATGATACCCTATTATTTTGCCTACATGGTCTACAACTTCACCTGGATGCCCATAGCAATTCAGGGCATGATAGGCAAGAACAATACCGAATGGTCCCATACAGAGCATACGCGCACCATATCGATGGATGAGCTTAAGCATCTTAAAAAAAGCCGGATTTAGATGATTTGACGGAGCAGGGAAAAACTTGCGTTTTGCCCCGCTCTGTTTTTTTGGGTTTGACAGTGATTTTTTTTGGTTTTCTGTGATTTTTTTTGATTTTTTTTGTTTTTTCTCTTGCAATGGCGGCGGTTTTATTGTATAATGTATATACCATAAAAAAATTAAAAAAGGAGAGTTACGCGATGTACGATGTAAAAAAGGGCTATGAGCTGGCCAAGGAATACTATGCTCAGTACGGAATTGACGTGGATAAGATGATTGAAATCTGCGACAAAACTCCTATTTCCATGCACTGCTGGCAGGGCGACGACGTTTTGGGCTTCGAGAAGAAAGAGGGCGGACTGACCGGCGGTATTCAGACAACGGGAAATTATCCCGGAAAAGCAACAACACCGGCAGAGCTTCGCGCGGATATTGAAAAGGCAATGTCCTACATACCCGGCGAATTAAAGGTGAATGTTCATGCCAACTACTGCGAAGCGGACGGCTTTGTGGACAGAAACGAAATCACCCCGGAAAACTTTAAAAACTGGGCTGACTGGGCTGTTGAAAAGGGCATAGGTCTTGACTTTAACCCGACATATTTCTCGCATCCCAAGAGCGAAAAGGCAACTCTTTCCTCCTCGGACGAGGATATAAGAAAGTTCTGGGTTGAGCACGGTATCCGTTGTCGTCAGATAGGCGAGTATTTTTACAAAAGAACCGGCAAGGTGTGCGTTATAAACCACTGGACCCCGGACGGCGACAAGGAATTTCCGATAGATACGCTTACTCCGAGATTACAGCTTAAAAAGTCCTATGACGAGATTTTCGAGGCTACAAAGGACGTAGAGGGCGTTATGGACGGAATTGAGTCCAAGGTATTCGGTATCGGTGCGGAGAGCTTTACGGCAGGCTCCCATGAGTTTTGCATGGGCTATGTAATGAGCAAGAACTCCGACCACATCATCATGACCCTTGATACCGGTCACTACCACCCCACAGAGGTTGTTTCGGCAAAGCTGGGCGCGGTTTATGCATTCTCAAAGAATGTGCTTCTGCACGTTTCAAGACCCATCAGATGGGACAGTGACCATGTAGTGGCATTTGACGATGAAACAAAGTCGATAATGGAAGAACTGGTAAGGCTGGGCAAGCTTGAGGATACATACATTGCCACCGACTTCTTTGACGCGTCAATAAACAGAATTGCCGCATGGGTAATAGGTCTTAGAAACACAAGAAAGGCTATGCTTTACGCACTGCTTCAGCCCACCGAGGAAATGAAGAAGATAGAGGCTTCGGGCGATGTTTCGGGCAGACTTGCATATATGCAGGAATTTAAGGCGGCTCCTTTCTCACTGGTATGGGACTACTACTGCGACAAGACAAACAAGGGCGTGGGACTTTCGTGGCTTGATGAGGTAAGAAGCTACGAAAAGGACGTGCTTTTAAAGAGATAAAATCTCACTGCAAAAAATACGGCTTCGAGGATTTTTGATAAATCCTTGGAAGCCGCGTTTTTTTGCATATATTTTGTCAAGAATATTTTTTTATATATTGACAAAAAAGAGGAAAATGTATATAATTATATGTTAGAATGATTATAAAATAGGCGGGGAATGTGCCGCCTTAACAGGAAAGGACGTATACACCGATGAGATATATGGGCGTAAATGAAATCAGAGAAAAGTTTTTGAGCTTTTTTGAATCAAAGGGCTGTCTTAGACTGGCAAGCTTTCCGCTTGTTCCCAAAAATGACGCGAGTCTGCTTTTGATAAATTCGGGCATGGCTCCCATGAAGGCATGGTTTAAAGGCTCGGAGGTTCCTCCCAGAAGACGAGTAACCACCTGTCAAAAATGCATAAGAACTCCGGACATTGAAAGAGTGGGAATTACCGCGCGCCACGGCACGTTTTTTGAAATGCTGGGCAACTTCTCCTTCGGAGATTATTTTAAGCATGAGGCAACCGCATGGGCATGGGAATTTTTCACCAAGGTAATGGAAATCCCCGAGGAAAAGCTGTGGGTGTCCATATATGAAAACGATGATGAAGCAAGAGATATTTGGGTAAACGAGGTGGGCGTAAGCCCCGACAGAATAGTAAAGCTGGGCAAGGAGGACAACTTCTGGGAGCATGGCACAGGTCCGTGCGGTCCCTGCTCGGAGATTTACTTTGACCGCGGCGAGGAATACGGCTGCAACTCCCCCGACTGCGGCGTGGGCTGCGACTGCGACAGGTACATGGAGGTGTGGAACCTGGTATTTACTCAGTACGATAAGGACGAGGAGGGCAACTACAATCCCCTTCCCAAGCCCAATATCGATACCGGAATGGGTCTTGAAAGACTGGCGGTGGTTATGCAGGGCGTTGACAACCTCTTTGAGGTTGACACCGTTCAGGACGTTATGAAGCATATTTCACGCATTGCCGGAGTTGAGTATAAGCAGGACGAGCAAAAGGATATTTCTCTAAGAGTTATAACAGACCATATAAGAAGTACCGTTATGATGATTTCGGACGGTGTTATTCCCTCAAACGAGGGCAGGGGCTATGTTTTAAGAAGGCTTCTAAGACGTGCGGCACGTCACGGCAAGCTCTTGGGCATAGACAGACCGTTCCTGTTCGAGGTTGCCGCAACGGTTATTGACGCATCAAAATCGGCATATAACGAGCTTGAGGAAAAGAGAGATTATATCACAAAGATTGTTAAAAAGGAGGAGGAGCGTTTTGACGCTACCATTGACAACGGTCTTGTGGTATTAAACCAGTATATAGAGGACGCACTTTCAAAGGGTGCGGCAGAGCTTACCGGCGAGGAAGCCTTTAAGCTTCACGATACCTACGGATTCCCCCTTGATTTGACGGTTGAAATGGCAAAGGAAAAGGGTCTTGATGTTGACACCGAGGGCTTTGCGGCAGAAATGGAAAAGCAGAAGCAGACCGCCAAAAACGCAAGAAAGGACGGCTCAAGCTGGGACGGTGATAACAACTATGACTTTGAAAACGTTACCGCTCCCACAGAATTTAAGGGCTATGACAACTCAAAGCTTACCCTTGACGCAAAAATCCTGGGCATAGTTTCCGAGGGCGAGGTTTCGGCACTTATATCCGAGGGCGAAAGCGGAATTATCGTAACCGACCAAACACCGTTTTATGCGGAAATGGGCGGTCAGGAGGGTGATAAGGGCGTTATCACCAAGGACGGCGGGGCTGCAAAGGTAAATTATACCAAAAAGACCGGCGACGGAGTATACCTGCACGAGGTAACCGTTGTTGAGGGTGAGTTTGCCCTGTCAGATACGGTAGAGATGGAGGTAAACCGGGAAAACAGACTTTCCATCGCAAGAAACCACACCGCAACCCATATTCTGCACAAGGCTCTTAAGGAAACCTTGGGTACTCATGTGGCACAGGCAGGCTCTTTGGTAACGAGCGAAAGACTGCGTTTTGACTTCTCGCATTTTGAGGCAATGACCCAAAAGCAGCTTGACGAGGTGGAAAGAAAGGTAAACGATATAATTCTTGACTGCGAGCCGGTAACCGTTCGGGAGCTGCCCATAGAGGAAGCAAAGAAATTAGGTGCAACGGCACAGTTCGGCGAGAAATACGGCGATGTGGTAAGGGTTGTTTCCATAGGCGATTACAGCGTGGAGTTCTGCGGCGGAACACATCTTACAAATTCAGCCCGCTGCGGATTGTTTAAGCTTATATCCGAGAGCGGAGTCGCTTCGGGCGTAAGAAGAATAGAGGCGGTTACGGGTAACGGCGTGCTAAAATACATGGAGCAAAAGGACGCTCTTATAGAAAGAACAGCACAGGCTCTAAAGACCAACCTTTTGGGCGAGATAGATATAAAGGCGGAAGCGGCAATGAACGAGCTTAAGGAAGTTCAAAAGGCTGCGGAGGCAATAAAGGCAAAGCTTGCGGCGGCAAAGGCGCAGGATATAATGACCTCGGTAAAGCATGTGGGCGACATAGACGTTTTAACGGCACAGCTTGACGGAACGAGCGTTGACGGACTTAAGAACATAGCTGATAAGTTCAAGGAAAAGGAAGAGTGCGGAGTTATCGTGCTTGCGGCAAATACGGACGGTAAGATAACCTTTGTTGCAATGGCAACAAAAGAGGCTGTCAAGAGAGGTGTTCATGCCGGACAGATTATAAGAAGCGTAACAGCCGTTGCCGGCGGCAAGGGCGGCGGAAAGCCCGATATGGCACAGGGCGGCGGTCAGGACGCGTCAAAGATTGACGATGCTCTTGCAAAGGTAGACGATTTGGTTTTGGAAATGACGAGGTAATAGTATGAACTGCTTATTTTGTAAAATAATATCGGGAGAAATCCCCTCAAAAAAGGTTTTTGAAAACGATATGGTATATGCCTTCAGGGATATTGAGCCACAGGCTCCCGAACACGTTGTTATAGTGCCTAAGGCGCATATTCCCTCGGCGAACGATATAAACGAGGAAAATATAGCCTATGTAAGCGCAGTATGGGCGGCAATTCCCGAAATTGCAAAGAGCTTGGGCATTGACCAAAAGGGCTACAGAGTGGTAAACAACTGCGGCGAGGACGGCGGACAGACCGTAGGTCATCTGCATTTTCATCTGATGGGAGGAAGAAGCTTCGGCTGGCCCGCGGGCTGAAAAGAATAATTATGATAGCGATAGTGGATTACGGAGCCGGGAATTTAAAGAGCGTAAAGAACGCTTTGGATTTTCTGGGCGAGGACAATAAAATAACAGCCGAGCCTAAGGAAATTTTAGGCGCGGACAAGGTTATTTTGCCGGGAGTAGGGGCTTTTGGCGGCGCAATGGAGGCGCTTTGCCAAAGGGGTCTTGACGAGGTGGTAAAAGAAATTGCCCAAAGGGGAACTCCGCTTTTGGGGATTTGCTTGGGGCTTCAGCTTATGTTCGAGGAAAGCGAGGAATCGCCGGGGGTTAAGGGTCTTGGTCTGTTTAAGGGCAAAATCGTAAAAATCCCCGACAGGGGTCTTAAAATTCCCCATATGGGCTGGAACAGCATCGATATTGCAAAGGACAGCAGAATTTTAAGAAACCTCGGCTCTGAGCCGTATGTGTATTTTGTTCATTCATATTACCTTAAAACGCCCCGGGAGGAGATTATCTCGGCGTATACCGAATACGGCGAAAGACTGGGAATTGCGGCGGAGCGGGGCAATGTGTTCGCAACGCAGTTCCACCCCGAAAAGAGCGGCGCTGTCGGCATGGAAATACTGAGGAATTTTATCGGATTGGAGCAGCACTAATGTACGCAAAAAGAATTATTCCCTGTTTGGACGTTAAGGACGGCAGGGTTGTAAAGGGAGTTAATTTTGTAAATCTCATTGACGCGGGCGACCCGGTGGAATGTGCGGCGGTGTACGATAAGGCGGGAGCGGACGAGCTGGTATTTTTGGATATAACCGCTTCGTCAGACGCAAGAGAAACAGTGACGGATATGGTAAGACGGGTTGCGTCAAAGGTGTTCATACCCTTTACCGTAGGCGGCGGAATACGCACTGTTGAGGATTTCAGGAAAATTTTAAACGCCGGTGCGGACAAGGTTGCGGTAAACAGCGCGGCCATAAAGCGGCCGGAGCTGATAAGCGAAGCGGCGGATAAATTCGGAAGCCAGTGCGTGGTCTGTGCCATTGACGCAAAAAGGCGAATGGGCGGCGGATGGACGGTGTATTTAAACGGCGGCAGGGTCGATACCGGAATAGATGCTTTAAAATGGGCGAAAAAAGCCCAGGAGCTTGGGGCGGGAGAAATTCTGCTTACGAGCATGGACTGTGACGGAACGAAAGCGGGCTATGATTTGGAGCTTACAAAAGCCGTAAGCGAAAACGCCAAAATTCCCGTAATCGCCTCCGGCGGTGCGGGGAAATTGGAGCATTTCCTCGACGCGTTTAGGGAGGGCAAGGCGGACGCGGTGCTTGCGGCAAGCCTGTTCCACTTTAAGGAAATAGAAATCATGGAGCTTAAAAAATATTTAAGAGAAAACGGAGAAAGCGTAAGACTTTAGAAAGGTGCGGCTATGGCAAGGAAATTAAAACCCGTAAAAAAGGATAAATACCGCTTCAGTCTTGAGGACGCAAAAATCTACCTTTCGGCGGTTATTATTCTGTTTCATATAATACCCATGATAATCTCCTTTTTCGGAGAAACGGGGCAGAGCATACTGACAAATATGTTTATGATGATTTTAAATCCCATATTCATATTCGTTGTCTGCTGCTTTTACGGCGCGCGCTACGGCTTTGAATGGAAATTTCCGCTTATTGCGGGGCTTTTGGCGGCGGCGTCGATAATGATGTATTATAAATTTGCCGGTATAAATTATTTCATCGCCTCATCTCTGATATATCTTATAGTATATATCATATTTGCCTACGCCTTTACATATACGGGCGGTTTTATAAAGCGGCTTATGGGAGGAGTATAAGTTGGATATAAGAACAAAAACCACTATGACTCCCCGGATGTACCTGGTTTTTTGCCGCACATACTATGCCCAAAGATTTAAGGCTGTGCGCCGTATAATGACGGTTATCGGCGCGGTGCTGGTTATCGCGGGATTTTACTGCTTTTACAATATCGGTCAGCTTGCGGCATTGATATGCCTGTGGGTAGGCGTGTTTTTATGTATATATCCGCGGCTTATGCACAGAAAAACCTATAAGGAAATGAAAAATAAAGCACAGACGCTTTATTTTAAATTTACCGACGGGGGCATGAGAGTAAAGGTCGGCGGCGAGAGAACCGAGCATCGTTATGAGGATTTAAAAAGCGTTGTGGAGCGAAAAAACAGCTTTGTTATTATCTGCGGTAAGGACAGCGGCGTAATGGTCGACAAAAGGGAGCTTTCGCCGGAGGAGATAAAGACCTTAAGCGACGCTTTTAAAAGAAGCGCACCATATAAATATTCAAAAAAATAAGGAGAAGCCTATGTCAGCGCCCATTTACGAAAATTTAATCCGATACAGCGAAGAAAACAGAATATCCTTTGCCATGCCCGGACACAAGGGCGGCGCCGGGTTAAGAGAAGGGCTTATCAAATGCGATGTAACCGAGCTTGGAAAAACCGAGGATTTGCATGGCAAAAGCGAGGGCGTTAAAAAAGCGCGGCGGCTTTTGTCAGAGCTGTATCATTCAAGGGACAGCTTTATTTTAACAAGCGGCTCCACCGCCTGCATACAGGCTATGATTTTTTCAACCCTTAAAAGGGGCGATGTGCTTTTATGCTTTTCGGACTGCCATATGAGCGTTATAAACGCCTGTGCGCTTTTGGGCTGCGGTATGAGGATTGTGCAGAGGGAGCTTGACTTGGATTTTCATATTCCGAAGGGTACTCCCGAAATAGAGGACATACTTGACAGCGACAGCCGCATAAGGGCGGTGCTTGTCACCTCGCCCAATTATTACGGCATGACCTGCGATATAGAACGTCTTAGCGAGGTATGCCATGAAAGGAACATACCGCTTCTTGTTGACGAGGCTCACGGCGCACATTTTATCGTTTCGGATATGCTTCCCAAATCGGCGGCGGAGCTTGGCGCGGATTTGGTGTGCCAAAGCGCGCACAAAACCTTAAACGCTCTTACCGGCGCGGCATATCTTCACGCTTCCGGCCCGCTTGCGGACTTGGGACGGCTTGAAAAGGCGGTTTCAATGATAGAAACCTCCAGTCCCTCATATGTAATCGCCGCTTCGGCGGATACGGCGCGGGAGGATTTGGAGAGCGAAAAGAAATGGGAGGCAATTATAAGCCTTGTAAGATGCTTTAAATTTAATATACAGTACAAAACGAAAATAAAGCCGCTCATAAACGACGATTTTACAAGACTGGTGCTTAACTTCGCCGCTTATGATACCACCGGCTTTGAAATAGAGCGTATTTTGTCCGAGGAATACGGAATTGACATTGAAGCGGCGGATTTGGATAACATTGTAATGATTGTAACTCCGCCCAATACCAATGAGGATATTGACGCGCTTTTTGACGCCCTTGTAAAAATTTCGGGTACTCTTTCGCCCCGCAAGACAGAGAGAGATTTTCCCGCTCTGCCGAAATATTCGGGGGAGCTTGACCCGCAAAAAGCGTTCTTTTCGGAATGTGAAAAGGTGCCGTTTTCGCAGTCGGCGGGCAAAATCAGCGCGGCAACCGTTACGGTCTATCCGCCGGGAGTGCCGATAATATACGCCGGGGGCGAAATAAGCGAGGAAATGCTTAGCTACATCGGCGCGGTAAAAGCGGCGGGAGGAAAAATAACCGGCGCGGACGATATGATAGAAGTAGTGAAATGAGCGAAATTGTAACAGTAACAGGTACGATAGAGGACATAATCTATACAAACGAGGAAAACGGCTATACGGTCTGTGACCTCATGGGACCCGACTCGGAATATTTTACCGCAGTCGGTTTTTTGCCGTGCGCGGCACAGGGACAAATGCTCTCACTTTCGGGCGAATGGATACGCCATCCCGATTACGGCAAGCAATTTAAGATTGAAGCCTTTGAGATGATAGAGCCTGACGAGGAGGACGATATACTTGCCTATCTTGCTTCGGGCATTGTGGAGGGAGTAAGAGAAGCGACCGCAAAAAAGCTTGTGGAGCATTTCGGCAAGGACACCTTAAATATAATGCTCACAGACCCGTCAAGACTTGCCGAGATAAAGGGCATTTCCCCCAAAAAGGCAAAGAAAATCGGCGAGTCCTATAAGGAAACCCGCGCAGTTCAGAGCATTGTAATATTTTTGCAGCAGTATAATCTGTCGGTAAATCTTGCCATGCGCATACACAGCTTCCTGGGCGCAAACGCGGTTGATGCAATAAAGCAAAACCCCTATGTCCTTGCCGACAGAATAAGCGGTATTTCCTTTACCACCTCCGACGCCATTGCCTACAGTATGGGCGTGGCAAAAAACAGCCCCCTTCGGATTAGGTCGGGGATTTTGTATTTCATGCAGGAGGCACAGCTTACAAGCGGGCATACATATATGCCCAAGGCTCTTATAATCGAGCATACGGCGTATAATTTGGGCGTGGAGGAAAGCGAAGCGGAAAGCGCGCTTTTGGAGCTTATTGCCGACAATGAGCTGATTTTCGATAATATAGACAATAAGGACGTTATTTATACAAAGCCCATGTATACCGCAGAAGCCTATGTGGCAAGGCGGCTTGCGACCATGTCGGTGCAGACCGGGAAAAAGAGCATGACACCGGCACAGGCGGAGGCGGTAATCGATGAGGTGGAGGAGGGTATGAAAATAAGCCTTGCTCCGGAACAGAGAAGCGCGGTTTTGGGCGCGGTTTCCCATGGCTGCCTGGTAATTACCGGCGGTCCCGGAACGGGAAAAACCACAACCATAAACACAATAATAGAGCTTATGGAAAGAATGAAGCTTTCTGTAAAGCTTGCCGCGCCTACGGGCAGAGCCGCAAAGCGCATGAGCCAGCTTACCGGGCTTGAAGCCCAGACCATACACAGGCTGTTGGGTGTGCAGTCACAAAAGGGCGTGCAGAGCTTTATCCATGACGAAACAAATCCCTTAAAGGCGGACGTGATAATCTTAGACGAGGTCAGCATGATCGATATAAGCCTTATGGCGTCCTTTCTGTATGCCGTAAAGCCCGGCGCAAAGCTTATTCTTTCCGGTGACGGAGACCAGCTTCCCTCAATCGGCGCCGGCAATGTTTTAAGGGATATTATCGACTCCGGCGCAGTGCCGGTGGTGAGATTAAACCATATTTTCCGTCAGGCTCAGCAGAGCCTTATCGTTATGAATGCCCACCGCATAAACGGCGGTGAAATGCCGGATTTATCGGTAAAGGACGCGGATTTCTTCTATATAAGAAAGGACGATGCCCCCTCGGCTTTAAAAACCGTTGTGGAGCTTTACACCGCAAGACTTCCGAAAACCTACGGGGTAGACCCCCTTTCACAGATACAGGTGCTGTCCCCGACAAAAAAGGGCGACATAGGCACTGTGAATTTAAACCGCACTCTCCAGGACAGCATAAATCCCCCGGACGCCGCAAAATGCGAGCATATCTACAGCGGTACGGTGTTTCGCGAGGGCGACAAGGTCATGCAGATAAAAAACAATTACGATATTGTCTATACCTGCGCCGACGGCTGCGAGGGTACGGGTGTTTTTAACGGGGATATGGGAATAATCCGCACCATTAACACCCATGACAGGAGCATGACGGTTATATTTGACGAGGACAAGACTGTGGAATATCCCTTTGAAAGTCTGTCGGAGCTGGATTTGGCATATGCCGTAACAGTGCATAAGAGCCAGGGAAGCGAGTTCCCCATTGTGATAATGCCGGTGGGGAGATTTTTGGGTATGCTAATGACCCGAAACCTGTTTTATACCGCGGTTACCCGCGCAAAAAAAATGGTGGTGCTTGTGGGCAGCAGTCACACTATCGGCTGTATGGTCAAAAACACCGCCACAAACGCAAGATATACGGGACTTCGGGAACGGCTTTGTAACATAAAAGAAATAATTGATACAAAAACAGGCAATTTATTACAAAATCATTAAAAATTTCGCCGCTTTATTGAAACGGCACTAAAAATTGTGTATAATAAAAATGTATCGGAGGAAAAGCTATGCGTGGTGCTATATTTGATGTTGACGGAACAGTGCTTGATTCAATGCAGGTCTGGTGGGACGCCGCAAGGGAGTATTTTGACAAAATGGGCGTTGAGTTTGACGAGGAAACCGCCCGCGAGGTGAGAGAAATGTCCTTGGGCGAATCACTGCCGATGCTTATGGAACGTTACGGGCTTAATGTGAGTATTGATGAAGCGATTGCAAAGCTTCGCACCGCTGCCGAAACAGCCTATAAAACCTCCATACCCCTAAAGCCGGGCGTTAAGGAATATATGGAACAGCTAAAGGGCGAGGGCGTTAAAATCGCCGTTGCAACCTCAGGCTATGAAGCGCTGTGCAAGGCGGCGTTTAAAAGGCTCGGAATTTATGATTATATCGATGCGTATGCGTTTGCTTATGAGGCGGGGGACACCAAAAAAAGCCCTGCCGTATATCTGCTTGCCGCCGAAAGGATAGGCGAGAAGCCAAAGGATTGTACCGTTTACGAGGACATTATCGTGGGCATAGAAAGCGCAAAGAGTGCGGGATTTTTAACCTGTGCGGTATATGACGATACCAACGCCGATATTACAGATGTGCTAAAACAGCGCGCCGACCGCTATATTACGGGGTGGTCGGAGCTGCTGAAGCAATAGACCGCGGGCGCGATAAAGGCGTGTGCGGCTCAAAAACATCACAGTCGATATTATGCAAGCTGTCGGCTGTGATGTTTTTTTTTGTGTTATATTTCATTATAATTACAAAAAAATAAATTACCTGTTGACTGTTTTTCTCGTTGTGATATAATGTATAATGAAATAATTCGTGGGTTTTGAAAGGATTATGCATATGAATATAACAATGCTCAAAAGCAAAATACACAGAGCCGCGGTGACGCAGGCGCGCACCGACTATGTCGGAAGCATAACGGTTGACCGCAGGCTGCTTGACGCGGCGGGAATACTGGAATATGAAAAGGTGCAGGTGGTGGACGTGGACAACGGCAGCCGCATGGAAACATATACCATAGCCGGGGACGAGGGCGTGATATGCTTAAACGGAGCGGCGGCAAGGCTTGTTGATATAGGAGATAAGATAATAATCATGGCGTACTGCTCCATGACCCCCGAGGAGGCAAAGGCGCACAGACCGAGGGTGGTTTTTGTGGACGATAAGAATTGTCCGGTAAGAATTGCGAACTATGAAAAGAGCGGCGCGCTCTATGATACGGAGAAAAATATTTAAAAAATATTGACTTTATTTCCGTTAGGTGATATTATTAAAATATACAGCATATTAGGAGGTATTTGTATGAGAGGTATCGAAACTTCAGTAACAAAAATAAGGAGAGAGGTTTTTAAGGAGATTGCAAGAATTGCTTACGAGTCCGACAATGTGGCTTCGGATATAGAAAGCATTCCTTATAAAATTACACCCAGTGATGTTCCCAAGTACAGAGATAGTATATACAGAGAAAGACAGATTGCGGCGGAAAGAGTAAGACTTGCAATGGGAATGTCCCTAAGACCCGAGGACAAGCCGGTGCATATCACCGCGGGTCTTGAAATGAGCAACATAACCGATTTGTATTATGAGCCGCCTCTTATGCAGGTTATCCCATCTGCCTGTGATGCCTGCGAGCATAATGTGTACGAGGTATCCAACCAGTGCAGAGGCTGTGTGGCGCATCCCTGTATGGAGGTATGCCCCAAGGACGCAATTTCCATGGTAAACGGAAGATCGTACATAGACAAGGAAAAATGTATAAAGTGCGGACGGTGCAAGGCGGCGTGTCCCTATGACGCCATTGCAAAAAAGGTTCGTCCCTGTGCAAGTGCCTGCGGCGTGAACGCCATTGAATCCGATTCCATGGGACGTGCCAAAATCGATAATGATAAATGTGTTGCCTGCGGTATGTGCATGGTAAGCTGTCCCTTCGGTGCGATTGCGGACAAGTCCATGATATTCCAGTTAGGCAGAGCCTTAAGAGCCGGGGAGGAAATTGTGGTTGAGGTTGCTCCGGCGATTGTGGGACAGTTCGGACCCAAGACAACTCTTTGGAAGCTTAAGGCGGCGCTTTTGGAGCTGGGCTTTAAGGAGGTATTCGAGGTTGCTTCCGGCGCGGACGTGGGCGCGGTAACGGAGGCAAGGCATTATGTTGAGGAGGTAAAGACCGGAAAGCTTCCCTTCCTATTAACCTCATGCTGTCCTGCCTGGTCAATGCTTGCAAAGAACCAGTTCCCGGAGATGATAGACAGCGTTTCAACGGCGCTTACGCCGATGGTTGCCACAGCAAGGTCGATAAAACAGCGCAGACCCAATGCCAAGGTGGTATTCGTGGGACCCTGTGCGGCAAAGAAGCTTGAAGCCATGAGAAAAACCGTAAGAAGTGACGTTGACTTTGTTCTGACCTTTGAGGAGCTTGCGGCGATATTTGAAGCAAAGGGCATAGACATACAAAACTACGAGTGCGAGGAGCCTATTCATGACGCAACCGGCGCGGGCAGAGGCTACGCGGTTGCCGGCGGAGTGGCAAACGCAATCGAAAAGTGCATAAACGAATATTATCCCGATGTTGATGTGTATATAGAACACGCAGAGGGACTTGCGGACTGCAAGAAGATTTTGCAGCTTGCCAAGGCAGGAAAGAAGGACGGCTGTCTGATAGAGGGCATGGGCTGTCCGGGCGGCTGTGTAGCCGGTGCGGGCACCAACGTTGCCGTTCCCGTAGGCGCGGCGGCGGTAAGGAAGTTTGTCAAGGACTCGACAAAACCCTTACCCGCAAAAGAGCTTGCGGAAATAGATTTACCGTAAAAACCAACCTCCCCGAAAGGGGAGGTATTGTTTTGTGCAAAATGCGCATTGATATGATATTTATAATGTGATATAATTACAAAATAAACAATGTATTAAAAAGGGGATATTTACTGCTATGAAAAAAATAATTGCAATATGCTTATCTTTAATAATGGTAAGCTCCGTAGGATTATCGGTAAGCGCGGGAAATGATAACATAGAAAATGATGCACAGCTTATTGATTATGCCAAAAATGTAACATCGATGTTCAGAGAGCCTGACGGATTTGTGGGAGCG
>JAQXZB010000104.1 GCA_029226975.1 Clostridiales bacterium | reverse complement strand
TGGTGAGAGTAACAGGCTTCACTGCATATTTCGCAAGCCTGTCACCGCAGTTCAGACAGCTTGTTGTTGATAGATTTTTGAGTGCTGACAGGCAATGAAAATTATGTTTCATTCCGGAGTGCAGATGTTGACGGGTTGCGGATATAATAGATTATAATGTCTGTTTTATCTGTTACCGTCTGTGATGTAAAAAAACAACATAAAAGTGATGGAACTGAGACTGCAATGTTACAGCGAATGCTGTGTCTCAATACGGTAGTCACCGGGAGTAAGACCTGTTCTTTTCTTGAAGTCGGACGAGAAATTGCATAGGTTATTATATCCGCACATCTCAGCAATCTTTGATATTGGATAATTTGTATTTCTGAGATAATCCTTTGCAGCCTCCGTTCTGTAGTTTATCAGATACTGCCGCAGCGTAGTCCCTGTCGCTTGTTTCATAAGTCGATTCAGGTGATACGGATGGTAGCCGGCTATATTGGAAAGCATATTATTGTCGATATTTGCCGAGAAATTACAGTGAATGAAATCGAGTATTTTATCTATTATATCAGAGCCTTTTGTATCGCAAATTATATTTCTTGCAATACTGATAATCACATTTTTAAAAATGGACGATGCGGCAGACCTGTACAATTGTTTCTTGTATGTAAATTCATCAATAACCGAGTTGATAAGCTCGGATAAATAACCCATGTGCGTAATTACAGCGGGCTCGTTCAAGAATTGATAATCTGTAAAATATACCTTTTCTATAATAGAATTTGCGTCAAATTCATCTGCTTTTGTGGGATGAACTTCTTTTACTTGTGAGGAATGATTTTGGGTGTAATCAAAATTTATGCTCACGATTTTAAATTTGCTTGGAGCGTCAAATTTATATCTCATTCCGGGCGGGATTATTACAACCGAACCATATTTTAAAGCATATTCGGCATTTTCCGCTTTCAATGTGCAATAATCCGAAATCATGAAGTAAAAGTGGTAATCCACCGCTTTGAAGTATTCGTCTGTGGGATTGTAGTTTATGATCTGTACAAATCTTAAGTACGGATTTATATTTTGAAGCTCCATTGCATATCTCCTAAAATGTTTGTTTTTACAAAATGTTTGTTTGTTTTCCTCATTGATTATATCATAATAAAGTGATAAAATCAAGAGAAAAAAACGTAGTTGGAAGAAAGGAATACAAAATGACAACAACATTTATTGTTGCACAGATATTCGGTGCAGCGGGAATATTGGCTTTTATTATGCTTTACCAGTTTAACAGCATGAAAAATGTACTTAAAACAAAGATGGTTATGGATGTTTTGTGGGCAGGCCACTATTTATTGCTGGGCGCGACCTCTGCCTTTGCCGTCAATGCCATATGTTTTGTACGAGAATTCGTATTTATAAACGATGATAAGAAAATTTTTAAAAGCCGGATATGGCTATGGGTTTTTGTCGCATTTAACATTGTGTCGGCAGTTTTGACTTGGAAGGGATATTTCAGTATACTACCCGCAATGACATCTACACTTGCAACCATTTCATTCAAGCAAAAAAGTGTAAAGGTTGCAAGAGTAATAGGCATTACAAATAATGTTATGATGTTTACATATGATATTTTTGTAGGCTCATACATGGGACTGATAGCCGAATCATTGGCATTTCTTGCTGTAGTTATCGCAATGTTCAGAAATAAACATCAGCACGCTGCATAGCAAAAAATCAAGGAGGTAATTTTTTATGTTTAAAACATCAGTGAGATTGTCAGACGGCTCTGTAACGGAAATAAATCCGAATATAGAGGTGACAGGAAGTATAAGGTATGCTGTTATCAGGCGTGAAGCTTTTGATTTTACAAAAGTAAAGTATATTGATGTTTCTGTAAATGAAACTGAAATTAAAGCCGGAGATGATGGATTTTTCCTTTGTCCAGGAGGTTGGTGGAGAGCTAAGCTTCATGATTGTGCGATCGGATATTTTTTTGAACATTCGGATACAGAATACATGAACTATGATCCGCATCTGTATGTATTGGGAATAAATCATAACAATAGAGCTTATATAGCGATAGCATCGGGAATGAGAGAAATATCTCATCAACGAATTGCTGTTGAAAATAATGAGTATAAATTCTGTTTCAGATTTGAAATTGACGAGGAAGATTTATATGAAGATATAAAGCTTGAGGTGCATGAGCTTGAGGGTGATTTATCCTACAGTGCGATGGGGCGGGAATATCGAAAGTACGTTTTGGAAAACGGGTTTGTAAGCATAAAGGACAGGATGAATGAAAGCTTAAAATACGCGGCAGAATCGGTCTGCGTAAGAGTGAGATTGGGCTGGAAACCCGTTCCCTGTACCGTCCTTGAACAGACGGAGGAAAACGAGCCTCCCGTTCATGTTGCCTGCACTTTTAAGCAGGTTGAGGACTTGATGAGGGAATACAAAAGAGCGGGGATAGAAAAGGCGGAGTTTTGTCTTGTTGGCTGGAACAAGGGTGGACATGACGGCAGATGGCCGCAGATATTGCCTCCGGAAGAAACACTCGGCGGCAAAGAAGATTTATTGTCACTTATAAAGACAGCAAAGGAGTTGGGCTATACTGTTTCCCCTCATACAAACAGCACCGATGCTTACACCTTGGCAAAAAATTTCGATTGGGATTTTGTGGCGCATAAAAAAGACGGCTCACCGAGCATAGAAGCTGAAAGGTGGGGAGGAGGAAGAACCTATAATATTTGTCCCGCAAAATCGCTGAAGCTTGCATATGAAACATTCCCGCCGGTGGCAGAGCTGGGATTTTACGGGGCGCATTATATAGACGTCATAACGGCAACGCCGCCGAGATATTGTTATAATCCTTCGCATATGGTAAACAGAAAAGAGGCTTGCGAATATTTTGATAAGCTTTTTGAATATTCAAGAGAGCTTTTCGGTACGGTAGGGTGCGAGGTTGGTATGGAGCATAGCATGAAAAAATGTGATTTCATACTTTACAGTACTATGGATAACGGCTTAAACAGAAAAGTGGAGGAATTGGATTTGTTCTCGGAATATGTTCCGTTTTGGCATATAGTATTCCACGGCATTGTTTTAAACAATCCTTATGCCGGTACGGTCAATGCCGTGATAAACCGTAATCCCGATGCACTGCTGCGCTTGATAGAGCTTGGCGGCAGACCGGTAATCTATTACTATTCAAAATTCGTGTCCGACGGTACGGATTGGATGGGTGATATGGATTTTCGAACCGATACGGAGGAGAATGTGAAGTCAGGAACGAAAGCGGCATTTAAAACAGTGAACATATATAACGAGATGAGTTATCTTCAATATGAGTTCATGGATGAGCATACCAAAATAGGCAAAAACTGTTATCGAACGGTATATTCCGATGGAAGTGAAGTGACGGTGGACTATGATAATAAAACATACAGCTTAAAAAAAGGGTAAATTATACTTTGATATTGAAAAAGAGCATAGATGGTGGTATAATAAACTAAATTGAATTGCCGCAAATCCGGATATGAATGGATTATCGGCAAATTAAAAATTTTAGGAAGGGATCAATCAATTATGAAAAAGAAAGCACCTTTAATTACAATAGTTTCCTTTTTAATGGTTTCTTTTATTTCACTTCAGGTATGTGCCGCAGGCATAAGCTATTTGCCGGATGTTACGGCAGAAATGTCAGAGCCTTCTTATTGGACTGAAAACGATGATCTGCTGATGACATATGAGAAAATTGAAGAACTCAATGCTCTGACAATATCGACAAAGGGTACAAATATGTACGATTTAAAAAATCAGCCGGAAACAGTAGATGGCATAGCTCTTAACGAGGGAATTAAGAAATCCTCTCTTGCCGATGTGTCATACTACCTGGGCTGGACGTATCTTGGAAATGAAAAGCTTGCAGAGCAGGCAGACTATGACGTCTTAATAGAAAATACGCAGAACTCCAATCCGTTGCAGGCGCAGCCTGTAAAATATGCTGTGGCGGTATGCAGAACAGTGCTTCGCACCTTTCCGTCGGATATACCCATATGGGATGATCCTACGGACAAGGAGTGTGATTATCAATATCTAACAGGTATTCGTGTAAATGAGCCGCTTGTAATTACTTCTGTGTCCTCCGACGGGAATTATTATCTCGCAAAAAGCATATCCTGCTCAGGCTGGGTTGCCGCTTCGGATGTTGCCCTATGCGCCGATAAAGACGAATGGCTTTCCGCATGGGATTTTCCGTCGGAGAAAACGCTTGTTGTCTATGGTGATAAGGTCTATACCGAGATGTCATTAACCGGCGCACAGACGTCAAATTTGTTGCTTACAATGGGTACGGTGCTTGAACTTGCAGATATTGAAAATCCCAATGAATTGATTGACAATCGTGCCGCATATCAGAATTATGCGGTATGGATTCCGATTCGGAATGAGGACGGCAGCTATGCAAAAAAATTGACGCTGATTCCCGAGCACGCGGAGGTGTCGGTGGGGTATTTGCCGCTTACAGAAAAGAATATTGCAAATGTGGCACTGGGAGTGCTTGGCAACACCTATGGCTGGGGCGGAGCGCTGTTCGCTGACGATTGCTCAGGATACATACGGAATATATACAAGTGCTTTGGCTTGGAGCTGGCACGCAATACCACATGGCAGTCTGCAATGCCGATGGCAAATGTTAATATGACCGATATGTGCCGCGAGGAACGATTGACAGTTCTTGATGCACTGCCCTTTGGGTCTGTTCTATTTTTCAATGGACACGAGATGCTGTATCTCGGAAAAGAGAACGGGAAATATTATGTAATCAGTGCTACGGGTAATATTCTTGAACCGAAAGAGGGTTTAAATCGCCAGCGTATCCGCAGTACAATTATCAACACACTTGATATTAAAAGGGCGAGCGGTGTTACATGGCTTGATTCGTTGACTGTTGTCAACGTACCGTACCGGGGCTTGACATCCGATAAAACCTACAGCCTTCCCGAACGAGCATGGTATCATGACGCAGTTGCATTTTGCATGAAAAATAATATCATGCAGGGATATCAAGACAATATGTTCCATCCCGATGAAGAAATTACACGCTGTCAGTTAGTACAGATTTTGTGGAATCTGGAGGATAAGCCCGCTGTCGGCGAAACGGTAACATTTATTGACGTTGCTGATGATGCTTGGTATGCGGACGCTGTTAGGTGGGCGGTGGCTGAAAAACTTGTTTTTGGCGACAGTACGGAAACATTTTTGCCGGATAATCCTATGACGCGCGAACAGCTTGCGACAGTGTTGTACCGTTATGCACAGTACAAGGGATACGACATAACGGCAGGTGAAGATACAAATATTCTTTCTTATGATGATGCTTTTGACATTTCCGAGTATGCGAGGGCTTCTGTGCAGTATGCCGTAGGCGGCGGATTTATGAAAGGAAAAGCAAAGAACACTTTAAACCCCAAGGATAACGTAACAAGAGCGGAAACAGCGCAGATACTCTACAGGTTTATTGAACACAACGAGTAAATAAATTGTACACCGGAGGAAAATAAATATGCCGAATTTTAATGAAATGAACTTGCTTAATGTGTGTTTGCTGGTATTTTCCGCATTGGTCACGCTTTTCTTATTGATAGGGGCCATCACAGATATGAATCGAAAAAGCCGGTTTATGAGCAGCTTTACTGTACTGCTGATTACCAATATCCTTATGCAGCTTGGTGAAGCGGGAATGTGGTTTTTTTCGGGAACGCCGGAGAATATTGTCCTTCTTAATATTTCCGCGATGATGTCGATGGTATTCAGTTATGTGTTAATCTCCGCTTACGCCCACTGCTTGACAGAATTTGTGTGTGAAAGAAAAAAGGTATCTTTCGTTCCCAATTATATTATCTTGGCAATATGCAGCATCTACATACTGCTTTCGGTAATATCGCTTTTTAACGGAATGTTTTTTTCCTTTGATGAAAACGGGCGTTTTGTTAACGGACCGATGTACGGTCTTGTAAGAGCATTTGACCTGCTTGTAATCATTATCGGAATATTTTGGGTGATGTGTTATCACAAGATACTGACACTGCGGGAAATCTCCTTTCTGATTTCATTCAATGTACTCCCTCTGCTGTCCATGACATTGCAGCGTTCTTGGGAGCCGACACCGCAGTATATGGCAGTAACATTATCCTTGATTGTAATGTATGTCCTGTTTCATGGCGAAATCACACGTCAGCTTGCGGACAGCCGTATTTCAATTATGCTAAGTCAGATACAGCCGCATTTCATGCATAATATGCTGACAACGATTATGTATATGTGCCGAACAGAACCGGAGGAGGCGGAAAAAACCGTAGGGCAGTTTGCGGATTATTTGAGGGCTAACATGGACTCTCTCACATTAAAGCAGTGTATACCGTTTGAAACGGAGCTGAAGCATGTAAAAACATATTGGTCATTGGAGGAAAAGCGTTTCGAGGACAAAATAAGAGCCGTATATGATATACAGGAAAACGGTTTTATGCTCCCGTCCCTTACAATCCAGCCGATAGTTGAAAATGCCGTAAAACATGGCATGAGAAAAGGCAAACAATTGACTGTGACAATCAGAACATATTCGGATAAGGATAATTATTATGTTGAAATAAATGACAATGGCAGGGGCCTTGATGTCAATACATTTAAAAACGATGGAAAATCCCATATAGGAATAAAGAATGTGCAGCAAAGGCTTAAAATGATGTGCGGCGGAGAGTTGACGGTAAACAGTGTGCCGGAGCAGGGGACAGACGCGGTTATTAAAATCCCCAAATAAGCCCTATAACAATCCATGTAAGAATAAGCGTTACATGGATTTGTTTTTTTCAAGCTCTGCTAGCGTCATTTCCGCCCAGCTGTACTGTGACATATATTCTCCCTTGTAGCTGTTGACTGCCGCTGTGTCACGCTCAAGATATTTGTAGTAATCACATTCTATTTTTTCGGCATTAACGGCAAAATGATTGCGTCTGCATATAAAGACATCTTCTGCACCGCAGACTTTAAGCGATTTTTTTAAACTGGCAATCAGATTTCTAAGATAATGCTTGCTTGACTCGTCAGCACTTTTTTCGTCCCATAGTATGCCGCACAGTTCACCGGTTGTTGCGGAGGCACCCCGGCGGTCGATGAGGTATGCAAATAATTCCTTTGTCTTGCTTCTGTCGAAATTAACGGGCTCGTTGTTACAAAACACCTCAAAATTTCCGAAGCACTGCACACGCAACTTGTTGTCATCATATCGAACGGGTGTGCGCAGGTTTGCAAGAGCGTCCTCTATATCCTCTTTTTTTGCCGGCTTTAAAACTTATCCGCTGCAGTGAAGCCTGAGCGCCTCCAGTGCATATTGTGAATATCCCGTTACAAAAACAATGTTTATATCTTTATAAATATCCTTTAATTCCTTTGCCAGCGACAGTCCATCCTTTTCCGGCATATGAATATCAAGGAATGCCACATCATAGTTTTTATGTTTTGCTGCCGCCACAGCATTATCAGATTCGTTAAAGCATGCAATCTCCGCACCCGGAGATGCCTGCTCCACAACGGAGCATAGCTGTTTCATAGCATATTTTTCGTCCTCAACAATCATAATTCTCATGTGTCTACCTCATTTATTTGTCTGTTTATTGCTGATTATATTATACCATAAGTAAAAATGCTTGCTCGCAAGGGCATTTTTACGCAGCCGTCAATATCACGGCTCGCGCAGCGCGCGATATGGGCAACGCCCAAAAGCTTGCCTTGCAAGCTTTTCCGTGATTATTATACCATATAAACCGCACCAAAACCGCAACAAAAAACCTATTTTTAAAAAATTTGTGCAATTTTTTTTTAAAAAAAATCATTTCCGGGGCTCAATTTGTTGCGGTTTTGTTGCGGTTGGGGTGATATAATATTAAAAAATAGGGTAAAATGCAGTTTTTTCTAAAGTATGCGAGGAAAACATCAAAAATGAATTATCATAGCGGAGGTAAAAGACATGAAAAAACAACTATTAAAAAAAATGTCGGCATTGATGACAACCATAGCGGTTGTGCTGCCGATGATGTGCGCGTTTAACATCGTTAAACCGCCCTCGGCAAAGGCGGAATCTTTAACGCCTGTGGCGCGGGCAAACGGAGTTGATTACTACTCGTTCGACCAAGCATGGGCGGAGGCAATTAAAAACAGCGGCACATTCAAGCTGCTTACAAACTGGAGTCCGTCAAACAAGAAGTTTGAAACGAATGAAAAGGCTTATAAGGATTACTTCAAAAGCGGTGCGCTTTGTGTGCCGGAGGGAAAAACGGTAACTATTGACCTTAACGGTTACAGCATAAGCCGCGGTTTGTACTATAGAAACCATGAAGCCGTTTCGGACGGCGAGGTCATTTACCTGTCAAAGAATGCCATACTGACTATTAATGACACATCACCCGGCGGTAACGGACGTATCGAGGACGGAAACAGCAGAAACGGCGGAGGCGGTATACACGCAAAGTCCGGCTCGATCATATATATGCAAGGCGGCGGTATTGCCTATTGTCAATCGGCCGGCTGGTGGCGCCTTTATGATCACAATGGCAGTGCGGTGCAGCTGGAAAGCGGTGCGACAATGTATATGACCGGCGGCAAGCTGTATAATAACAATTATAATCCGACCTTTAAATACACGACGTCCGAAGGGGTGCCTAACGGCGGCGCAGTAAAGGTTGAATCGAATTCGAAATTTTATATGTACGGCGGCGAAATAATGTATAACACTGCTATAAAGTATCAATACAATGAGACCCCGAAATCTGCATCCATGGGAACCGCCATTTACAGTACTGAGGGCGGAACAGTGTATTTGTACGGCGGAAAAATACATCATAACGTCTCTAACTACAACAAAGAAGAAGTAGGAGCGACTGTATACTGCGAGGGTGAATTGTATATGCAGGGAACAGAGATTGCATACAATTCGGCACATACAGCTGTTCAGAATGCTAATAGAGCCTACTTCCGCGGCGGATCTATTCATGATAATGAAAGCTATGGCATAATAGTAGGACCGGAAAACGATACTTATTTCGGCGGAAATATAGTTGTGAAGAATGGTGTCTTGTTTGGTAACTATAGGAAATCGAGTACGATGATAGTGAAAACCCGAATGAAAACGGAGGAGTTTTCAGAAGGCGCCAATATAGTTATAGCCCATCCTTATCAGATTGACACACGTGAAATATATCCGTTATCCGATACAGAAGGAAGCGGAAAATATGCAAGATATTTCCATGGGGCCAACATAAGCTTCGGACGCGTTGTAAACGGTAGTGACGGCAAGCTGTATTATACTTATGACTGGAACGATGAAGGAAACTTCAATGCTTTGATAACAGGCATTGCTTCCGTTAAGCATGGCGATTCTGACATTACCTATGAGCTGGGTAAACAGGATTCTGATGCGGATTGGCCCAGCTATAACATAACAATCCATGTTCCGAAAGATACCGATGTTAAAAATCTTGCGGTTTCTTTTACGACAAGCGGAACGGCAAAAAGCGTAACATCAGAAGATTCTCCAAAAAGCGGAAGTGTCATGGACTTTACAAAACCGGTAACCTATACGCTTTTACACAGAGACGGAATAACGGAGCAAAACTGGACAATAACAGTTGTAACGGATTTGGAAGTACCGTCGTATGATGTAACCGTAAACAGCGGTACGGGCAGCGGAAATTATACTAAAGGCAGCGAAGTTTCCGTTGCGGCAGACGAGGTTGAAAACAAGCGGTTCATTTCATGGACAGCCGACGGCATTGAGCTTTCGTCGGAGCAGACAAAGTCGCCGTCAATTACCTTTACAATGCCGGAAAAAAATGTAACGCTTACTGCAAATTATGAGGACTTGACAAGCGCCGTTGAATTAACGGTTGACGAACCGTACGGCGGCAGGGCGCTTGACTCGTATGCGACGGTTGAGCTGAGTGACGGCACAAGGACCGAGATTCCCGTAAACTGGTCACCTATGGAGAATGAAGCGGATTTTAAAAGTACATACACCGCAGTAGTAACATTCACAAGTGAGTACGGCTTTTCGAGCAATCTTGAGGTGAAGTTCAACGGTGAAACGGTCACGCCGAAAAAGCCGGATTCAAATACGCTTGTTATAACAAAGGAATTTACAACGGGCAGTCCGAAGCTTGTGAGTGTTCCTCAGGCAGAGCTTACGGGTGTTAAAAACGGTACTGCATTAGAGGGTATTTCTCTGCCGTCAAAAGTTCGTATAGTGACCGAGGATAAGGCAATCTCAACGGCAGATGTGGAATGGAATGAAACAACGGCAACCGAGTACGATCCGAGCAAAGCGGAGGAGCAAACCTTTACGGTTGACGGTACAATTACCTTGCCGAAGGGTGTTGACCAAAACGGTGTTGCCCTTGATGCAAAAATAAAGGTAACGGTTTCTGCAAGCGGCATAGCCGCCGCGCCGACATCAAATCTTGTAAACGGCGCAGTATATGATAAGTCACAGACCTTGGAGCTTACATCGGCGGACGGCGCGGATATTTACTACACAACGGACGGCACAGAGCCGACAACATCAAGCCAAAAGTACAATGGCGCAATCACGCTTGCAGCCGACAGAACAACCGATAAGGTTTATACAATCAAGGCAATCGCGGCGGGTGATTCATTAAGCCAAAGCGAGGTGTCGGAATTTAAGTTTACGGTGCTTGCGCCGACATATAAGGTAACAATAGAATTAGACAAAAAAACCGCCGGTTTGGGCGGAGGCACGTACCACGCGGGCGACAGCGTAACGGTACAGACTGTGTCAATGGCAACGGGATATGTGTTCGCCGGCTGGACGGCAACGGGTATAAAGCTTGATTCGGTACAGAAAAAATCACCGTCCTTCACGTTCACCATGCCGGAGTGTAATGTAGCTCTTACACCTTCGTATATATATACGATAACGAATATAGCTCTTGCTATCGATAAGCCGACAAAGGACAGCGTACTTGATACAAGTGCAGGTTATACGCTTACAAGATATGATAAAACAACAGAAACAAGCGAAACAGAACCGCTTACGGTAGTGTGGACGCCGGCAGACGCTAAGGCAAAAGGAAACACAGAATACAAAGCAGTGGTTGTATTAAAGCCCAATTACGCAGAAGGGTTTGTGTTTGATGACAGCGTGACAGCGACAGTAGATGGAGCGTCAAGCACCACTTGCGGCAAGAATGATGACGGAAGTGTAACTGTTTATGCAGTCTTCCCGGCAACGGATAAGGTAAAGCTTACAGGCATAACCGCTCCCGATGCGATGTATCTTAACAATTTGAAATATTATTACAGCGAGCTTATGTCGATGCTGCCAAAATCGGTTGACATTAAAACCGATGACGGCACAACGCGTATCGCGGCGGTATATTGGGATATATCCCCGATGAGGAATTTATTTTTCAATTACGGCTTCGGCTCTTACGGCAGCAAAGAACTTACCGGATCTGTTACGCTGCCCGATGATGTTGACGCAAACGGTATAACACTCACGACAACCATAACATTAAATAAGCATGATATCAGCGACAGTGCGAAAATACCGACGCCTGATATTACACCCGGTGCATATTCGGAAAACCAAGAGCTTAATTTTAATACAGTTTCTGGCTATGTAAAGGAAATAAGATACACAACGGACGGAAGCGAGCCTTCCGAAACAAACGGAACAGTATATTCGTCAGATGCTCCTATAGCCCTTAACGGAACAGCAGGCGAAAGAAAGACAATAACCGTTAAGGTAATGGCGGTAGCAAGCAACGGTTACAATAACAGTAAGGTTCAGGCATATAAGTACACAATAGAGCTGCCCGCCGAGAAAGAAACTGTAACAGTAACAAACGGCATAGGCAGTGGTGAATATAATAATGGTGATACAATCAGCATTATTGCACAGCCCGAAAGCGGAAAGGTGTTCAAAAACTGGATTGCCGAGGCTGTCACCTACACAACAACAGAAAGGGAAGTAACGGAAAAAATCCTTGACGAAAACGGTAATCTGAAAGAGGTAACGACAACCAAAACCGAAACAACCAGAAACGCAAGAGCAATTGACGGTTTCTTTGCGAATGCGTCAAAACCCGTAACAGCCTTTACCGTTCCCAACGTAAACAGCGGTGAAATTATTGAGGTAACGGCTCAGTGTGCGGATTCGGTAACGGCGGTAAACCTCAAGGCGGCGATACCGTCCTGTGGTGAGCTGATGCCCACAGCGATTACAACCGAGGCAGTCGGTGTTACTGTAAATAATTTTGCCGTAACACCGAGCGATACAAAGGCTAAAGCAGATACGCAGTATACAATGACCGCAACGCTTACTGCAAAAGACGGCTATGTATTCGGCGAAAATCCTGTGTTTACCGTAAACGGCACAACAGCTGCGGGAACACCTATAATTGATAAGGACGCGAATAATAATGTGGTTATCACAGGCTACACAGTAACATACACCTTCAGAACGGAGATTCCAACGCAGAATATCGAATTGGATATGGCAAACGGTAAGGCATATATTACCGCAGACAAGGAATATACAAATCCTGTTGTTTTATTCGCCGCTTATAACGATGATGAATTCGTTTGCGTAAGCTTTATATACAAGGATTTAGATGCGGGAATAAACGAGATTAACATACCGGATGATTTTTCAGTGGAAAATGCAAATACGGTAAAAGTTATGGTTTGGAATAATCTTGAAGATATTGTTCCGTTGTTTGAAGCGTATGAAAAAATAAAAAGCTGAGGACAGACACAGTATTTGTAAAAAATATTTTCTTTAAGATGTATAAGCCTCGTCCGATAATCAGACGAGGCTTATATCCTAAAGGATTTTTATCTGATTCTTATACGATGGGAGGATTAATAAATGCTTATCATGCTTGTGGAAAATAATGCTGATGAATTAAGAAGGCTGCAGCACTTTGTTGCTGATTGTTATCCAAACAGTGATATTATGCCCTTTGCTGATTCAAGAAAAGCAATGGAATGT